>CAXTUS010000021.1:39024-43977 GCA_964247475.1 uncultured Acidobacteriaceae bacterium | reverse complement strand
CGACGCCTGAGCCGACTTCCTCCCGAGACCGAGCGCAAGTGAATATCCCTCGCCACTGATCGTGTCAATCACTGCCCCGCCCGCTTCAACTTCTTCGCCGACATCGAGCCCGTCCTGGCGTCCGGCCCCGAGTTTTTTGCGCAGGTAATTGACGTAAACATCGACAACATTCGTCCCGGCATCCGGTGACATACGCCAGACCTCCTTGAGCAGTTCACCACGCGAACAGGTACGACCACGTGCAAGCATGAGGTATTCAAGCAGGGCAAACTCTTTCGTGGTGAGATCGATTGCTTTTCCGCTGCGCGCAACCTTGCGCTCAAGACGGTTGAGCTCCAGATCCCCCTCGCGCAGGGTGCGGTCTGCGAACCTTTGCTGCCGCCTGGTTAACGCTCTGCACCGCGCCTTGAGTTCAAGGAAACTGAAGGGCTTGGCTAGTACATCGTCTGCGCCAAGATCCAGATAGGCGATCCTAGCCGCGGGCGCAATGTGGCAGGTGAGGGCCATGATGTACGCGCTGATGCGCAAGTCGCGCAGATCTTCAAGCAAGATGAGGTCATCTACATCAGGCTGACTGATGTCCAGCAGGATGAGGTCGTGCGCACCATCCCGCGCGGCGTGAAGACCTGAGTCAGTGTCCTGCACCAGAGAGGTCTCGTGACCCTCCGTCCGCATCTGGTTTTGCAGGAAATCCCCCATGGCCGAGTCGTCGTCGATGATGAGTACACGCATCCGCTATCTCCTCTAGGTTCCGAACCTCCATCACTCCCGTGCAATCAAGCTGCTGCATGTCGGGGAGGTGAGTTCGTGTTATTACCTTGGGGCCTGAGATTGGAGAGAACAAGAAAACAATGAGTTCGGACGTTTTTTCTCGTACCGAAAGAGGACCCACTTCGACTTATCCCAAAGTGAAACCAGCCAGTGCTCAGCGCTATATCAAAGACAGCTGTTAGCCATGCCGGCTCTTGACAGAAGGCATGAGCAGCTGCATCTACCTGTGTAATAGTCGGTTCAGGAAGTGTCGCTTGCAATTCGCTTTTTATTCGCTACAATTCAGCCATGGCCATCACGCGGCGGCAAAAAGAGGTTCTTGACTTTCTATCTGGCTTCACGGCCAAGAACGGGTACTCCCCGTCGTACGAAGAGATCGCGTCCGGGCTCGGTTTGAACTCGCTTGCGACGGTCCACAAACACGTGACGAACCTGCAAAACAAGGGCCTGCTTCAGCGCGCGCACAATCGTAGCCGATCGATCGATGTGTTGCCGATTCGCAGCACAAAGAAGGGTTTTGAGCGGTTGCCGCTACTTGGCCGCATCGCTGCCGGCAAGCCGGTTGAGGCCATCGAGACCGCTGAATCCATCTCGCTCGGGGACATCATCGGGAATCGCGAGGTGTTTGCGCTGGAGGTGCGGGGAGATTCGATGCGTGATGAGCACATCGTCTCAGGTGACTTTGTTTTAGTGGAGCGGACTCGCACAGCGCGCGAGGGAGAGATCGTGGTAGCGCTGATCGATGGTGCGGATGCCACGCTGAAGCGGTTCTTTCGAGAGGGCAGCATGATACGGCTGCAGCCTTCGAACGCCGAGATGGCGCCCATCTATGCACCGGCCGTGAATGTGCAAATCCAGGGCAAGGTGCTTGGGATACTTCGTAAATACGCCTAACCGAGTGCTGCACCCCTTTAAGGGGTTCTGCACGTTCAGCAAGAAGTTTCTGTGTAGAAGGGGGCGGATGGAACAAATCAAAGCTTCCATCCGTACAGAAGTTCATGGCAGCCAAGAAGAAATCCCGCCGGGTCCTATTCGCAACAACGGCAATTTTACTCGTCGCCCTCATCCTGGGCGTCACAGTGATTGTCCGGGGTAAGTCAAAGACAATTGATCCGGCGATGCTCTCGAAGGTGTCACGCGGTGACGTGGCGAAATCTGTTGTAGCGACAGGTAAGGTTCAGCCGATTACCAAGGTAGAGGTGAAGAGCAAGGCGTCAGGTATCGTCACCCAGCTCAACACTGATATCAACGCCCAGGTTCACAGGGGCGAGGTTCTCGCCCAGCTCGACCAGCAGGAAATCCTTGATCAGGTTGCAGCCCAGAAGGCAACTTTGACCGCGGCAGAATCGAATGCGCGAGCTGCCGAGGCTGCCATCACGCTCGACAAGGTGAATGCGGAGGCGCCGGACCTTCCGATGTACAAGCATACCTATGACCGAGCGCGTCAGATGCAGGCAGACGGCGTGGTCTCCGCACAGGCGCTTGATGATGCCCAGCAGAAGTATTTAGCTGCTGCGAATATGCGGGATCGTGCGCTGTCGCAGATCGCGGTCGATTCAGCCAAATTGCGGCAGGCCGAGGCCCAGGTCCAGCAGGCACAAGCGTCTCTCAAGCAGCTGGAGGAGCAGCTGAGCTACACCAACATCACCGCGCCGATGGATGGCGTGGTGCTTTCCCGAGATGTTGAGAAGGGTGACGCGGTTTCCTCGATCCTGGTGCTTGGCAGCACGGCAACGCTGGTGATGACAGTGGGTGACATTCACCAGGTGTATGTCCAGGGCAAAGTCGATGAATCGGACATCGGCAAGGTCTTCCTCGGTCAGCCGGCGCGGATCAAGGTCGAGTCGTTTCGGGACAAGACTTTCCTCGGCAAGGTCACACGGATCGCACCGCTTGGTGTTGAAAAAGACAACGTGACCACCTTTGAGGTGCGGGTCTCCATTGAAAACCCTGGCGGCGAGCTGAAGGCCAACATGACCGCTAATGCCGAGATCCTGCTCGACGAGCACAAGCGGGTGCTGACCGTGCCTGAACAGGCAGTCAGGTATGACAAGGATCGGAACGCAACCGTTGAGGTGCCGGACGGCACACAGAAGACCGGCCGCCGGCTGGTCACAGTGACAACCGGCCTCTCAGACGGGACCAAGGTCGAGATCCTTTCTGGTCTCAAAGAGGCAGATCCAGTCATCTTGCAGCAATAGCAATGCCATCTCTGACAAGCCTTACCAAGACAATCCTCAGGAGCTGAACATGATCGTCCGTACCTTGTTGACACTTACCTTTTTGGCCGCAACCGCTCATGGCGCAGACTTCGAGCGCAGTATCACGGTCTCGCCTTCCGCCGATCTATACGTCTCTACCGGCGCCGGGCACATCCGGATCCATCCCGGTGCGGACTCAGAAATCCACGTCAAAGCCCATGTGTACGCGGGCTGGAACGCGGGCGGAGACATAGATGGGCGCATAACGCGGATCTCAGAGAATCCGCCGGTGGAGCAGTCCGGGAATGCGGTTCACATCGGCGATGTCCGACCTGAGGACCGACACCTCTATAACAACATCACGATCGACTATGACATCACGGCTCCGAAATCTGTCGCCCTGAACCTGCACTCAGGGTCGGGAGACGTGGAGGTGGATAACCTTGGCCGCTTTCTGAAGGGCCAGACCGGATCCGGGAACATCCGCGCGCATGGGGTGGCCGGCCCTGCTGAACTCCAGACGGGCTCTGGAGATGTCGAACTCGAGGTGACTGCTCCGGGGGAGGTCCGGGCTGCGACCGGCTCGGGAAATTTGCGGATCCATGGACTTGCGGGCGCGCTCACGGCTCGTACCGGCTCGGGCGATATCGAAGCAGACGGCAGTATTACCGGCTCTTCACGGCTGCAAACCGGTTCCGGGAATATTCGGGTTCACATCGGGCACGATGCGCACTTCAATGTGGATGCCTCGTCAGGTTCGGGCGATATACGGGTGGCCGGTGCCCCAAAGGCTGAGCATCGTCATCTTTCGGCGCCTGTAAATGGTGGCGGCCCGACCCTTGAGGCGCACACCGGCTCGGGAGACATCGAGGTCAACTGAGTTCGTCGGGCCGCCGCGCTGCTGCGGCGTTCTGGCGGTTCTCCGCTAAACTGAAGTGGATGGCGCTTGCTAAACTGCTAGTCTTCGACCTTGATGGAACCCTGGTCGATTCTCAAGTCGACCTTACAAACTCGGTCAACGCAACCTTGGTCAACTTCGGAAAACCCGCTCTGTCAAAAGAGACGGTAGCGGCCTACATCGGGGATGGGGTCACAACGCTCGTGCGGAAGTCGCTGGCGCATGCGCACCTGATCGCCGATGAGCCTGATCCGCATGACACCGCGTTCGTCGCACAGGCTGTTGACTGGTTCATCGCGTACTACCGTATGCACAAACTGGACTCTACCTACGTCTACGATGGGGTCATTGAGTCACTGACGGAGATTCGCGCCCGCGACCCGGGGATGGCTATGGCTGTGCTGAGTAACAAGCCGGTGAGACCAAGCCGAGAGATCTGCACGGCGCTTGGCCTGAGTGGATTCTTCTTTCGGATCTACGGTGGCGACTCGTTCAGGACGAAGAAACCGGACCCGGAGGGGCTGCGCTGCCTCATGGACGAGGCGGGCCGGCTCGCAGGCGGGCCGGTCTCGCCATCCGAGACGGTGATGATCGGCGATTCGCATGTGGATGTTAAGACCGGACGCGCGGTAGGCGCGCTGACGCTTGGTTGCAGGTATGGGCTGTCGCCCGAAAGCCTGGCGGCCGCGGCACCCGATCTCAGCGTAGCGGGTGCGCGGGAGTGGCCCTTGGTGCTCAAGCTCTAAAGCTGGAGCTTCATCTACTTTTCTCAGAACGAAGCTTACTCGAACTCACGATTCCAGCGGCTGATCACACGATTCTCGCGCTCCCAGCCTAAGATGCTCAGGCTTCCTGTCCCAAGACCGAAGGAGCGGCCAGCCCGGGCTTCAAGGCCGATCCAGCGCGCGGCTGTGATGCGAAGGATGTGGGCATGGGCGAACAGGGCGACGCGGCCTTCTGTGGCACCGTCGAGAGCCTTCCGGATGAGCTGATCAGCGCGTTCGCCGACGTGCTCCACCGTCTCTCCCCCGATGATCGGCGAGGTCCAGACGCTCCAGTCATCGCCATACCTTTCGCGCATCT
>CAXTUS010000021.1:29981-39014 GCA_964247475.1 uncultured Acidobacteriaceae bacterium | reverse complement strand
TCTCCTTGGTGGTTTTGCCCTCGCTTTCGCCGTAGTCCCACTCCATCAGCAGGGGTTCAACGCTTGCCTGTGCGGCATAACCCACGATCGCGCAGGTGTCGCGGGCGCGCTGCATGGGCGAGACAAATACCCTCGCAAACTTTAAGCCCTTAAGGAAGTCGCGCAGTCCCTCAGCACGGCGCCGGCCGTGTTCAGTGAGTGGAATGTCGGTGCGGCTGGTGTGAGCTCCGCTCAGGCTCCACTCGGTTTCTCCGTGGCGGATCAGCCAAAGTTCTACACTCATTGCGCTATCTCCCGGACGCGTTGCCCTGACTTTGACTAACGACCTGGCTCACGGTTGCATCAAGCAGAGTCGCGTCCAGCACCTGGGTCCAGCCCTGCCGGGTAACGACGAAGATGGTGGGGGTACCGCGCAAGCCCATGTGAATGGCGAGCTCACGGTCAGCCTTTACCTCGGCCCCGTAGGTCCCCTTCGGGTCAAGCGGTATGGGCAGCTTCAACTTCTTTGCGGCAAACCACTGCCGCGTGAAGTTCTGTAGATCGTCCGGGCTCGCGATCGCGTCCTGATGAGCAAAGACGTCGCGGCGGAAGTCGCCTGACGCTTTGGCGGAGACCGCATCGAACAGGTAACGCGCCGTAGTCGCTGCCGCCAGGGCCCACGGATGGTGCTCCCACAAGGTAAAGTCGCGGTGGATAACGGGCACGTCGAAGTGCCTGGCGGCGCCTTCAACCAGGGGCAGAGCCTTCGAGCAGGAGGGACATTCGAGATCGTCGAACTCAACAATTGCGACCTTCGCCGCGGGCGGGGGCTTCAGGATAGAGGTGTCTTTGAGTGCGTCTGCGTGCCCTGGTGGAACAGAAACCTGGGCTCCAGCCCCGGCTGCGAAAAGAAGCGCCCAGCCCGATAAAACCCTGTGCATTGAACCTCCAGA
This sequence comes from uncultured Acidobacteriaceae bacterium, assembly GCA_964247475.1. Lineage (GTDB taxonomy): Bacteria > Acidobacteriota > Terriglobia > Terriglobales > Acidobacteriaceae > Edaphobacter. The sequence continues at coordinate 38,082 of CAXTUS010000021.1, read as the reverse complement.
TTCTGTCCGCAAGTGTAAATCAGTGGGAGACGCGGTTCTACCAGGCGATCACCTTGGGAAAGAACTCGGCGAAGAGGTCATCGTAATAGGGCTTCAGCTGTTTTAGATCGGGCTTTGCGTGGCCCTTCGAGTAGAGGTCGTACTGGTTGAACTCGTTGATCCAGCGGAACATTTCGACGTCGTGGTCGTTCATCAGGTGGCGATACGCGCCGTGCTTGTGGGCCGGGTAAAAGGAATGGTAGCGCAGCATGTAGAGCGCTTCTTCGGGGAGGTAAGACTTCATGGCCTGGTAGATGTAGCCGTCGTGACCGAAGGAAAGGTGAACCTGATCCAGGCCGCAATTTGGTTCGTAGATTCCGTATTTTGTCGAGTAAACCGGGTGATCGAGGTCCGGGTTCGCAGCGAAGTATTCAGGGAAGACGATGTGTTCCGAGAAAGCGCAGCCGACCGGGAAGGTGTCACCGACGACCGCCCACTGGGGTTCGCCGTAAAGGCAGAGGACCTTGCCGAGATCGTGGACGAATCCTGCGGCGACGAACCAGCGCGGATGGCCGTCGGCACGGATGGCTTCGGAGGTCTGGAGCAGGTGTTCGATCTGGGTCAGATCCGTATCGGGATCGCTGTCGTCGACCAGAGTGTTGAGGAAGGCCGCCGCGTCCCAGATTGACTTCTGTCCCCTTTCGAGACCGAAATACTGCTTCTCCTTGGCCAGGACGAAGTCGAGGGTCTGATTTTCGTGGTTCAGCTTGTAGAAGTTCGCGACGCCGGGGTTGGCTTCGGCGTCGTAGGTGCGGAATTCGGCCTCCGACTTCCCTTCCTTATAACGGCCCTGCAGGAACTCGTCCCACTCTTCCATGTCGGCTGAAAGCGGGGCTGCGGTTACGGGTGTCATCGTGGTCGCCATGTTCTGATCTCCTGAGCGCTAAGCCCGGTGGAGCGGGAAGCGAATTTTTCTTCGTCCCGGTAAAGATAGAAGATTCGGGGTGATCGTGCCAGTGTCTGCCGACGGCCACGACTTTCCGCCTACGAAAAGCGAGTGGTGCGCCAGAGCGCGATGCCGCCCATGACCAGGCTGCCGGCGAGGATAATCTCAAGCACGATGATCCAGCCGTAGCTCATGATGAGGGGCGGGACGCGGGTGTGCAGTCCCAGCCAGAGGAAAACGGAGGTGGCGGCGAGGACGATCGCATAGTCCCACCACTGGCGGCGCTGGTCCCGGCTGAACTCCTGACCGCTCATCGAAGCGAGAGTTTCGCGATAGTCCAGACCGTAGCGATCACACTCGCGCAGAATGGCCTCGTTGCGCGAGCTGTGTTCGTTGCCTGCGGCAGAGGCTCCGCTGATCATCGCCGCACCGGCGATCATCAGCAGCGAACCGGCGACCATCATCAGCTTGTGCGAGTGGTCAGCCTGGGCGAGTTCGTGGAAGACGAGGGCGGCCCAGGCGAGTCCCCAGAGCTGGTTCGTATTAGAAAGCGGGATCCCGCGGCCAATGCCGAGATACTTGGCCGCGAACTGCTGGAAAAGATCGCCGATGACCCACACGAAGCCTCCGAGAAAGAGCCAGAAGAGGACAGGCTCGGCCCGGATGAGCTCCGCATGCATGGCGTGCGGGCCTCCCCCAAGGGTGACGGCGAGCAGTCCGACAGTCGCGAGTTCGCCGACGGTGAAGGCAGTGACAAACGAGAGAGGGTTCATGCCGCTCAGGTAAGCCTTGCGGTAGGGGACGTACATCGTCCCCCACAGAAGGCATGCGCCAAGCGCTGCCACGATGCCCTGGACGGCACGGGGTGAGCCTCCGCCCGACACGCCCACACCGTGCAAGCTGCTGAAGCCGAGCAGAATCGCCGCGATCACGATAGCCACTGCGCCGGTAAGCACGCGTGCGATCACCCTGACGGACGCTCCCTTGAGCTCTCCGAAGAGGAGCCTGGCCCAAATTAGGCCGATCAGCGAGTTGGCGTTCCACAGGGGGAAGGCGACGGCCAAGCCGACGTCGCGAATGGCGAAGACGGTAAGGGTGTTGGCGACGGCCCAGAGGGCCCCGGCGAGCAGGGCCCAGAGGATGAGGTGCTTCTTGCTCATCAGGTCTGCCCAGACGTAGCGTGTCCCTTTAAGCAGCGTGGGAAAGGTCCAGCGCGCAGTGAAGACACCGGCGACCATGCAGAGTGAGACGGTATAGGGCGAGAGGCCAAGGGTCACAAGTTTGGTAGGGGCTTCGGCAGCGCCGAGCCACACGCCGGCGACAAGGCCTGCGATGACTCCGAGGCGATGGGTGGCCGTGAATTGCTGGTCTGCTGTGCGAGCTGCTAGGGACAAGCTTTGCTCCTGTCTGCTGACAGGCTTTGCTCCTGTCTGCTGCTGTTGATTGGCTTTTAGCTCAAGACGATCAGCAGCACGATGCCAAGGGCGAGGACGCCTGCGGGTACGAGGAAATGATTGTCGGTGATGATCTTTCGGAACGAAGCCATGGAAAACCCTGCTCTCCCGGTTTGTGACTGATCGGAGACAAACCTGTGGACTAGCCAGCTAGCCTACTAGAAGATGACCCGCCGGTGCATGCCAAGGGCCGTACCCGCATTTACAGTAATGAAATGAAACAGCGGTTGATGGTCGACCTGGTAGGCGTAGGTTTGAATGCGACGGACACGGTCATCCCGGTGGCGGAGTATCCGATCCGCGGCTCGAAGACGGAGTATCGCGGGCGCGACCCGCTGCCGGGGGGCCAGGTCGCCTCGACCGTGGTCGCATGCCAGCGCTGGGGCTTAGAGACCCGTTACGTTGGCAAGCTGGGCGAGGATGACGCCGCGCGGCTGCACCAGCAGGCTTTTGCCCATGCCGGGGTCGAAACGCGGATCGTGACGGTTCCGGGCGGATCGAGCGCACAGTCGCTGATCCTGGTAGACCAGGGCGGCGAGCGAACGGTGCTCTGCCGAAGGGACGAGCGGCTGATGCTTCGGCCGGCCGACCTGGAGCGAGAGTGGATTGAGAACGCTCGGGCGCTGCATGTGGATGGCTACGATACCGAGGCTGCGATTACGGCGGCCGGTTGGGCGCGAGACGCTCAGGTTCCGGTCATTGCTGATCTCGATGAGCTTTACACGGGGGTCGAGCGTCTGATTCCGCTGGTAGACTACCTGATCGTGAGCCGCGACTTCCCTGCCCGGCTGACCGGCATTCACGAGCTGCCGGATGCGCTGCGAGCGATGCACGCGCGCTTCGGCTGCAGACTGACGGCGGCAACGCTCGGCGAAGGCGGCGTGCTGGCGTGGGACGGGGCAGAGTTCCATGCGCGGCCTGCCTACCGGGTGCCGGTCGTCGATACGACGGGGGCCGGCGACATCTTCCATGCGGGCTTCATCTATGGGCTGCTGTCGGGGTGGGGGCTCGACCGTCAGCTCGACTTCGCGTGCGCGGCTGCGGCGTTGAACTGCATGGGAGTGGGAGCGCGGGGTGGAATCGAGACGGTGGTTGCGATTGAGCAATTGATGGCGACCGGTGTGCACTACGAGACGGACGCCCTGGTCAGGCACGCAGTGGCCTAGCCTCGTCGTGTGCTATCCAGCTTTCCGCAGCCACAGCCTATATCCTTTAGAGATGGAGTTTCAGCTCAGTACCCCTTATAAACCGCAGGGCGATCAACCGAGGGCGATCGGCGAGCTTGTGTCGGGCCTGGCCGCCGGTGAGAAAGACCAGGTGCTGCTCGGGGTTACGGGCTCGGGGAAGACCTTCACGATGGCCAAGGTGATCGAGCAGGTGCAGCGGCCGGCTCTGGTCCTCGCGCATAACAAGACGCTGGCGGCACAGCTTTACCACGAGTTCAAGCAGTTTTTCCCGCACAATGCGGTTGAGTATTTTGTCTCCTATTACGACTATTACCAGCCCGAAGCCTATATTCCTTCTGGCGACCTGTTCATTGAGAAGGAAGCTACGATCAACGAGGAGCTCGATAAGCTGCGGCTCTCGGCGACGCGGTCGCTCTTTGAACGGCGCGACGCCATCATCGTTTCGTCAGTGTCATGCATCTACGGTCTCGGTTCGCCTGAGGCGTACTACGGGATGCTGCTGCTGCTTGAAAAGGGACAGAAGATCCGCCGCGAAGACATTACGCGGCGGCTGGTAGAGATCCTCTACGAGCGCAACGACGTGGACTTCAGGCGCGGGACGTTTCGCGTCCGCGGCGACATCATCGAGGTCTTTCCCACCTACGATGAGAACGCTTACCGGATCGAGCTCTTTGGCGACGAGATCGACGCGCTCTCGCAGATTGACCCGCTGTTCGGTACGGTGCGTCAGAAGTACTCGCGCCTTCCCATTTATCCGAAGTCGCACTATGTTGTGCAGCCGGAACGCAAGAAGACCGCGTCTGATTCGATCCTGGCCGAGATGGAGTGGTGGGAGAAGGAGCTTGAGGGTCAGGGCCGGCTGGTCGAGTCGCAGAGGATTCATCAGCGTACCCGCTTCGATCTCGAGATGATCAAGTCGGTCGGGTACTGCCACGGGATCGAGAACTATTCGCGGCACTTCTCCGGACGGCTGCCGGGCGAGCCACCGCCGACGCTGCTTGACTACTTTCCCCGGGACTATGTCCTGTTCATCGATGAATCGCACGTGACGGTGCCTCAGCTGCACGGCATGTGGCATGGCGACCGTTCGCGCAAGCAAAATCTCGTCGACTACGGCTTCCGGCTGCCGAGCGCAATGGATAATCGCCCATTAAAGTTCGACGAGTTCGAAGGGAGAACCGGGCAGATCATCTACGTGTCGGCGACGCCGGGTCCCTACGAACTGACCAAGTCAGCCGGCGTGGTTGTAGAACAGATCATCCGCCCGACCGGCCTGGTCGATCCGCAGATCGAGATCCGTCCGGTGAAGGGACAGATCGACGATCTGCTGGCCGAGATCCGCGACCGTGTAGCGCTTGATCAGCGCGTGCTGGTGACGACGCTTACCAAGCGTATGTCAGAGGATCTGGCTAACTACTACACCGAGGTGGGGGTACGCTGCCGCTACATGCACTCCGAGATCGAGACGCTCGAGCGCATCAAGCTACTCCGTGACCTGAGAAAGGGCGAGTACGACGTATTGATCGGCATCAACCTGCTGCGCGAAGGGCTGGATCTACCGGAGGTCTCGCTGGTCGCCATTCTGGATGCGGACAAGGAAGGCTTCCTTCGGTCGCAGGGTTCGCTGATCCAGACCATCGGACGCGCGGCGCGGCACCTTGAAGGCCGGGCGATCCTCTACGCCGATAAGATGACGGAATCGATGCAGCGTGCCATCGATGAGACGGACCGCCGCAGGGCAAAGCAGGAACAGTACAACGATGACCACGGCATCACGCCGCAGACGATCATCCGCGCGATTGATATGGGGCTCGCCGGAATCCTGAAGGCGGACTACGCGGACCTGACGGACGACGCCGAGGGCGTGCCTGACTTCGCGACCCAGGCGGAGCTGGACGTGTACATCTCGAAGCTTGAATCGGACATGCGCGAGGCCGCTAAGAAGTTCGAGTTCGAAAAAGCGGCCAAGCTTCGCGACACGGTCAAGGAGCTGCGGACGAAGGAGTTTCTCTTCAGCTAGCCGGAGGCTGCGGGATGTCGGTTCCGCCAGTCGGCGCAGTATTTGTTCGTACCTTCATCGAATGGCTATAAGCTGTTTTGAACGTATGACGACCAATGAGAACGTTCAGCACGATGCCGAAGCCAGGCGTGAGGATTCTCGCAACACGGACATCGACGAGTTCCTTCCCGATCCGCCGACGCCGGGTAGGACGGCAGGAGAGCCGCCGTTGAAGGCGTCTGGAAGGACGTCTTCAAAGACGACCGGAGGGACAAAGGCCAAGCACCACAAGGGCGGGAAGGTGACGGCAACGGTTGCGCCTCCTGCTTCGCTTGACGGTATGTTCTTCAGCCGTGACGAGAGCTGGCTGAAGTTCAACGGGCGTGTGCTTGAAGAAGCTGAGGACGCCTCAAACCCGCTGCTTGAACGAGTCAAGTTCCTTGCGATTACCGCGAGCAATCTCGATGAGTTCATCGAGATCCGCGTGGCCGGCATCCTGCAGCAGATTGAAGAGGGCTTCAACCAGGCGCAAAGTGAGGACGAGGGCGGCCTGACTCCCGAGCAGAGGCTCGACATCCTGAGCCGGCACCTTGCCACCTTTGTCGAGGCGCAGTACAAGTGCTGGAACGAGCGGCTGCTGCCCGCGCTCGAGCGTCATCATGTGCGTGTGCTGAAATGGAAGAAGCTCTCAGCCGAAGCACGTGAGTTCGCCGAACGCTTCTACGAGAGTGAGGTTGACCCGCTGCTGACGCCGGTCACCATCGACCCCTCGCATCCCTTTCCCCGGGTGTTGAACAAGGCTCTCTGCATTGCGCTTCTGCTGCGCCACAAACGAAGGATCTCGGGCGGCCACAAGGCAGCCACCGTACTGGGCGTGGTGACGGTGCCGCGCAGCCTGCCGCGCGTGATCTCGCTGCCCGCAGCCGAGGGCAGGACCGACTTCATCTTCCTCCATGACCTGATCGAGGCAAAGGTTGAGAAGATGTACCGCGGCTACGAGGTGCTGGGCACGTCGGCCTTTCGTGTAACGCGCAACAGCAACCTTTACATGCAGGAGGAAGAGAGCCGCAGCGTGCTTGAGAGCGTCCGCGAAGAGCTGCACAATCGTCGGAAGGGAGATGCCGTGCGGCTTGAGATCGAGGCCTCGGCTGATGACGAGATCATCGAGCGTCTGCGGACAAACTTCGAGCTTGAGCCCTGGCAGGTGTTCAAGACCGATGGCCCGGTGAATCTGTCGCGGCTGATGAACCTCTACTCCGAAACCAAGCTTCCCAGCGCGAAGTACCCTGCATTCTCAGGCCACTGCTATAAGCTCTCTTCAAAGGCAAGCGACATCTTTGCCGATCTGCGCAACCACGATGTGCTGCTGCACCATCCGTTTGACAGCTATCGCACCGTCGAGGAGTTTATCGAAGCCGGCGCGCTCGACGGTTCGGTGATCTCGATGAAGCAGACGCTCTACCGCACGAGCAAGGACTCGCCCATCTTCCGCGCGCTGATCGCAGCGGCACAGAACAAGGATGTGACGGTTGTTGTCGAGCTGATGGCCCGCTTTGACGAGGACTCAAACATCCGCTGGGCGCGCGAACTGGAGGATGCTGGAGTCGGCGTCTTTCACGGCATTGTGGGACGGAAGACGCACTGCAAACTATCGCTTCTGGTGCGGCGCGACCCGGACGGCCAGGTACGGCGCTACTGCCACCTTGGCACGGGCAACTATAACCCGGTGACGGCGCGTTTCTATACCGACATCAGTCTGCTTACGGCGAATCCGCAGATCACGACGGCCGCCCAGCATGTCTTCAACTATCTGACAGCTGAGGCCGAGGCCGAGCACGCCGAGTACGAACCGTTAATGGTGGCTCCGCTCACTTTGGCCCAGGACTTCATCAGGCTGATTAACCGTGAGGCTGAACACGCGCGTGCAGGACGGCCGGCGGCGATTATCGCCAAGATGAACGGGCTGCTTGAACGGCAGACCGTGGAGGCGCTCTACGCTGCGTCGCAGGCCGGAGTCGAAATCGACCTGATCGTGCGTGGTATGTGTTCGCTGCGTCCGGGTGTCAAAGGGGTGAGCGACCGCATTCGCGTGCGCTCGATTGTGGGCCGGTTTCTTGAGCACAGTCGCATCTTCTTCTTCGAAAATGGCGCCGATCCTCAAGTCTTTTGCGGCAGTGCAGACTGGATGGCGCGCAACCTCTACGAGCGCTGCGAGGTGGTCTACCCGGTGCTTGACCAACGCGCCGCGCGTCGGCTCCGGGAAGAGATCCTGGGGTCGTACCTGAAGGACAATGTGAAGGCGCGCGTGCTCGAGGCCGATGGGAGCTACGTACGCGCTCCGCAGCACGGCGAGATCTTCAACTCGCAGGAGTACCTGATGAGCCTGTCAACATCGCTGTCACAGTCGATGGCACAGGACAAAGCTGAAGCACAGGCCCTATAGCGCCACACGAGTGAGTTCAAAGCGGTAAAGTGCAGGCGGGGGGGTGGAGCGCAAGAGGATGAGCCCCGCAGAGGGGTGGGGTTTTTGGGAGGT
>CAXTUS010000021.1:12518-29971 GCA_964247475.1 uncultured Acidobacteriaceae bacterium | reverse complement strand
TTTACAAAGCGCAAACGTGCACCGGGGCTGAGGCACCTATTGTGCATCAGCCCGTCTGAGTTTGCGGTTTGAAGCTACGAGGAGGGCCGGTTCTTTACTTGCCCCAGAGCACGGTCGAACCACTTGTCGTGTTCTTGCCCCAGAGTACCGTCGCCGCTTCATCCGTGCCTTTGCCCCAGAGCACCGTATCTCCGAAGAGTCCGGAGAACGCGTTGGGATCGTTCTTACCCCACAGAACCGTCTTGCCCCAAAGAACGGTCGAGCCGTCGACAGTAGGCATGAAAGCGTTCTGTCCGTACACGTCCACCGGTCCCCAGTTGACGTTTGTGCCCCAAAGCGAAGTGGGATCCGTGACGAGCGAGGTGTTCCCTGTCGCCGGGTCAAAGGAGGCGATCGGCGACATAGCGGTACCGGCGGGTACACCACCGTTGTTGACCAGGGCATCGCTCACCGTAGCCTGCAGATCGAGATAGCCGGAGCCGACGGTGAAGACATCGTAGTTCGCGTTGTAGGTGACGCCGTTGTCGAAGACGCTGCTGACCTGCGGAAAGTAGGTGCGGTTGGCGTTGGTCATAAGCAGAGCTTTGACCTGGTCCGGGGTAAGTGTGGGGTTGGCCTGCAGCAGGTCCGCCACTGCGCCGCTGGCCACCGCAGTTGCCATGCTGGTGCCGCTCAGGGGGAAGTAAGCGTTTGACGAACCGGTGCTGCCTCCGTTCTGGTACCAGGCGTTCTCCGTCAGGAAGGAAGGATTCTCCTGCGCCAGCAGATCGCCGCCGAACTTAAGGCTCGACACCAGGTTACCGGGAGCCACGATGTCAGGCTTCGCGACATGGTCGATGAACGATGGGCCCTTTGAGCTGTAGCTCGCAATGACGTCATCGGTAATGCCTGCTGTGTAAGCGCCGTTCATTGCGCCAACCGTGATGACATAGGGGTCGTTGCCTGGCGCATTGATGGTGCCGTACCCTTCAGCGTTCTCGTTCTGGTCCCGTCCGTCGTTTCCGGCGGCGGCAACGACGACGATACCGGCCCTGTATGCCCTTTCAACAGCCTGGTCGAGCGGATCGAGCGTGTAGCTCTCGTAGACTCCGCGACCGAGTGAAAGGTTGATGACGCGGATGTTCAGGACATCTTTGAGGGCAATTGCCTGTTCGATGGCCGCGATCACAACCGAGTCGGTGCTCGCGCCATTTGAATCAAGAACTCTTAGGTTGATCAGGTTGGCATTTGGCGCTGAGCCGTAGAAGGTATGGAAGAAGTTCTTGCCCGTCGACTGGCTGCCGTTGCCTGCGATGAGCCCAGCGACGTGAGTTCCGTGTCCGTAGTGGTCGTTGGCGTCGCTCTGGTCCGAGGAGAAGTTCTGACTGTAGATGATGCGTCCTTGTGCCGTGCCTACGCCCTTGATGGGTGAACCTGTGATCCTTAGCGGGGCGGGCTGAACACCTGGCAGAAGCGACAAGGGATTGATATTGAGGTCGGGCACGTAGGTGATGCCGGAGTCGATGACGGCGACGCCGACGTTGGTGCCGATGTACCCCTTCGCCCAAACCGCGGGCGCATTGATCGGCTCTGCGGTGTAGTTGGCGCCGGTCACGGTGACTGTCTGGCGCGAACCAAGCGGGCGGTCAAGCGAGATGTACTTGACGTTAGGATCAGCTGCAAGCTCACGCAACTTATGTTGAGGCACCTTAGCCGACAGAGCATTAATCAGCTTCAACGGCTGCGCCAGCTTCCCGCCGGTCAGGTTGGTCAGGAGTGTCGCGACGGACTGTGGGTCGTGTTGATACTGAACGATGACCGGCACCGTCGAGGCCGGATCGGCTGCGGCCGCGTCGGGTGAGATCTTGGCTTTCAGCTTCGCGTCCGCCTTGTGATCTGCTGCTGCGAAGAGCGAAGTTGTCGAGAGGGTGAAGAGGCAGGAGCTGAGGACGAGACGGCAGGGGAAGCGAAGCATACGGACTCCAAGGATTTCTATTGAGCATGCTGAGCAACACTTGCAGTTGTCCGTTCGCAGTGTTCCTTCAGCTAAGTCACGGTAACGGGGGGTGCTGTTACTGCTCAATCACGCCTAAGTTGTAAGCGTTTGCCGTAAAGTCGCAGCAGAGACCACCTGCTCGTCATCGTGTTGCGTACCGGACGCGGAAACGTCAGCGGTGGAAGCGGCTTCCGCAGCCTGCGTACCTTCAGCACCGCGAGAGCTCATCCCAGGGCGAGAGCGTTCAGTACTGCGGTAGCGCAAGAGAACGTCCGGTGGCACAGGCAGGGTTTGAAGCAGCGCGCGGGTCGCGGGATGGCGGGCCTCGGCAAGTTCGCTAACCGGCAGCACCTCGACGATGCTGCCTTGGTCCATCACGGCCACCCGGTCACACAAGCGCATGACGGAGACAAGATCGTGAGAGATGTAGAGCATGGTTGTGCCGAGGGTCCGATTGAGCGTCTTTAGCAGATCAACCACCTGCACCTGGGTCACGGGATCAAGCGCGCTCGTCGGCTCATCGGCGATGACCCGCGCCGGCTCGTGCAGCAGCGCCATGGCGGTCAGCACACGCTGCGCCTGGCCGACGCTGATCTCGCCGGGGCGCCGGTTGATGAAGGCGGCGTCCGATGGCAACTGCACCTGCTCGAGCAACGTCCTCAGCCGTTCAGAGAACACTTCTTTTCCCTGCCTGCTGTGCGCGCGCCAAGCCTCTTCAAAGTGGGTCTTCAGCCTCACAGCTCCGTTCAGTGCAGATAAGGGGCTCTGCGGAACCAGGCTCAGTCGCCGTCCGCGCAGGGTCCGCAATTCTCTTTCGCCGAGAGTGAGCAGGTTCTTCCCGTCGAGCATCACCTCGCCCTCTGCCCTGCCGCCACGCCATGGGAGCAGACCCATGAGAGAGTGCACGAGCGTGCTCTTGCCCGCGCCGCTGCTGCCGACCAGGCCTAGGACCTCGCCTTCGTACAGGTCGAAGTTGACGCCGTTCAGAACCTGCCTTGTCCCGTAGTAGGCCTTCAGCTGAACTTCGAGGATTTTCGTCATCGGCCGGCCCCTGCCGTAAGCGCTTCGATGTTCCATTCAACACGCGGCTCAAGTACCGCCGGCTTCGCTCCCTGCAGCCTGGGCGAGACGGCGATCAGGGCGTTCGGGTACACCAGGTAGATAAATGGCTGCTGGTCGGCAACGATCTGCTGAACGCGATCGACTGCCTGTTTTCTGCGCGCCTGGTCCAGGGTGGTTGCCTGCAGGTTCATCATGCTGTCGATCTCGGCCTCCCAAGGAGTGGCGGGCGTCTTCTGTGAAGGATTCCACTGGTGATTGGGCGAGGAGCTGAGCCATACATTCATCACGGTGTTGGGGTCGGGGTCGACGTTTTCGAGGCCAAGCAGACAGGCTTCGTAGTCCTGGGTATGCATCAGACGTTCGATCAACGAAGGAAAGTCGAGGGTTACAACATTTACCTGCATGCCCACCGCGGCAAGGTCCTGCTGGATCAGCGTGGCCATCTTCTTGCGTGCGGCGTTGCCCGCGTTGGTCACGATGGAGAACTTCACCTCGTGACCCTGCTCATCCTTGAGGACCGTGCCGGCCAGGTGAAAACCCGCCTTGCCGAGCAGGGCTTTTGCCTCGCTCGAGCCAGTGTGCGGCAGCGTAAGGCTGCGGTTGAACCACTGCGCATTGGCGGGAGAGATAAAAGAGAACGCAGGCGTTGCGTGTCCCTCGTAGGCGATACGTGCAAGATCCGCACGGTTGATGGCGCCGGAGACGGCCTGGCGAAAGGCCTGGTTCGCGAACCAGCTCTTTTCCCATCCAGGGAGCGGAGAGCCGGGCGCCTGGTTGAACCAGAGCTGTTCCGTGTTGAGCGAAGCGCCAAGATCACGCACGGAGGATGGAGCTTTGCGGGCGAGCAGGTTGAAGTAGTCGGGAGCGAGGTCGTCGATGAAGTCGTAGTCGCCCCGAAGGAACGATCTGACCTCCTGCTCCTGATTGTTGACGAAGTCAAGACGGAGGCGCTCAGTATGGGGCAGGATGCCGGCGCCTTGGCCTTTGAAGTGCGGGTTCCTGGCAAGCCGCACGTACTGCGAGCGGCGGTACTCAGCGACATAGTATCCGCCCGAGGTGATACGTGCCTCACCGGGATGATCCGCCGGCTCGATCGCGATTTCGTCGAAGATCTTCTCAACGCCCACGATGCGTTTCGGCAGATGCACGATGATTAAGCGATCGCCCTGGGTCTCGATGGTGACGGCGCCGGGCGACAGGAACTCTTCGGCAACCGGAGCCGCGGTTGCGGGAAGCAGGACACGACGCAGCGAGCTTTGCACATCCTTGGCGGTGAGGCTGCTGTCATTCGAGAATTGCAGGCCTTGACGCAGTTTGAAGGTGAGCGTCCGTCCATCGGGTGAGACGGTCCAGCTCTCCGCCAGCTGCGGCTCAACCTTTTGCGTCAGGCGATTGAAGCGTAGCAGAACACCGCCGGTAAGGTAGCGTAGGAGTTCCGACTGCTGGTCATCCACCTTTGCCGGATCGAAGGTCTTCGGGTCGTAGGTGATGTTCCATACGATTTCTCCGGGCAGGCGAGCAGGCGTATCGGCGAAGCTGGACTGGAGCGAGGCGGTGGCCAGCAGGCAGGAAGCGACGAGTTTGCAGCGTAGGAGCAGGTTCATGTCAGGGCCTCCTGGGTGAGTGCTTCAAGCAGCAGCAGGACGACAACCAGCAGTGCGATGGGCAGCAGAACCCAGGCACTTTCGATCAGCGCGGCAGAGTTGGCGGCTTCGCTCAACATGCCGCCCCAGGATGGCAGCGGCTCTCCGACTCCGAGGCCAAGCGCGCCAAGATTTGCCTCCGCCATGACAAAGGCGGGGATCGAGATCAGGAACTGCGGCAACAGCAGCGTGGCAAGATTTGGGAGCAGGTGGCGGACGATCTGGTGCTGTCTGAGACCTCCGGCGCGTGCATGGTTCAGCCAATCTGAACGGCGGAGCGCTACCGAGCCCTTGTAGACGGCGCGGGCGCACGCCGGCCAGCCGAGTGCTGCAAGCAGCAGAAAGGTGATGGCGAAGGAGTGCATCGGGCTTGTGGTGAGCGGTAGTGTGGAGCGCACCATCAACAGCAGGAAGAGCCAAGGCAGGGCAAGCACGACGTCGCAGAGAAGCAGCATCGCGGTTCCGAGGCGGGCGATCTCAAGACTGCCCAGGATACCCACTGCGGCGGCCATCCCGGTACTGAGCAACGCGGCAGTGACGGCGCCGGCGAGGCTGAGCAACATCGCTGAGGCCATGCGGGCCAGGCGGTCGCGGCCGAGTTCATCGGTGCCTGCGGGATGTGCCTTCGAGGCGGCGGCGTAGGTCGGTTCCCGGTCCGCACCAGGCGTCGAGGCGGAGCGTACGGTCAGCAACAGGCCGGCGAGCAGGATCAATAAGCCAAGCAGATAAGCGGGAACCCTTCTGACCCTCATGCCTGTCGTACCCTCATGCCTGCTCCGGAACAGAGCGGCTGTCGCTCAGCATACCCGCGGCAGTGACCGCGAGCGCCATCAGCACCGTGACCGCGAGCAGCACCGGCAGGTCTCGGTTCATCGCCGCATTCCAAGCCATTTGCCCGATGCCGGGAATACTGAACAGAACCTCTACTGGAACCAGCGCACTCAAGCCGGTGACGACCGAGAGTGTGGCGAGCGCGAGCAACTCCGAGTGGATGCCGGGGACGATGTAGGCGGTCAGCATCCTTGCCGGACTGATCCCGAGCGCCCTCGCATGCAGCAGATGAGGCGCGTGCCAGGCCTTGCGCAAGAGGCTCGTCATCAGTTTGAAGTCACGCGCGGCGAGCAGCAGGGCCATCACCAGCACCGGTCCTCCGTGATCAGCGTAGAGACACAGGGTTACCAGAGCGGCAGTCGGTACAGCGAGGATGAGGGTCGATGGAAGTTGCCACACAGGGGACGGATGACGTGTCCCGCTGAAGATCGCGGCGGGCAGGATGGCGAGTATCCAGGAGAGCGCAAATGAACGCGCGAGCAGGCTGCCGCTCACCGCGAGTCGAGGCTTGAGTAGTTCGCTGACCGGCACCTCATACTGTCGCGAATTACCGAAGTCTCCGTGAGCATACCCGTTCAGCTCGGCGACCAGCAGATGCGCGATCGAGCCGCTGCGCTCGGCCTCAAGCTGAAGACGGCGCCGAGCGGCTTCGGCAAAGTGCGCGTCGAGTTCGCGTGCGTCGCTTGAGTACCCGGGGGCGAAGCGTACCAGCAGGGTTGCGCCGAGGACCACGAGCAGAAGAATGACCAGCGTTCTGGCAAGCCTCCTGAAGAGCACAAAGCCGAGTCGGGTGGTCATGCGGCGGCCACATTGGTCTTGGCCGGGTCCGGACGCCGGCCAACGGACGTTTCTCCAGGATTCTGCTTCTGGAGGTGCACCCTATGACCGGCGGCCGTCAGCAACTCTTCCGGACTGCTCCCATCCTGCGGATAGAAGGCGAGGCCGACGTTGATTGCCAGACTCACCTCGATCTCAAGCTCTGTGCATGCGCGCTTTACGCCACGCTCGAGGATCCCGAGACGCCGGTGCGCCGATTCAACGGTCATCGAAGGGAAGAGGAAGATGAACTCTTCTGCGCCTGTCCTCGCGACCGTGTCTTCCGTCCGGCAGCTCTCCCTGAAGGTCTCAGCGATGAGTCGCAGCAGATGGTTTCCTGCTGTATGCCCATGCTGTTCGTACACCGCCTGTAGGCCGGTCACATCGCACACGGCGACGGCAAAACTGTGATCGTTGGCAGGGTAACCGGGGATCGTTGTACTGCTACCGTTTGGAGGAAGCAGACGGGCTCTTTCCATCTCAACCTCGACGCATCCGACGAAGTGCTTCCTGTCCGGAAGCCGCGTGGTGGGGTCGATGATAGTGTCGCTCTGCGCTTCCTGGCGGTCGAGCGCACCACCAAGAGACATCGAAAAGGTCGGCTCAATCGACTGCAGCAGACGCAGATGATCTCTCGAAAATGCGGCGCTGGCGACCGAGTAGAGGGTGAGCACGCCGAAGAGAACACCACTCAAGTCGAAGAGAGGAATTGCAAGTGCGGAGCTCCCCGGAGTAAAGAGGTTTGATTCTGCCTGGTAGGCTGGCTCGACCGTAGGGTTCCCGTTTACGATCGCCAGCGCGCTCTTCGCCACCCAACCCGAAAGACCTTCTCCGACCGGGTTTTCGACTGACAGAAGGAATGCCTTCGGCACCGAAGAATCGATGGAATGAGGAATGAGAAGCTCACCCCGTTTCAGGTAGATGGCGAGGCAATCGTGAGGAACGAAAGCTCGGAGGCGGCGCGAAAGGGTCCGGCTGGTCTCCTGCGGGTCAGGGCAGCTTCCAATCATCTGGATAAGCTCGAAGACCTGTCTCGCCTGCTCTCCTGCAGCTGACGGCAGATGATGCGACGCCGACGGGTTAGTGCCGCCAGCAAACTCGATGGTCGCTGCAGATCCAGCCAGGAAAGGGAGCACGGGGACTATCTGCTGATGCTCCGGTTCGAGCCCCGCGCCAGGCGCCCCGCCACGCTTCACCAGGAGGTCTGTCTTGAGTGGCTCGATCATGCCGATCTGCTGCCTGGCTTTTTCCTCAAGACTCAGGTAGCGGCTCTCAAGCAGCGAGACAATGTGCGGGTCGAACTGGATGCCAGCTCCCTTCCGCACCACGTTCATCGCTTCATCGAGCGAAAGCGCCTTGCGGTAGGGTCGGTCGGACGCGAGTGCATCGAAGCAATCGACCACGGTAAGGATGCGCGCGCCGATCGGGATCTCTTCTCCCTTGAGCCCATCAGGATAGCCGGTACCGTCCCACGCCTCGTGATGAGAACGGACGATGGGTACGACCGGGTAGGGAAAGTTCACGCGCTCGAGGATGTCCGCTCCAACAACAGGATGGATCTTCATCTTCTCGAACTCTTCCCGCGTCAGCTTGCCAGGCTTGTTGATGATGTACTCGGGCACTGCCAGCTTGCCGATGTCGTGCAGGAACGCAGCAGTGAGCAGGGCCTGCATCAGCGACTGTTCGAGTCCCATGACCTTGCCAATCTCGGCCACGTAGACGCGCACCCGCTGCAGATGCTCGTGCGTTCCCTGGTCCTTGGCTTCGATCGCCATCGCAAGGCCTTCAATGGTGCGAAGATGCAGGGCTTCATTCTCCACGATGTGCTGCTCGCGGTCGCGCGCGATGGCGACCTGCGCGGCATAGGCACGGTAGATGGTATAGACCAGCGGCACCAGCAGCATGGAGGTCATCCAGCCGAATGCGGAGCTGATCAGATCCGCGGCCGCGGCGAGGATGCCGCCTACCAGGTAGAACGGAACGTACCACAGGAACTCGGCCCTCCACAGCGAGACGATCGACGCACCGCTCTCGGACGCGATGATGAAGGTAATGGGCAGACTGTTGGTCAGGAAGTAGACGACAGCCGCAGCAGCGATCGCAGGAGCGATCTGGAAGTGATGGTGCATCAGCCAAAGGAAGAAAGAACGTGCGACGACAGTAGCCAGAGTTACGTTCGCCAGGTTGAAGACAGTCTGGACGATGGTGAAGCGCTTGACGACACGGAAGTTGCATAGCGCGAGTACGCTGCAGACGGCAAGCCCGACGGCTTGAAGGGGCGAAAGCTGCGCGATGCCCAGCAGGATAAAGGGGAAGTTCACCGACATGGTGCCTTCGCACTTGGGGATGCCTACCTTCATCCCGGAGCTGAGCAGGATCGCCAAAAGGTAGACGAAGAAGCGGGTCCAGAGCAGGCTGGGCGTATGCAGCGTCGTCGCGATGCTGGCAACGCCGCTCGCAACGATCAGCACGATCACCGTCTTGGCCTGC
This sequence comes from uncultured Acidobacteriaceae bacterium, assembly GCA_964247475.1. GTDB lineage: Bacteria > Acidobacteriota > Terriglobia > Terriglobales > Acidobacteriaceae > Edaphobacter. Next base: position 21,154 of record CAXTUS010000021.1, on the reverse strand, counting down.
ACTTTCATCGCGTCTCGCTTCTCGACTCTCGACTCTCAGCAGACTGGATCACGCTGTGACCTCCGGCTGGCTCTGCGGCGTGCACAGGGGAGGTATCGTGCCGGTCCTTTGATCTAAGCTATGCCGCGCGGTGCCGGGAACCCATTGCATTTAAGTCGTACCTGCAGCCGAGCCAAAGGCTCTCGGTCTCACAGCTCTTGCCTTAAGTACTGAGAAGAGCACAACTTACGCGTGAGTCAGGAGGCTCTGCAGGTGCCCCCACACGAGACTGGAGTGAAAAGGGACCAAGATGTTTTTTGTATACGGAAGGTGGTTCAGTTTTCGGAGTTTGCGAGCCCTGCAGGAGGTCAGCATATTGCTTCGGAAGATGGCCTGAAAGGCTGTTGTGACAGATCTGCGCGAGGAGTCGACAGGTGAACACCCGTATTGACGATGATCTGATCATTACCGGGGACCATTCCTCCAGAGTTGACTCTGGGTGGAAGTGGCGGGGACGACGGGGCTCGAACCCGCGACCTCTGCCGTGACAGGGCAGCGCTCTAACCAACTGAGCTACGTCCCCAAGAAGCTTCGCAACAACTTGAGATGATGTCACATAGAGTGAAGCGCTGCGTAGCTTTCGCCCGTCCGCCCTCCTCTACCTTGCCGTTGCCACAATGCGCTCATGCACGTCTTCCGTCCCAGTGGACTCTGACCTGCCCTGATCGATTGCTGCAACAACAAGACTGAGTCTACCAGAAGGAGATGCTGTTTTGTGTGGCAGGAGGCCTTCAACTTGAAGAAACCTCTGAGAGAAGCATGAAAAATGCCAGGCGGTTGGTTGCACCTAACGGCAGACAGTCACCGCCCTGCAGGACGCGGCATGACACGCCCGCACCGGCGGAACAACGTGCCTGAGAATCACAGCCTCACTGGAATCTTGGTCCCACGCCACCCGTGCTAGCCTGGGCTGAGTTGAGGACTCGCGCTCCCCCGAATTGAAGCGAAGCACACCGCGTGTTCGCCGTTTCGTCTGGTTGCTCCTCGCCTGCAAAGCCGCTACAAATAGGATTCTTCCTTTCAGTTGTAGCGCCGATCCTAAACAGAGCCTGGGCATCATTGACTATCGAAGACGTCCCAGGGTTTGAAGAAGTGCTCAAAGCGTCCCATATCAACTCGCTCTCCACTGAACTGCACACCTTCCAGTCTCAGGCGTGCTCGTTGTTCATACGCGCCTGCGCCACGCAGCTTGATCTCACCTCCGGCACCTAGCACACGGTGCCACGGAAGCTGATCGACCGGATCTGACCGGAGCAGGCGCGCGACCGCCCGGTGAAAGAGGGGGTAGCCTGCAGCTGCTGCAACCCTTCCGTAGGTGCTCACTTTGCCGGGCGGGATAGAGAGGATCATGCGGCCGAAAGCATGATCCCGCTCTGCGTTCGGGCTGGAGGCGTCACGAAGTGGTTTAAGCTTGATCTTCTCAGTGCCGAAATGGTTAACTCCACGCTTGTGAAGAAGCGACATCTTCGTGATCTTCATCTTGAACCGAACCTCTTGATGACGTGCAGCTTGCATTCACCTGAGAGATCTATGGCACTTCATTGCACATCCACCCAGCCTCCCTTACACTGAAGTCGCGCGTTGAGAAGTTTTCGGGCTGTTAGCTCAGTTGGTTAGAGCGCCTGCCTTACAAGCAGGATGTCGGGGGTTCGAGTCCCTCACGGCCCACCAAACTCTTTCCGTGCGATGACGGAAATCTCGTAGGTTGTACGCGCCTTCCATATTGACGCATCTCTCCTCACCGCCGTTTGCAAGCTAACGGTCGTTTCCTTCTCTTCTCCCTGAAACGCTAGGGCTTCATAGAAAACTGTTGCTTCGAATGGCCATCAGGAGCGACTGGCTGCAAAGGCCCAGGCTGAGCGGTTCCCGGTTGCTGCGGCCCATACGTCGGCACTGGCACCTGCCCCATTGCGGGCGTGCCTTGATCCTGGCCCGGGGGCGGTGGGATCGGCGCGACTGGCTGCTTCGCCGCCGGATACTGCACGCGTCCGTTTTGCGCACCGGTGGGCGCCACATCCGGCAGCACCTCACCCGGCTTCTTCAGCGTGGGCGCACCCTTGCTTGCGGCATCATCAGACTCGTCACCAAGCTGATGGCCCTGTGCATCCCCGACCAGTACCCTGCGCACCGGCTTCGGCTTGACATAGCCCGCCATCTCGTTCTGATCGTGAACCTCCATCGGCTTGCCCATCTCGGCGATCTTCAGCAGCGTCACCTGGTCGCCCTCGAACCGGACAAACTTCATCGTCTGCGGCTGATGACCGTAGATCCACTCCTCGTAGCGCGCGCCATTCGCAGCCGTCTCCCGCATCTTCGCCTCGGGTGCGCCAAGCGCCGCCTGCACCATCCTGCGGTCCATACCGACCAGCACCTCATGGGAAGCAATCGCGCTCTTCACCGGCATCGGCAGGGTGTCAGCGTAAGCCAGTACGCTGCTCTTCACGTTGAAATCAACCAGCGGGTAGAGCAGCGCCTTCACCTCGGGCGCCGAAACCTCTGGCACGCCACCCTCAAAGACCAGCACTACCCGGCAGCCGGTGGCCGTCTGCCCGTCGTTCAGGTTCGGCGACACGGCGCCGCCAACTCCAATCTGGATGTGTCGCATAAAGCGATGGCGGGCATACGGTCCGCCGTTCAGGTCGACGATGAGCCGGTCACCCTTCACCTCGAGCGCGGTCACCGCCACCCGGTCTCCCACGTTGGCGGTCTGCCCTTTTTGGTACACCAATTTCTTATATTCCTCGGCGCCGGGCTTCAGCGTGCCGTTAGCCTGCAACGTCACAGTCGAGGCAAGCGGCAGCACACGGTGGGCAAACCCCTGCTCCGCTTCGAGATTGCGGACCAGGTCACGCCGTCCGGCCTCGGTCATAGGAGCCTGTGGAAGCTCAACGCGCGTCGGCTTGAAGTCGGTGTCCATGCCGGCTGTAGCTGTCTTCTCCCCCACAGTGAACACTTGAGCATGCGCAGAGACTGCGAATGAGGCGATCGCAGCCAGGACCCAGCCGGCATGGGCAGGTCGAACCACTTTTCTGCCGTCTGTTTGTGTCGCGACTGTCATGATCCTGATGCGCCTCTCAACTTGATCGAGATGCACAGAGATTGCGCTTTTTAGAGGTGTTTTGCAAGTACGTCGCGAGCCCCGCCCAACTTCACCAGCGCCGGGTGCGATCAGCTGAACAACGACGACCCACCGTATCTGACCCGTCCGCCTGCCAAACGGCACTGCCGACAGTCGCAACAATGCCGTCCGCGCTGAGCGCGCACTTAGAGCTTGGCTGAGACGTGGACTGGACAAAGCATCCTGTAGGTGTCGAGTCACCCCTAAGCGCCCCTCAAGTTCCGGCCCTCGCGGCCGATATTAAAACAATGCACCAAAGAATCCTCACGGCCGGTACGCTCGAGGCTCCGCTGGACCTTGGCGTACCGGAGGCTCTGCAGATACACGCCTCGCAGCTCATGCGCTTCGTTGGCCGGCAGCCCATACTCACCGGGGATCAGAAAACCTTTGGTTACGAGCTGCTCTACCGGAGCGGAACGCACAATCACTTCTCGGGTGATCCAGATGGCGCTTCGAGGCAGATGGTCGACAGCATCCTGAACATGGGCCTTGCCACGATCGCGCCAGAAGGCAAGGCCTTCATTAATTGCACCCGGGATACCCTGCTGCGGGGGTACGTTACGCTGCTGCCTCCGACCTCAACTGTCGTCGAGGTACTCGAAACCGTCGAGGTTGACGATGAGGTCTTCCGAGTTTGTTCCAAGCTGAAGGACGCCGGCTATCAGATCGCTCTCGACGACTACATGCCCAATCCCTCCATGGACCGCCTGCTCGGGCTCGCCGATTACGCCAAGCTGGACTTCCGGGCCTGTGGCGTCGAGAGCCTGCGCGCAATCCAGGCCCACCTCAGGCTGCACAAGCTCGCCTTACTGGCGGAAAAGGTGGAGACGCAAGCGGAGTTCGACCGCGCGAAGCTCGAGGGCTTCCGTTACTTCCAGGGCTACTTCTTTTCGCGCCCTACCATCCTGCAGAGCGAGGCGATCCCGACCAACAAGCTGCTCTACGTGCAGCTTCTGCATGCCGTCAACGTCTCGCCCTATAACCGCGAGGCGGTGGAGCGTCTCCTGATGGTAGAGGCATCGCTTTGCTTCCGGCTGCTCCGCCTGGTCAATTCGGCCGGCATGGCGATCCGCAATCCGGTACGGACGGTACGGCAGGCATTGCTGATGCTCGGCGAGGATGAGCTGCGCAAGTTGATCACGGTCGCCGGCGCGGCCGTGCTCGCGGATGGCGTACCTGGCTCGCGTGAACTGATCATGCTTGCTCTCTGCCGCGCCCGCTTCTGCGAGCTGATGGCCGGCGTCATGCAGGAAGTTGCGGCGGAGCAGTACCTGATCGGCCTGCTCTCTGTGATGCCTGCGCTGCTCCGCGTCACGCCGCAGCAACTGGTTGGCATGCTCCCGCTCGCGCCGCACATCGTGGCGGTGCTGCTTGGATCGAGCGATCAAGGATCGCTTCCGCTGCGCCTGTCCGAAGCACTCGAAGCGGGTCAGTGGGAGCATTCCGCAGCTCTCGTGGCCGAGACCACCCGCTCCGAGGATGAGGTTGCTGACCTGCACGCCGAGTCAGTGCGCTGGAGTGCCAAGCAGGTCCAGAATGTGAGCTGATTGCATCGATCCTGCAGACCAGCCCCCGGGAACTATTTGACCCACACTCTTGCCGAGCCGCCTTCTACCTGCTGAGCATGAAAGATGCCCAGTGTATTGTTGCTCCATACAGGCTCGCCCTGGCGGGTCACCACGATCACACCGCCCTCTCCACCCTTTAATCCCGGAAGCTCCGTGTGGATCATCTGATCGGCCGCGGCCTGGTTCGTCCTGCCTTGCTCCACAAGCGTGCACACCTCGCGCGCAAGCGTCAACCGGATGAAGTACTCTCCTACTCCGGTGCCAGAGACAGCACAGGACCGGTCGCTCGCATAGGTGCCGGCACCGATCAGCGGTGAATCCCCTACCCTGCCCGGCAGCTTACCCTGCATGCCACCGGTCGATGTCGCGGCTGCGAGGTGGCCTTGTGCATCCCTTGCCACGGCACCAACAGTACCGAAGCGATGCGCGAAGACCCTGCCAACTGCGTCCAGCGAAGCCGCTAGCGGAGGGGCGGGAGGCACACCTGCAGGCCGCGCCGGCACCGGTCTCCCACTCGCACGCATGATTCCGGCAAACTCCTGCCAACGCATCTCGGTGAAGAAGAATACAGGCGGCTGCTGCTCGAGCTTCTGCGTGCGTGAAAACTCATCGGCGCCCGTGCCGACCATCATCACATAAGGAGTCCGCTCCATCACGGCCCGGGCCAGCGCTACTGGATGCCGAGTCGCATGCACCCCGGCGACCGAGCCAGCCGCCAGGGTGTTGCCATCCATAAGCGCCGCATCCATCTCGTTCTGACCATCGGCGGCGAATGCCGAACCGCGTCCGGCATTAAACAAGGGATCGTCCTCAAGCACTTCAACTGCCGCCTCGACCGCGTCGAGTGCGCTGCCCTTCCGTTTCAGCACGGCGGTTCCGGCCGCCAGAGCCAATTCGAGTGAATGACGATAAGCCGCCGCTGTAGTGGCATCCATATGCTCCCACTCGGATTCACCCGCGCCACCATGGATTGCAATCGCCCAGGTCGTCTGGGCACGCGCGCTCCACGTACCGGCGCACAACATCAGCATGCAGAGAAGCGCTTTCGAACCGCTCATCCTGAAATCCCTCAAAGGCTCAGCATAAACTGCAGGACGTCAGCGTCCTGACGACGGACGGGCGCAACGCGCGGAGGGAGGCTGCAAAGCTGCGTATGCCGTTCGCGACATGGGGGTAGTGGCTGTTCCTTTTAGCTCTTGCTGTCGCCAGCCGAAAAGCTGGATGGGGTCGTCGGCAGAATCTGCACGAGCGGAGGAGGTGGAGCCGCTGCTTTCTCCATCGCTACGTGCGCGGCCGGCGGAGAAACCTCAACCGCGTATCCCGCTGGAACGATCTCGGGCGTTGTGTAAGCCCATGCCCAGTCGCGCGTGAGGCGATAAAGGACGGCCATACCGCTTAGAAGCACAAAGCCGGTAAACACCGTGGCGTCGAGTCCGAAGGTCCCGCCGCTGAGCCACCGAGGGGGCCGCACCCCCGCGTCCATCAACGACGCCAGGTCGGTGCGTCCTGCAAACGGCAGGCCAAGCACTACGCCCATCACCAGCCGATAGGCGAAGTGGAGACCCCAACCTGCCCACAGCGCATGAGTCCTGAGGTAGGCGAGGCTTAACAGCAATCCAAGCAACGTCCCGCCTGTAATCGCAAGCCCTAGGCTGGCTGGCGGCTTAGCACCCACCAGAACCGACGCGAAGATCAGCGACATGACCATCGCTGCAATGCCCGGGGTAAGCCCCTTCGCCAGGCGCTCAAAGGCGTAACCGCGAAAGATCACTTCATCGGCGAGCGTTAGTACGAGCAAGGTGACTACTGCTATCGCAATTCCGGGCGCAACCCCCGCCCCTTGGTTCAAACGAGCGTGCAGATGTCCCGAGAGCAGCGCAGGCAGTACAGCCGCCAGGCACAAACTCCAGCCAACTGCCGCGCCTGTCGCCCACTCACGGGGAGCGGTCGGTCGCCTCGGCAGAGAAAGGATCTCACTTCGGTTGGCGCCCCCTACAGAGACGAAGTTGAGCAAACGAAAGCCGACGACGACCAGGAAGAGAAGGAACAGCGCATCAAGCAGCGCCTGCCCATACACGAGACCCAAACGCGCCGAGATGCCGGCGGCGGCCCTGGCCGCGAGCGCTTGCGCCACCGCGGCCCAAACCATGGCAGAGGCAAAGAGCGCCAGTTCAAGGGCGCGCGGCCTCCGTGAGGACCGCGACCCGACAGAGTTCGATCCGGCGGCCCCGCTCCCTGCGTTCCCCGATGTGTATGGTGTGTCAGTCAATCCTTGAACCTGTCGTCACTGTCGCCGTCTTGCCGGCCCTCCGATAAGGAAGCCCCTAGACCGACGTATAAAATTGCGCCATGTTTCTAAACTTGTCGTAGCGCTTGGCCAGCAACTCATCGAGTGGTAAGGCCTTCAACTCTTTGAAGTGCTTGCGCAGGGCCTTGTTCACGAGCCCGAACGCATCGCCTGGCTCAGCCTGGCTACCCCCCTTGGGCTCCTTGATGACGTCATCGACGCAACCTAGGGCGAGCGTGTCCTTCGCCGTGTAGCGCAGCGCCGCCGCGGCTTGCTGCTTCCTCGTTGCGTCCTTCCACATGATCGACGCACAGCCCTCTGGCGAAATGACGGAGTAGATCGCGTTTTCAAGCATCAGCACCCGATCGGCAACCGCCAGCGCAAGCGCACCGCCAGACCCGCCCTCACCCGTAATCGTAGCAATGGTCGGTACCCGTAGCGTCGACATCTCGAATAGGTTCCGCGCGATGGCCTCGCCCTGCCCTCGCTCCTCCGCTCCGATGCCCGGGAACGCGCCGGCGAGGTCTAAAAAGGTGAAGACCGGACGGCCAAACTTCTCCGCCAGCTTCATTGCGCGCAGCGCCTTGCGGTAGCCCTCAGGCTCAGGTGATCCGAACCTGCGCGACACTCGTTCCTTCAGCGTGCGTCCCTTCAAGTTGCCGATCACCATCACCGGCTCACCATGAAAACGCGCCAGACCACACGTCATGGCGCAGTCATCCCCATACGCACGATCGCCGTGTATCTCGTTGAAGTCAGTGAACAGTGCTTCGATGTAGTCCATGGGATAAGGCCGTGCCGGGTCCCGCGCCAACTCTGTCCTGAGCCAAGCCTCAGGGACAACCGTGCCGCCTGCCTGCGTCTCTATCAGCTTGCCTGCTTCTCGCTCTGCCATCAACATCATTGTATCGAACGGGCGACGCGGCGATCCCATATGCTGTCGACCGCGTACACATTGTGTTCTGCAAGGAAGAGCAGCACGAAGAAGACTAGGCTGTAGACCAGCTGCTGCCCGGCCACATCCCACTGCTGATTGGAGGTCACACCGACCGTCAGAGCCATCATGAAGAGGGCACCGAGTGCCAGCGCCGCGCGGGTCAATATCCCAAAGACGAGCGCGAGCCCAAGTGCCGCTTCGATCAAGGGAATGACATAGCCGAAGCCAAGTACGAGGCCGTGGGGGAGAGGTGACTTCGCAAGATGATCCGCAGTACTCGTCGCGAACGCGCCTACGCCGTGCACGATACGGATCAATCCATGACCTGCGAAGTTGACGCCAAGCGCGGCGCGGAACAGAGCATAAGCAAGAGACTTGTCAGAAAGCTTCATGCTGGCTTCGATGCCTGGATGCGGCACAAGCGCGGCGCCCAGGCCTACCCAGTGCCCCGTTGCCGGAGCGAACCAGAGCCGGCGCGAGTTGCGACGAACGGTACGAGGTAGTCTGTAAGCCAGCCTTGGTCTGCTAACGCCCTCATCTGAAACCAACCTGAATCGGTCTCGTCCGCACCAACTTTTTAGGAGTCTTCCCCATGACCATCGCCTCCCCGATGACCCGGGCGCTGCCGGTTCTTCTGCTGCTTACCAACACCTCAAGCAGCAGCTCCGCGCAGGGTCCGTCCGCCGC
>CAXTUS010000021.1:0-12508 GCA_964247475.1 uncultured Acidobacteriaceae bacterium | reverse complement strand
GAGGCGGGAAACGACCCTAAAACCCTCGGCCCTACGGCCTCGTCAGCCAGTCGCTCCGCGCGGTATCCCGGCGCGACAACCACCGGCTTCATCCCTTCACGAACTCTCGGCGTCACCGCCAAGCTGAGCAGTGGAGGTGTGGGCCTGGACTTCACCGTCCCGTTCGCCCCGCGCTTCGCGGTCCGTGCCGGCGCATCTTTCCTGTCCGTCGACGGCTCGCTGGTCGTCAAGAACATCAACATCGATGGGAATCTGAAGCTGCAGAATGCCTTTGCGGGAGTCGACTTCTTTCCCTTTCACAACTCCTTCCGGATCACCCCCGGCTTTTCCTTCGCGAATCGTACGACCGCCAGCGCCAACCTCTTCATCCCAGGCGGACAAAGCTTCTCCTTCGGAAACGGCAACACCAACACGAGCGACCCCGCCGATCCGGTGAGGGGGAACGCAGCCTTCGTCTTCGGGCACGGCTTCAGTCCGCGTCTCGCTGCAGGTTGGGCCAATGCCATTCCCCACCGCAATCCTCATTTCAGCTTCCCCTTCGAAATCGGCGCCGAGTACATCCCTCCGCCGAGGGTCAGGCTAGCCGTCGGCGGGAGCGCGTGCCAGGTTGACGCTGGAACCACCTTGCTCGACTGCGGCCCTGTCGATCAGGCCGACATCGTCGAAGAGCAACGCAAATTGGTCGAGGATGTGAAGCCGCTCCGAATCTTTCCAGTGATCTCCATCGGCATCACCTACTGGTTCGGCCACGTGAGAAGCCGCAACTAGCAGCTGCTCCACACAGATCAGGAGATCACCCGCACCCCGCCACGCCCTACCAGCTCCTCCACCCTGTCGATGAACAGACGATCGGCCGCCACCATCACCCGCGCAGGTTCAAGCACGGCGCAGAACTCACCCGGCTCCTCAAAGTCGAGCAGCAGCTTGCCGCCACCCGGCGAGTCCCGGAAAAGACCAAGCAGTTTATCGAGCAGTGCGGCATCGGGCGAGTGCAGCGGAACCTTGATGCGCAGCGCCTCCGGCAGCTTGATCTTGATATCCTCGAGCGCCTGGATGCCAGAGATGGCAAGCTTCGGAGCCGAATCCTCCTCACCGCGCAACGACCCACGAACTACGACAGGAACGTCAATCTTTAGCTTCTCGGCAAGCTTCTCATAGCTCTGCGGGAAAGCGATCAGGTCGATCTTGCCCACCGTATCCTCAAGCACCGCCTGTGCGTACATCTCGCCCGAACGCTTTGATTTCGCCACCTTGAGCCCGGTGATCACGCCCGCGATGGAGATCTCGTTGCCCGGCTCGGCCCGCCCGCGTGTGAACACCTGGGGCTCCGGCTTCATCTCGCACGCGGTGGCCGTATCGACCACCTTCATGTTGCGCAGCTTTTCCCGGTACTTGTCCATCGGGTGGCCGGAGACAAAGAAGCCGAGCACGTCCTTCTCGTTCTGCAGCCGGGTGTGTTCGTCCCACTCCGGAACACTGGGCAGCGCCTCGACCACGCCTCCGGCAGCCGGCAAGATATCCGAATCAAAGATGCCGAAGAGCCCATGCTGTCCCGCAGCCCGGTCCTTCTGCGCCTTCTGTGCACGTTCCATCGCTGTGTCGAGGGCGGCCATCACGGCAGCGCGTTTCCCGAAACAGTCCATGGCTCCCGATTTGATCAGCGACTCGAGCACACGCTTGTTCAACAGGCGCAGATCGACCTGCTCGCAGAAGTCCCACAACGTGGTGAAGCCCGCTTTCCCTTCCGCCTCGATCGCTTTGCGCGCATCGATGATCGAGGTGATGGCATTGCCGCCAACGTTCTTGATCGCGGCAAGGCCGAAACGGATCGCCTCCCGCCCATCCTCAAGCAGGCTCGGGGTGAAGCTGGCAGCGGAGATCTGCACGTCCGGCGGCACCACAGCGATCCCCATCTCCTTGCACTCCGAGATGTACTTGACAACATTTTCAGGTTTCGAGGTCTCGCTCGTCAGCAATGCGGCCATGAACTCGACCGGATAGTGGGTCTTCAAATAAGCGGTGTGATAGGCCAGCAGCGCATACGCGGCCGAGTGCGACTTGTTGAACCCGTATCCCGCAAACTGCTCCATCAGATCAAAGAGCTGCCCGGCCCGATCCTTCGGGAACTTGCCCACGGCAGCACCGGCCATGAAGATATCGCGCTGCTTCGACATCTCCGCCGGATCCTTCTTTCCCATGGCGCGGCGCAGCAGGTCCGCTCCTCCTAAAGAATATCCACCGATAGCCGATGAGATCTGCATCACCTGTTCCTGGTAGACAATTACGCCCAGCGTCTCGCGCAGGATCACCTCAAGCTCGGGAAAGCTGTACTCAACCGCTCGCCGCCCCCATTTTCGTTCAATGAAGTCGTCGATCATGCCGCCCTGGATCGGTCCGGGACGATAAAGGGCGTTCAACGCCGTCAGATCTTCAACCGATGTCGGTTTGTAGCGACGCAGCACGTCGCGCATCCCGCCAGATTCGAACTGAAAGACACCAGAGGTCAGCGCGCGATGGAAGACCTGCTCGTAGGTCTTCTCGTCGTCAAGCGGAATCGTTGCAAGGTCGACCTTGATGCTCTTCGTCTTCTCGATCAGCTTCAACGCGTCATCAATGACAGTCAGCGTTGTAAGGCCGAGGAAGTCCATCTTCAGCAGGCCCATCTTCTCAATCGACTTCATGTCGTAGGAGGTGACGACCGCCTCATCCTTGGTCCGGGTGACTGGCACAAGCTCAGTCAGAGGCTGCGGCGCGATCACGACTCCAGCGGCATGGACGCCAGCGCCGCGCACCAGGCCCTCAAGCCGCATCGCCGTGTCGATCAGCGATTTGACCGTCGGCTCATTCTCGTAAGCCGTCTGGAGCGGCCCTTTATCGCCGAGCGCCTGATTGATCGTGATGCCGATTGTCGGCGGAATCATCTTCGCAATCCGGTCGACCTCGCCATAGGGCATATCGAGCGCACGCCCTACGTCCTTGATCGCGGCCTTTGCGGCCATGGTGTTGAAGGTGATGATCTGCGCAACCTGGTCGGTCCCATACTTGCGTCTGACGTACTCGATCACCTCGCCGCGCCTGTTCATGCAGAAGTCAATGTCGATGTCCGGCATTGAGACACGTTCCGGGTTAAGAAAGCGCTCAAAAAGGAGCTCGTTTTGCAGAGGATCCACATCCGTAATCTCCATGCAATACGCCACCAGAGACCCTGCAGCGGATCCACGGCCTGGGCCCACGGGTATGTTCTGCTCTCGTGCGTAACGGATGAAGTCCCATACAATCATGAAGTAGCCCGGAAACTTCATGCTTTTGATGCAGTCGATCTCACGTTGTAACCGTGCTTGATACTCTGCCTCTGTCTTTTTCAGTAGACCCCGGGACCGGAGATGTGCCACGTTGGTCGCAAGTCGCTTGGCGAGCCCCTCGCGGCAGACCACCTCGAAGTAGCCGTCGAGGTCGAGTCCTTCCGGGCACGGGAACTCCGGGAACGGATTGTCTACCTTCGACAACTTGAGGTCGCAGCGTTCCGGGAACTGCATCGTTCCCGAAACGACATGCGGCGCGTGCGCAAAGAGCCGCGACATCTCCTCAGCCGTTTTGATATAGAACTCGTTGGTGTCGAACTTGAAGCGTTTCGGGTCGTTCATCGAGCCGGCCGTTTGAACGCAAAGCAGCACCTCGTGGGCGCGGCTATCCTGATCCTCGATATAGTGCGAATCATTAGTCGCGATAAGCGGGATGTTCAAGTCCTTCTCCATCTTGAACATGTAGTCGCAGACAGCCTTATCCGGTGCTAGCTGATGATCCTGGATCTCGAGAAAGAAGTTACCTTTGCCGAACATCTCCTCGAAGTTTCCCGCGGCACCTTTCGCTTTTTCGTAATCATCCTTCATCAGGTGCTGCGAAACTTCCCCCGCCAGGCATCCGGAAAAACCGATGAGACCTTTGGTGTGTTTGGCAAGAAAGCTCTTTGATACCCGTGGTTTACGGTAGAAACCATGAAGCGCCGCTTCGCTTGTCAGGCGGACTAGGTTACGGTACCCTTCCTGGTTCTCAGCTAATACCAACAAATGGTTGTACTTATCTCCGTCACCCTTGGCGCGGTGGTCGTCCGCCTGACAGATGTACAGCTCGCAGCCAAGAATTGGCTTGATGCCCTTCTTCTTCGCGGCGTCAAAGAAGTGAACCGCTCCAAAGATGTTTCCGTGATCCGTCATGGCAACCGACTTCTGACCGATCTTGTCGACATGCTCCACCAGCTTGTCGACGTCGCATGCTCCGTCCAGCAGCGAATAGTCCGTGTGCAAGTGCAAATGCGTAAACTCAGCGCCCATCGAACTAGTTTACTGCTCAGTCATCAGTGCAAAACGGAGGACAAACGAGGGCAGCGGTGTGCTTACACCGGATAGTGCTCACTGTCCCCGGAAAGCACGCCACTTCGAGAGCTGGACACCGATCGAGCGCGTCGGCCTTCGCTGACATCAACAAACGAAGTAAACTGCCGCTCCTACCTCATGAAGTGGTCGCCTTCCGCGTGAGGGTCTCACTTGCGGTGCCGTATCCTTTGTGTAGTGACCATAAGCTTGATACTCGCGCCGCGGTGGTGGCTTCCTGTTGATGCCGCTGCGCACGGTCCTGCGCTCGACAGACACCTGCTGCTGAATCTTTGGATCGCTGCCGCCCTGCTGACGCTGCTGCACCTTCTCGCGTTGGCAGGCCTGACGCTGCGCCGCGGCTTTTCTGGGAACCGTGCCTCGGCCGCCTTCGAATATCTTCCGGCAGCCCTGCTCACGCTCCTGTTTGCCTGGCTCACCCTGCGTGCTGAACGCCTGTGGGCAGCAAGTCGCTACACCGGTGCCGACCGCGCCGCACTCCAGGTAGAGGCTACCGGCATGCAGTTCGCATGGTACTTTCGATACCCTGGCAAAGACGCCGCCTTTGGAAGAATTGACCCTCGGCTGATCGCGCCCGGCGAAGGCAATCCGCTCGGCCTGGATCACGCGGACGCCCACGCCGGTGATGACTTCGTCACCTCCGAGCTGGTCCTGCCCGAGGGCCGCGAGGTCGACCTGCGCCTGCATGCCCAGGACGTCATCCACGGCTTTGCCGTTCCCGAGTTGCGGCTTAAACAAAATGCCGTTCCAGGACAGAGTTTTCACATCCACTTCACGCCGACCGCTCCGGGAACCTACGCCATCCTCTGCACCCAGCTTTGCGGCCTCGGCCACTACCGGATGAACGCCAATCTGCGTGTCCTCGACCAGGCAGACTACGATCACTGGGTCGCTTCTCGCGAAGCCGCGGTGTCGCCATGACTCCTCTGCATGCACCAGCCAGGAACAAGGCTCTCTGGACGACGGATCACCGCACCTTAGGCCTGCGATACCTGGGTTTGTCACTGATAGCAGTCCTGATCGGCACGCTCATGTCGCTCGTCATGCGCGTTCATCTCGTCTGGCCCGACCGGATTCTGCCTGGCCACGGCCCGATCAAACCTGAAGACTACCTGGCTCTGGTGACCCTGCACGGGACCTTGATGCTTTTCTTTGTGCTCACCCTTGCCCCCCAGGCCGGATTCGGGAATCTCATCCTCCCGGCCCAGATCGGCACACGGCGCATGGCCTTCCCACTGCTGACGGCCGCAGGCTTTTGGGTGATGGCCCTTGCCCTGCTGACCCTGCTCAGCTCGAGCTTCGTCGAAGGTGGCGCTGCCATTTCAGGCTGGACTGCCTATCCGCCCCTTTCCGCCGTCGCAAGTGCGGGCCCGGGGCAAGGTCTGGGCATGGATCTCTGGCTCGGCTCGATTGGACTCTTCGCCGTCGCCTCCATACTCAGCTCGATCAACCTGCTGGCGACGATCGTCGCCCATCGCTGCGACGGTATGACGTGGGAGAGGCTCCCTTTAACCGTGTGGGCCTGGTTTACCGCTGCGCTTCTCACGATCATCGCGTTTGGCGCACTGCTGGCAGCCCTGCTCCTGCTCTTGGCCGACCGGCATGCCGGTACCAGCTTCTTCCTGCCAGCCGGCAACCTGGTCAACGGGACCCTTCACACGGCCGGCAACGGTAGCCCTCTGCTCTGGCTCCACCTTTTCTGGTTCTTTGGTCACCCTGAGGTGTATATCGCGATTCTTCCCGGGATGGGACTCACCTCGATGGTCCTGGCAAACTTTTCCCGTCGCAGAGTCTTTGGATACCGCATGATGATCCTGACAACACTGGCGATCGGTGGACTTGGAATCCTGGTGTGGGGGCATCACATGTTCGTCGCGGGATTGAACCCGTTCGCCGGGACGGCATTCTCCATCTCGACCATGGCGATCGCCATTCCTTCAGCGATGAAGGTGCTGAGTTGGCTGGCGACCATCTGGCGCTCCCGTCCGACCTACACGTCAGCCATGTTGTTCGCTCTTGGCTTTGTCTCGCTATTCGTCGCCGGCGGCCTCACCGGTCCGATCCTGGCACAGCCGATTCTCGACCAGTACCTGCACAACAGCTACTTCGTGGTGGGCCACTTCCATCTCATCATGGCCATGGCAGGCGTCTTCGGCATCTTCATGGCCACCTATTATTGGTTCCCGCTGCTGTGCGGGCGCCGGATGAACGAAGCCTTCGGCCGTTGGCACTTCTGGCTCACCATCCTGAGCGCCTATGCGACCTTCCTGCCCATGCACGTGGCGGGCCTTATGGGCGCGCCTCGCCACTACGCCCAGTTCTCCGGCGTCTCCACAGCTGCAGACTCACTGCTTTCGCACACGCTTTCCATGCAGAGACATATCACCTTCGCGGCGTTTGTTCTGATCGCCTCACAGCTTTTGTTCCTCTATAACCTGGTTCACAGCTGGCGATCAGGGGAGGTCGCAACCGAGAACCCGTGGGATGCAACGACCCTGGAATGGATGCCATCTTCATTGTTCGTTCATCAACAAGCCTCTGCTCCCGGAGGAATGCCACGTGCATCCAATGAGAAATTCAGCGTGAATTGCGGACCCTGTCACTATTCCCAGGGGCAAGGGCCCGAAGACTCGAAACCACAATGGGCGGCGGAGACAAAAGCAGAGTAAGCTTTCTCTCAAAAGGGTCCTCTGTGCGGAGACCCGAGCAAGAAGAAGGAGCGTTTCCATGCCGGCCATCATCACGCCACCAGACACCGAACGGCGCCGTCGCGATGTTGAGGATGGTGACCACGGCGGTGGACGGCGACCACCTACTGACAAGCAAACTGGTGGTGGGGGCGATCCAGATAACTGGAATGGTGGGCGCCGTGGCCCGCGTAATCCGCGGGAACGCCTCGACCGTTATCGACTAGGGCTGTTTTTTGCGCTCTCCGCGGTCTTCATGTTCTTCGTGGCGATCGTAAGCGTCTTCTTCGTCTCGCAGAGCAGTGGACATTTTGACGCAAATGCACGCTTCATCAACGAGTGGCTCCCGACCGCGATCCCGCCGATCCTCTGGCTTAATACCGCGATCCTGCTCCTCAGTTCCCTGACTATCGAGATCGGACGCCGCCACATGTTTCGCGAGATGCACGTCATGGACGAGTGGCTCGGCTTGGGCAAACCCATCTCCAAACGCGCGATGCCGTGGGTAGCGACGACCGTTGTTCTGGGATGCCTGTTCGTTGCCGGTCAGTTCGTCGCATGGAACCAGTTGGCGAGTGAGCATGTGCACTTCGACACAAGCCCGAGCAGCCACTCCTTCTACCTCATCACCGGAATACACGGTCTGCACCTGATCCTCGGTGTTGTTCTTCTGATTGGTGCGTTGTGCGGCCTGTTCCTGTCACGCCAGATCGAGAACCGGCAGATCGCGGTAGACTTAGCGGCCTGGTATTGGCACTCGATGGGGCTTCTTTGGATAGGGCTCTTCGGTCTCCTGGTTCTATTCCAGTGAAGCAGTCGGCGCTAGGAATGCTGCTGACCCTGGGTATGGTCCTGGGCACGGCACCCGCCAGCGGTCAGGGCTGCAGCCAGTGTCGGGAGTCCGTGGGCCAGACGCCGCTTCGCACCCAAAGGGCATATCGTGAAGGCATCTCGGTCCTGGTGGTAGCCGCTACCTTTATCTGTGGTGCCACGGTTCTAATGATCCGGCGCTTCCGCTAGCGCGTCACCCGGGCGGCAGTGTGTAGTTGAACGTGTAGGCGTGCGCCCCGCCCGCCAGATCGATCGTCATACTGCCTGCAAGACCACTCAGATCGCCGGTACCTGTATCCGGAACGACACGGACCGTCAGGCTGGGGACGCCACGATTCATCGTGCCCGTATGCTGGAGGGCAAAGCTACCTGCCCGGCCGTCGAGGATCCCGGTGACCTGCTCAAGCGCAACATAGCCCGCGGATCCTTTTACTAGGCCTCCACAGGAGAGCATCTCGCCCTTGCTGGTAGCCGCCAGCGGCCCATGGAAGATCTTGTCGAGAATCATTCGCCCCAGCGTCGGCTCAGCGCATTCAGCCGGTGTCAGCTTCACCTCAAAGGTGCCGATTGCAGTTGCCATAAATCCTCCCATGTTCACCTGCGCATCGAACCCGCCAGAATTCATGCATGCCTCTACTCAGGTTCCGCTTTGATCCTGCTGAAACTTAGCGTCGCTTAGGCGGGGCTGCTTTCTTCGCCGTCGTCGCAGGTGCTCCCTTCCGTGCAGGCGCAGGTGCAGGTGCAGCGACTTTCTTCCCCGGGACTTTCTTCGCCGGTGCAGACTTCAAAACCGGCTTCTTCGCGGCACTCTTCAGTGCTTGAGCAGAAGGAGACGATTTGGCCGCGGTCTTGGCAGGTGCCGCTGCCTTCTTAACTGCGGTAGTGGGCTTCGCCGGGACCTTCTTCGCTGGCGGAGCAGTGTGGCCCTTGCCCGCAGACCGCACCGAGGTGGACTTCGCTGATGTGGACTTCGCTGATGAGGCTTTTGCGGCTGTAGTCTTCGCAGCCGTGGTCTTCGCAGCTGTGGTCTTCGTGCCAGTGGTCTTCGCGGAGTCAGACTTGGCGAGTCCAGGCTTAGCCGCGGCAGACTTTGGGGCAACTGGCGCCTCGGAGATACCCTTTTCCGAGGGTGGCTTGACCGAAAAATCCTTCCGAGCTCCGGCTAACGTATCTGGCGCCGGTTTTGATCCCGCCGAGGCCGTAGTCCGAGAGCCGGAGGGGGAGATCTTCGCAGGATTCGCTAGGGAAGCTGACTGCCCTGGTCGGACCGGCTCTTCGTCAGCCTCGTCCTCCTCATCCTCGTCGTCATTCTCGCCCTTCAGAGCAGCGGTCTCGGCATTTTCATCTTCTTCGCTGCTCGCGTCGAGCGCTTCGGTCAGGACCTCTTCAAGCTCTTCCGTCAGCTCTGAGTTGTCCGCATCCTCTGCCCCGCCTGCCACGACAATCGCCTTCTTCGCGCGGGCCTTGGCCGCCTTTGACTCCTTCTTTGGCGCCCGCGGGCGACGCGTGCTCACAGGCGGCGGTGGAGCTGGAGGCGAAAACGGCTCGAGGAACGCCTTCATCTCATCCGATGTCTGAAGCTTGTCATCCATCAGCTCGAAGAAGAGAGCCTCAAGCAGCTCGTTGTAGCCCGGCAGCTCCGGAACGATGCGCATCTCCTGCATCAACGCATACGGCATCTTTTGCCTCGCCTGCGGCCACACGGTCGAGAATGCCTTGAACTTGGCCTGGAGTGCGGAGCTCCGAGTCGAATATGCGACCCAAAGCACCGCCTCCGGCGCAGCCGATGTAATGATCTTCCAGCTCTGGGATGGCAGAGACGCCGCTTTATTGGTAAGCAGCGTCGCGAGTTCCTTCGCGGACGCCTCGAGGCTCTCGATCTCCTTAACAAAACCCGGGCGGACAAAGCTGGACTTGAGGCTGGCCACCTCGCTTGCCGAGAGCTTTGCGGTCAGAAGCGGAAAGTTCGCGGCCGACGGGTCGGGATGGATGCCCTGCATCTGCAACTGCGTCTGCACCTCGCGCAACTGCTCGAGCGCCGCGACATCCGCCTTTGCGGACGTCCAGAAAGGGGCCAGGTGCGTCATCCAACCCTCGGCTTCAAGCCGTTGTATGACGCGCAGCGGGTCCTCCTCGTGGATGACCTCCTCGGCCTCATAGCCACGCTGGATCTCCGAGAGCGCCGAGATGTAACCTTCTTCTTTGCCCGCCTCGTACCTTTGCGCGGTCTTTTCGTCCATCGTCCAGCCAAGCCGTGCCATCAGGCGCGTTGCCCGCAGCATGCGGACCGGATCCTCGATGAAACCGTAGTTCGAGACCAGCCGAAGCTCGCGGTTCTCGATGTCCGCAATGCCATTCAGCGGGTCCATGAGCAGTCCGTACGAGCCCTCGTTCAGTGAGAGCGCCATGGCGTTCGCGGTGAAGTCGCGCCGGCGCAGGTCGTCCTGGATGCCGGAGGACTTGTAAACCGGCTTTCCCGGTTTAGGATAGGAGGCTGCCAGGGTGGAACTAATTTCGAGCCTTACACCGCCCGGAAACGCGACATAGACGGCTTGAGCAGCGTCGTTCTCGCCGATGATTGTGCCGCCGGCTTTTTCGATTTCCCTCTTAAGCCTTGAGGCGTTGCCCTGAACCACCACGTCAAGATCCCGTACGGGAGACCCAGTGGTCAGGTCACGTACCGCGCCGCCCACGAGGAAGACCGTCAGGTTCTTTGACTTTGCCAACTCGCGGATTGCCGAAAGTGCAGAACGCTGAGCTGGGGAGAGCCGATTTTCCAGCAGGTAGATGTAATCAGCCATGCCTGTGAGTACACTCCAGAGGGGTTCTTGAAAGACCTGGGAACGTCCCGTAACATTTAGAAAAGCAACGACTTATCAAGGAACTTGAGTCCGGCACAAAGGCTAAATGTAACACACAGGTGAGCTGGTTGGCTAGGCGGATTTGCACCTTTTTCGCTGCGCGTCTAACTTCAACACAGCAAGGCTGACGAAGGCACACGCAGCTCATCTGCAGGTTTGTGACATGGCAGGATCAGGCAAAAAGGTCATCGTGCGAACTAACAGCGGTGCTGTGTTGCCTGGATACCTTCCGGCATCAGGGCTGGTCGGCAGCATCTCTGCCGTGATTGAACTCCTGGACACAGCCGGCCGCGTCGTGCCGCTCAGGCTCGAGACCGTCCGCTACGTGGCTTATGTCCGCGACTTCAACCTCGACGATTCTGAAAACCCGGAACGGCTGCTTCGACGTACCTTCCTTGCTCGCCCTCGCACGGAAGGGCTGTGGATCAGGGCGACATTCAAAGACGGAGAGATGCTGGAAGGCCTGGCCGCGCTCGACATGACGTGGCTCGACGATGCGATCGATGACAAAGGGGTGTTTCTTCTCCCCCCGGATGTACGCTCGAACACCCAGAAGCTCTACATTCCGCGGATCTCACTCTCAAATTTGCGAGTGGTCGCCGTAATTACAACGCCGTCGAAGGCGCCAGCGAAGGTACGCATTGAGGGTGAGACGCTGCCGTTCCCGGATTGAAGCGATTGCCGCAGCTTCCAACTACATTCATTACAGCCGTGGCGGCTACAATCTCAGCATGACGTTGCAACAGCTGGCAGAGCACTTAGGGGCAGAACTTCACGGTGAAAGTCCAGTCGAGATCAAGGCTGTAGCCGGGATCGAGAGCGCCGGCCCGGGAGACGTGACCTTCGTTTCAAACCGTAGGTACGCCGGCCTGGCCAGAACGACGCGAGCCTCTGCGGTGCTGGTCGAACGTGGTTTCCCGCAGATCGAAGCGGCGACCCTGCGCGTCAGCGATCCCTATCTCGCGTACGCCAAGGCTGTCGAACTCTTCTACCAGCCACCCATCTTCCAGCCCGGCATCCACCCGACAGCGGTCATCGCACCTACCGCACGGATCGGTGATGGCGCGCACATCGGGGCTTATGTGGTCATTGGCGAAGATTGCGTAGTGGGAGCCGGTGCCGTCATGCATCCGCACGTCGTCCTCTACCCGCACGTCCGGATCGGAGCCCGGTTCCTCGCACATGCCCACGCGGTTGTCCGCGAACATTGTTGCCTGGGCGACGATGTCATCCTGCAAAACGGCGCAATTATTGGCGCGGACGGCTTCGGATTCGCCCGGCAGGCAGGAGCTCCATCCGGATCAGCCTGGTACAAGATCGCGCAGTCCGGTCCAGCCGTGCTCGAGAATAACGTGGAAGTTCAGGCGAACGCTTGCATCGATGGCGCGTCGATCGGCGAGACGCGAGTACGGGCTGGCACGAAGGTCGACAACCTGGTGCAGGTGGGTCACGGGTCGACGGTAGGCGAGGACACGCTGCTCTGCGCGCAGGTCGGTCTTGCCGGTTCCACGTCGGTGGGCAAGAACGTCATCCTCGCCGGACAGGTTGGCGTCGCAGGCCATTGCCAAGTCGGTGACGGGGTGGTCGCCACAGCACAGTCCGGGATCCCGAACGACGTGGCTGCGGGCAAGATGGTAAGCGGCTACCCGGCAGTCGATAACCGGGACTGGCTTCGGTCGGTCGCGCTCTTCAACCGGCTGCCGGAGTTGTTCAAGAGGCTGAGGGCAAGTGCGTCCTG
>CAXTUS010000020.1:0-44171 GCA_964247475.1 uncultured Acidobacteriaceae bacterium | reverse complement strand
GGCGGTTCGGCGTTCTGAAGTTTGCCTGATGCACGGGAGGCGAGACCATCTACCAGAAGATAGCAGCGGAGAGTCTGGTGACGCAGCACCTCGGACCTGGCTTTCTGTCAGTATTAGTTCGAACGATCCCCAATCGACTCTGATGACAAGCGGGAGTGGTTCTTCCGGAGTAGACCGGAGGGGGGATGAGGTGATTAGATCATTGGTGTGAAACCCTTGAGCTGGAAACGTTTAACTACCCAGTGGATCTTCACACTGTCGATTTTAGGTGTGCTGCTGCTTGTTATTGGCAACTTCTACGAGCGGTCAGCAGATGAACGTGATCGACGCGCCTCGCATCCAGCCGGGGTGTTGGTCGACATGGGAGGCTACAGACTGCATCTTGATTGCACCGGGGCTGGATCTCCAACAGTCTTGCTTGAAAGCGGTTTGGGCGACAACTATCTGCATTGGAACCTGGTGCAGCCGGGCGTGTCTAGCTTCACGCGGGTCTGCTCTTACGATCGCTCGGGGGTGGGTTGGAGCGACAGCGGACCAGTGGCGCGGGACAGCGCGAGTATGGCCAGTGAACTGCACAAGCTGCTCGAAAGGGCCGGGGAGAAAGCCCCCTACATCGTGGTTGGGCACTCGTCTGGAGCCTTTCAGGTTAGGATGTTTCAGGCTCTCTACCCTGCTGATGTGGCAGGTATGGTGATGATCGACGGGATGCATCCTGACCAGAAGAAGCGCGCGACACCGGGTGCGCTGCGGACGATGGAGAAGTACCGCATCTCGTATCGGCGAAAGCAGTTTCTTGCGCACTTTGGCGTGTTGCGGCTGATTCGATTTTGCAACTCCAGCACACCTGAGCTGCGAGCGATGGAGTGTGGCCCTGAGAGCTATGCGCAAGCTGTGCGTGAATTAGACGCCTATGAGGCAGGCGCCGCCGAGGTGAGAAGGCTCGGCGGTTTGGGCGATCTGCCGCTTCAAGTAGTGTCCGAAGACGCAGAGCACTTTATGAGTAAAGATCCCATGATGGTGTCAGCCTTAAATCGGATGCAGGATGAATTGACTCAGCTCTCGACCAGGGGAGAGCGAAGTATTGCTTATGGCAGTGATCACCAGATTCCGTTGAAGAGACCCGATGAGGTAATCAGCGCCATTCGGCGTACGGTTGAAGAGGCGCGGCAAACGTCAAGGTGAGCGCCCCGGTCCTTCACCCATTCAGCAGGCGGTCATAAAGGTCTTCAAGATTCTCGTAGGCTCGCTCTATGCTGAAGCGGTCGCAGACGAAGGCTCGCGCACATTTCCCGAAGCTCTGATTACGGGGTACATCGTTTAGCAGGGTGGTAAGAGCGTCGGCAAGCTCTAGTGGGGAATCCTCGGCGACGAGCAGTCCGGTCTCCCCATCGAGCATCGTTTCAGGGATGCCTCCGTTGCGCGTGCCGACTACCGGTACGCCCATGGCCTGTGCCTCGATGAAGACGAGTCCGAGTGCTTCAGGAACCTCTCCGCCCGCGGTGGTGCTTGGTGCGCAGAGCACAGCGGTGTGACGCATGAGATCACGCACTTCAGTCAGAGGACGCTTGCCGAGGAAGCGGACTGAGAGTGCATCCTCTCTGACAAGGCGCTCGAGGTGCGGAAGCTCTGAGCCTTCGCCGACGATGGTCAGCTCAGCGTGGATGTTGCGTTCGCGAAGGATACGCAGACTCGCTAGCAGGCAGTCGACACCCTTACGTTTGATAAGGCGACCAACATAGAGGATCGAAGCAGGGTCGAAGGTACCGCGCCTGCCATCGAAGAAATCAGTGTCGACCCCGAGGTAGTTCGTTGAGACCTTGTCCTGATCGGCACCCAGCTTGATGACACGATCCCTGTAGCTGTTCGAGACGCAGACAGCCTGGGCAAGCTGCTTGAGCAAACGTGGAAGTCTGTACCGGTATAGCCGTTCGTAGAGTGACATCCAAGCCATCGCCTCTGCGCCAAGCTTCACATCCCATCCGTGGAACGTCACCACGAGTGGAAGCCTGAGGCGTGCGGCGAGAAACATGATCTCCGCACCGCCTGGACCGAAGTGGGCGTGTACCAGTTTGACCTTTTCTCGTTCGACGAAAGCTTCGAGGTACTCATCACGTCCCGTTACGAGAAAGCGATATTCCCGAAGCTTGTCCAAAAGTCCTTTCCCAAAGGTGAAGTTGGGAAAGTCGTCAACGGGAGTACCTTCTATCCGTTGTCGCCCAGCCAACACCGGCCGGTAGCGTTTCAACCTCACAGCGTGTTCGCGCACGTAGTGTTGCACAGAGGGAAGGAGGTGGGGCGCGTAGATCAACACCGTGTCGCGGCTGTCCTGGTCTTTGCTGGCTGGCATGAGGAGCATGGCTTGGTCGTTGATCCTTGAAAGGTTCGAGAGGGTGTGTCAGACCGATGCCGCGTGGTGAAGGGGCAATAGAAACTCCGGCGTTCACGACACCATCAAACAGCCTTTCGCGTCGGTCCTGGCTGCGCTTTAGCGGGCGGGGCGTACCTCTCCGCTCACTGGTAGTTTACATAGCAACCGAATCTCGCGGTTCGCGACAAGCTGGTAGATGAAAGCTCAATCCTCGCGGCGTTCAAGGCGGCTCTGAGAAGGGTAGGTTGGTCTCGGCCCGCCAGTGCGTGCAATTTGATCCTGTGGGTACGAAAAAAGCTCCAGTTCACGCCTTGCAGATACTTCATTTTTTCCGATTCTGGGAACTTTGTTCCTGGCTTCAATGCACCCCTTTGCGGTCCGAAAATGAACCAGTACTCGGATCATTCCTGCCGTAGGCTGGTCGTCAAATAAATGAAGAGGGAAGCCGCAAAAACCTTGATTTGAAGCTTGTTTGTTGCATAATGTAACGGTAGTCGATACCCATCCACCTCACTTCACCAGGCTTGATCAACCTTCCTGCACTTAGAAGCTTGGTCGGCTTAGATCCCTGATGTTCGGGACTTGCTCCCCGTGTATCTGCCAGCAGACCGTGATCGGTATCGCGGATGATCTGGCTCTTCATGGGCTGTCGAGTAACGAAGATGCTCGTTCAGGAATGTTCCCCGAAAGTTAGTCCCATTGACCCATTGGCGTAATTACCGGCCTGACCTTGGTGCATTAGGTTACGTTCAGCAGCAACTATAGACCCGCCGCGGCCAGGCGTTGGGATCTATGCCACTGAACAACTTGTATGTTCATAAAGGATTCGCATGCGTTCATTCATTGCAGGACTTGTTGTATTTTCTTCGCGTCATGTCGTCGCAACTCTCCTTCACGCAACTGTTCTAGCGGGGCTCGTTTCGACCGCCAGCGGACAGGCGTCCACTGTGACAGTTGCTGCGCCGTTCATCTCCCCGATGCCCGGCACCTATACAACCAAGCGGAACCTGGTCATCACGGATGGGACCGCCGGCAGCTTGATCTACTACACCACGGACGGCTCCACACCGACTCCTTCATCAAAGCTTTACACAGGCCCGGTCTTCATCGACGCCGTGCCCATGAGTGAGACGGTGCAGGCAATTGCCGTTAAGAACGGCGTGATCAGCGCAGTCAAGATCTCCACCTTCAGCATGGTCCCGCCATCGCCCGCACCTACCTTTTCACGGTGGCAAGGCACCTACTGGTCTCCTCTGGACGTCGCTATTGTGTCTCCGACCGGGATTACAGGCAAAGTCCACTACACCCTTGATGGATCAACTCCGACCCTGTCGTCTCCGGTTTACAGCAGCCCGATCCACATCGCCCAAAAAACCACGATCTCGGCCTTTCGCGAGGCAAGTGACGGGTACACCCAGAGTCCGGTTTCGGTCTCTCCTTACAGTATTGTGCCGACGACGGCCTACATCGCTCCCGCTGCCGGTATTTACACCAGTGCCACCACAGTCAAGATCCTCTGTGCGACGCCAAACAGCGTGGTCCACTACACGACGGACGGCTCCACGCCGACTCCGGATTCGCCGGTGTACACAGGTCCATTTACGGTCCCTAACAAAGCCGCGACCGTGATGGTTCGTGCGATCGCGACGCTTGCAGGTGTGCCTGGATTGCCGACCGCCAACACCTATGTGATCGTACCCAAACAGGTCATCCCGACGCCGGTCATCACGCCTGGTACAGGAACCTATGGCTCGGTACCTCCGGTCACAATCACCGACGCGCAGGCGGGCACAACCATCTATTACACGATCGATGGAAGCATCCCGAACTTTACGTCGCCTAAGTACAGTGGCGCGTTCAAGCTGCCTCCAAGCACAGGCAACCAGTATGTTGTGAGTGCCTTTGCGTTTATGCCTGGTGGGCTAACCATCCAGAGCGATGTCGTCCAGTCGACCATCAAGGTTGGACTGCCGGACGGCGTGATTGCAACTGTGGACGTGAAGGATACTGGCAACGGACAGAAGATCCCAACGAGCTTCCTCGGATTTTCGCATGAATTGACCTCGGCTGAGAGCTTCCTTGGCCAGGCGTCAACGGGAGCGAACCTGCCTTATCGCAAGTTTGTCGAGACCTTGACCTCGACGATGGGTGGGCCACTTGTCGTGCGCTTCGGTGGAAACGGCACAGACCGGAGCGGTGCCATATCCGCCTCATCTCTCACTCCACTTGCGGAGTTTGCGAATGCTGCTAATGTGAAGTTCATCCTCGGTGTGAATCTTGCGGGTAGCGACATCTATACCGCGAAGGAGCAGGCACAGACCTATGCATCCGCCGTTCCGGTGTCATCGATTCTGTCAATTGAGGTTGGTAATGAGCCTGATTCCTACGCAACGAAGGGTATTCGGCCAGCCAGCTACACTTGGACGGACTACCTGCCGCAGTACCAAAAGTGGGCCTCCATGCTGTCTACCGCGGCCTCTTCTAGTCTGCCAGTTGCAGGTCCAACGCTTGCCGGAGGAGGGTGGATTAACTCTGCGTCAGCCGCCCTGTCCAGTGGTGAAATCCATGCTGCACTCGTAACCCAGCACCGCTATGTCGGTTGCTACAACAGCAGCGCTCCCTTTGCGTCGGACGTTCTGCTTGATCCCAGCTCTTCGGCAGCTCAGATGGTGGGGCAGCTTCCTGCCTATGTCGCCGCTTCGCACCAGCAGAACATTCCGTTCCGAATCGCCGAGATTAACTCCATCTGTTCAGGCGGACAGTGGGGAGTAAGCAACTCGTTCTCATCCGCACTCTGGGCAGTGGATGCAATGTTCGAACTCGCAAATATCGGAGTCGATGGCGTGAACTGGAACACCGATGTTTCGAACGGGCCATACGACCTCTTCCATCTAAATGGTCCTTACAAAGGCCAGTACCTGGTAAAGGGTGTGAACCCGCTCTACTACGGTCTTGTCTACTTTGCGAGGGCGGCGGGCAATAACGCAGAGATTCTCTCGTCGAATACCACCACCACGGCAAACCTGAAGGTTTGGGTTACCAAGGACACATCGGGCAAGCAACACGTGCTGATCGTCAACAAGGAGAAGTCGCGATCTGGCAATGTCACCTTCACCATTCCCGGCTTCAGCAAGGGTAAGGTGGACCGTCTGCTGGCGTCGAGCTACCAGGCAAGCACCGGGCTGACGATGACTGGCCAGACCTATGACGGAACCACAGATGGGTCGCTGGTTGGATCAGCGTCAACCGAGACCATCTACCCGAACGGCAGCTCGTACACAGTGTCGGTCGATGCGATGAGTGCGGTGACGGTCAACCTCGAACCATAGTCAGAGCTAGCACGATACCATGGGCGGCAAGTGGGAGGAGCTGTTACCTGCCACTTGCCGTTGCTTCGCCCGATCCAAACTGTTCCTGACCACAGACAAAGATTGTTGCCGCATTATGTCTAGTGACAGGAGCGATCAGCATTCCGGTTCCACAATGATTTCACTATGAGGTCGGTGCGCTCTGTTAGTTTAGTCGCGCTCCATCAGCGATCGGCATGCGTCACTAGGAGCTTCGATTGCACGAGCGCGGTGAAGCGCGCGATCGCAACCTCCCACGAGAGATCTGATTTGAAGTAGCGATAGGCCGCCCACGCAAACTCCTCGTAAGCGTTCTGCTCAGCAGGGATCTTCTCAATCGTGTCCGCCCAGGCTGAGATGGGAGCATCGATCGGGACTGCGAAGCCGTTGACGCCCTCACTGACCAGGGAAGCGTTACCGCCCACGTTTGATGTGACGAGGGGGAGCGCAAAGGCGCTTGCCTCCGCGAGAACCACGGCCGCACAATCCGCTCTGGTGGGGAGTAGGAAGACACGCGAATGGTGGAACAGTGTCTTGAGGCGTTCAGCCCCGTCCGGTGTGCGTTTTGAGATCACGCCCGTTACCGTGACGTGCTCGGAAGGAGCATAGTCGGCGGGCGGGTAGCAGCCGACAACGGTAAGGTGAGCGTCATGGCCGCGTCGCCGCAGTTCGTTCAGAATCTCGATCGCAATATCTACACCCTTGCGGTGCCAGCGCACCCCGATCAGCAAGATGTCAAGCCGGTCGAAGCGCCTGTTGGCAAGCGACTGAGCAATCTCCGCTTCGCTCGGGATAGTCATCAAGTTAGCGCCGTAGGTGATGATGTGTACCTTTTCGGCATCGAGTGTATAAGAGTCAAGCGCAACGCGCGCCC
This sequence comes from uncultured Acidobacteriaceae bacterium, assembly GCA_964247475.1. GTDB lineage: Bacteria > Acidobacteriota > Terriglobia > Terriglobales > Acidobacteriaceae > Edaphobacter. Next base: position 37,582 of record CAXTUS010000020.1, on the reverse strand, counting down.
CCCAGTGATTGGAGAAGATGGCAAGGTCCGCTGACGTGAGGGCCTGCTGCTCGACTTCGTGAGCCTGGTCTATAGTCCTCTGCGTGACATGAAGATAACCGTCGTACATGCTTATCAGACCTGCGACCGTCGAGTCGCCCCAGAAAGCGACAGGAAGATCTACCTTCGCGCCGGCGAGATAAAAAGCAGAGGTTCCAAGCAATAGGTCGAGGTCCGGATGCTGCCGCGCATATTCGGCCACGATACTGGCATATTGCCGGGTGATCCACGGATGTCGCTGCCAGATGAGATGCTTGCCGCGCAACAGCTTCAAGGAGCGGCTTAGAGCGCCAACCACAAAGCGGTGCTTGATGGGATACGGTCCGAGGAATCTCACCTCATGATCTGCCTTGCGAAGGTAGTGCGCCATGTGAAAGGGGGTTCCCGAGTAGGACAGGATATCGCTCGGGTCCTCGACCCCCAGAAGGCCAATTTTCACCGGTACTCCTTGATGCAGAAGCTGATCTCGCAAATGGCTTTGATATAGTCATTATAGGACTTTTGGCTCGCTCGGGCCTCCGGGTCAACCTGGGTGAGTAGTTGCGCAAACAACTACGCAGGCGGTTTCCCGCGGCTTCAGTGGCTGCAAACCTCAAAACCACGACAATGGGTTCGGGAGATACAGGTGGGATTCTTCTCGCGATTCGGACGGGATGGCCTGGCCCGCGATGCGATGCATCTGGGGATCGGCCAGGGAATGAGACTGGTGGTCCAGGCAGCATACTTCGTGCTGATCGCCCGATCGCTCGGTGCCAACGCTTACGGCGCGTTTGTGTCCGTGGTTGCTCTAGCTGCGACACTGGCTCCGTTCTCCGGTATGGGAACACCGAACCTGTTCATCAAGGATGTGCGATCCGGTAAACGGGAACCGAATGTCTGCTGGGGAAACGGCCTGCTGCTTACCACGGTCTCAGGTGCCTTCTTTACCCTGCTGATCGTCGGGTTGAACTCGTTCTTTCATCTAAAAACAGGGCTCTTCGTTGTCGTTGTGGTCTGCGTTTCAGACCTGATCTTCATGAAGTACATCGAGCTTGCCGCATTCGGGATGGGTGCAGTAAACCGAATGAAAGATCTCGCTATTCAGGGGGTGGTGGTGAGTATCCTGCGCCTGGCGGCGATTGCTGTCTTGGTCGTGTTGATGAAGCCTGTGACCCTTTCGTTGTGGGTGTGGGCGTACCTTTCGACGAGTGTCGCTGGCACGGTGTATGCGGTCTACCAGAGCACGCGCTTCTGGGGACGTCCGGTCTTCAACCTCGCTTCGCTGAGAGAAGATGTTCAAGAAGGTGTCTTCTTCAGCATCAGCACCTCGGCCACTTCCATCTATAACGATGTAGACAAGATCATGCTGGGCCGGCTCTCCGACTTTGCTTCTACCGGTATCTATAGTGCGGCCTACCGGATCATTGACGTCAGCATGACGCCGGTACGATCGCTGGTATCGGCGGCCTATCCCCAGTTCTTCAACAAAGGTATCGACGGGATGCGCGGGACCTACCCGTATGCCAAGTCGTTGATCCGCAAGTCATCGCTCTATGGCCTGGCTATATTCGTCGGCCTCTGGATCTTCGCGCCCATCGTTCCAGCCATACTAGGCAAGCAATATGCGGCTGCGTTGCCTGCACTTCGTATGCTCTCTATCATTCCGTTGCTGCGCTGCTTTCACGTGTTCTTCGCGGATTCACTCTCGGGAGGGGGGTTTCAGCGAATTCGAACTGCCATCCAGGTTGGCATCGGCGCCATCAACGTGGGTCTAAATCTGGTGATCCTTCCGCGTTATTCGTGGCGTGGTGCGGCATGGACAAGTGTGGCGTGCGACGCTCTGCTCGTTTTCGCATTCTGGGCCACCGCCGCCTACCTCTTCCGTCGTCAGGTTGAAGAAGAAGCGAAGCAGAAAACGATCTCTGATCCTCAGGAACAAACGTTCCAGAGCGGTGTCTAGTTACGTCAACGCGTTTGCGCGCGTTTAAGAGCGAGAGGTGCATATGAACCGTAGAAAGCTTTTGAGCGGCGGCATGGCAGCAGGCCTGCTGGCGGCGATGCCGGAGATGATTCCTGCCCAGGGACTGCAGCAACGGGAAACGCGGGGGCCTTCTTGGCTGCAGCTCGCACCGGCCGCCGGGCTCACGCTTGGCGTGGTATCACGTCAGGCCTTCCTGGAAGATCCTGTTTACGCCAGCTTCGTGCTCAACAACTTCAAGCTTCTTGTACCCGAAAGCGACCTGAAGTTCGGGCCCGTGCACCCTCAGCCAGACACCTACACCTTCGACAAGGCGGACTGGATGGTGAACTGGGGTCAGAAGCACAACATGATGGTGCACGGTCACAACCTGATCTGGAACAGCCCGCAAGGCGCGGCTCCGTGGGGCGCCTCCTCGCTGCCGCCGACCAACGCCGCGATGTACCTGACTGATCATGTCACGACTGTAGTCAAGCGCTACAAGGGGCGCATCGTCTCATGGGACGTAGTAAACGAGCCGCTGGTTCGCTGGAGTAACAAACCGGGCGGCTTCTATCCCGGTACCTGGTACAGCGTGCTCGGCCCGAAGTACATTGATCTTGCCTTTCAAGCGGCCGCACAGGCTGATCCGAATGCCATGCTCGTCTTAAATTGCTATGGTGTTGAACAGGATTCGCCGGATACCGCCAGAGTCCGCCAACAGACGATCACCCTGCTTGAAGGCATGCTGCAGAGGAACATACCGGTCCAGGGCGTCGGCATTGAGTCGCACCTGACGGCTCAGGGCGGCAATGGTGGCGCCGCCTATGCTGCCTTCCTGCGTCAGCTCCGCGGACTGGGGCTGAAGGTGCTGGTTTCAGAGTTTGACGTGGATGACAGCGCCGTTCAAGGTGACATCGCGACGAGAGATAAAGCTGTAGCGGATGGCTACTATAACTACCTGATGAACGTAGTGCCCCAGGGGGTTAAGCGAGTGACGTTCTGGTTACCGACTGACAACAAGAACTGGCTCGATTCCGTCAAGGATCCAAAGTTCAGGCGTCCAGATGGCCAGTCCCACCGGGCCGGTCTGCTTGATAGCACCTTGCAGCCAAAGCCCGCCCTCAGTGCCGTCACAGCCGCCCTGACGCAGCTCTCGAAGGGTACCGGGCCGATGTAGCCCTGAGCCGACGAGGTTTTTGGAAGCCTCGCCGATTTTTCAGATATGTTGAGAGTGACACGATGACCCATGCAAGATCAGCTACGGGGAACCCGATACCGACGATGAGTCTTGTTCGGACATGGCCTATCGTAGTGACCTTCCTTTATTTCGCCAACGGCGGCAGGTTCAACACCTCTGCCGATGGATCTTCCAATTCGTCCACGGCTCACAAGATAGGGCTTTTGATCGTGTGCGTGGTAGCGACGGTCTTGTTTCTCCAGCGCTATCGTTCAGTCTTGCGATCGGCTCTCAGGTTGCCGTGGCTCATGTTGTTTGCTGCTTTAGGAATGATCTCCTGCGCGTGGTCGATGGATCCTTTGCAGAGTCTGGTCAGCGGAGTCACGCTCGTCTGCTTCATGCTCCTTGCTGTTGAGGTCTCCGACCTGTATGACGTCGACGGGATTCTTGATCTAGTGATGTTGACTGGTGTGATTGCCGTTCCGGTCAGCCTTTTGGTTTCAGTCCTCGTGCCATCCATCGGTTCGACATCATCCGGCTGGCGCGGTATCTTCTCCCATAAGCAGCAGTGCGCAGCCGTAGGTACAATGCTGTTGGTGACGGCTATCCACTGGATGCCGAGAACCCAGCTTCAGAGGGTGCTGCGGATTCCGTACATTCTTCTGTGCATTGTGATGATCGGGATGTCGGGATCGAGAACCGGCTGGCTGCTCGCAGCGATTGCGCTCTTCCTTTCGGCCGTTCTCTGGCTGCTTCAAACAGCGAGACCGAAAGATGCACTCCTGGTTGTACTTGGCGCGATACCTGTTGCGGCGATCGTGTTTTACATCCTCACTTTGGCATCCACTTTCCTGCTGGCAAAGCTCGGGAAGGATGCCACCCTTAACCAGCGAACGATCATCTGGGATGCAGCCTGGCAGGAAGTCAAGCGTCGTCCATGGCTTGGCTATGGATACGAGTCTTTTTGGCGTGGGATCAGCGGAAGCTCGGTCAACGTGGTTCTAACCGCGGGCTGGGATGTATATCAGGCTCAGAGCGGCTACCTCGACTTGCTGCTTCAGTTTGGTGTCCTTGGACCGATCGTACTGCTGCTCATTCTTCTCAAGGCGATCGGTGACGTCGTTCGCAGCTTCCGTTCCAAGCTGCACCCTCATTTCGTACGCTGGTGCATGGTTGTCATCTTTTGCAACCTGATCTACAACATCGGTGAAAGTGACTTCGGCTACCTGAAGATGCTCTGGATGATCTTCGTGCTCGCAGTGATTGGATTGGCGAAGCAGGCCGAACTTGTCGCGCTGGCTGAACCAGCAGCCGCAGCGGAACGCGGGAGACCGCTCCCTTCAAAGCCGCGCGTCTCTCTTCCAGGCAGGGCGCGCCCCGCCAGCATCTGACCACCCTGGAAGCGTCCTCGGTGACCCTGATTGTGAGGTTGACCCGCAGGCGGGACCGCGTGGTCGATCCCGGGAAGTAGATCTTTCCTGATTCGGGAAGGCCAGAGAGCCCCATAATGGGCCTCGTTCAGAAAGTTCTACCCTACACCTTCGTACTATTGATGAACCTCCGTTTACAGCCGATGCTCTAGAGACGTAAGCTGTGCGCGAGGAAGAATGATGGCACTTGGGATTGTCACTCCGACGCCTGAACAATTGGCTCCTCTGATTGCAGGGAAAGACCTCATCGCAGACCTCCCCCTTGTGCGCACGCTCGGCTTTCCTGCTGCTGCGAGAGCCGAACCAGCTCAGCCAAAACGTGAGACCGTGCAAGACTACGCGCCCGGTACCGCTGAGAGGCTTGCGCGCACACTGCGTGCAAAGCGGCTTCAGCTGCAGAGAATGGAGCGCATGACACGCTCACGCCTTTTCAGACACTTCGTTTCAGCAGATGACCTGGATGAGTTGATGAATGAGGTTTGCACCTACGAGGCGATTCTCGAACGCACCTTTGGCATGAGGGAGACGGCCCACTTGAGAGAGACGTTGTAAGCATCAGTGGCCCGGATCTAGGTTTGTGCACAGGATAGAGCGTCACGGCAGGAGGCTGAAGCTGGCTTACCTGCGTACGGTGAGCCGCTCGCGTAGAAAGCTCTGCCCAAGGTAGTAAAAGAAGAGAGTGTTGCCAACCATATACCGACTCGCAAGGCGCATCGGCTCTTTTGACCAGCGGAAGAGCCATTCAAAACCAGCCCGGCGCATCCAGAGTGGCGCGCGTGCCACGAAGCCCGCGATCATCTCGAAGCTGCCGCCTACGCCGACCGCCACGGGGATCCCCAAGGGCCGAATGAACTCCTGAATGAAGTACTCCTGGAAGGGAGCTCCGAAGGCGACGAAGATAATCGCAGGCTTTGCCGCTCGTATGTCTTCGACAACCGAAGAGAGGACCTCAGGGTTCCGGATAAAGCCGATTGGGGGACACGCGACACCGGCGACACGGAAGCTGGGATACTGCTCCAAAAGGATGGATGCGGTCTTTGCCGCTGATCCTGGCTTACCCCCTAGAAAGTAGACTGGTAGGTCATGCTCTGCAGCTTCTTGGCACAATGCAGGGACAAGTTCAACGCCGGGAACTCTCATGGGCGAACTGCGTCTCAGCCATTTACAGGCCAGCAGAACAGACACACCATCGGCACAGACGTACTCCGCCTGGCTGAGGCAACGACGGAAGGTCTCATTGCGAGCGGCCAGCACGTAGAATTGTGCGTTCGCAGTGATCACATGGTTGGTGCGGCCTGGCTGGAACGCATGAACGATTAGCTTGCGGGTAAGTTCTTCAAGCGGTATTGGATCGATGCCGAACGGGCCAACCGCGATGCGGTCGCTGAGTGCTCCCCGAGCAGCAGTCTCCTTTCCCTGATCAATGCTCGTCGGGTCTCGCGCGGCAAGTATGTTCTTAGGCATCTTTGTCCAGTCGTCTCTTTCGTAGAGCCGGTATGTGGAATCTTGCGGAGCCCATAGTGCGGAATGGCAGTGATCGAAGTCTATCTATCAAAACACTAAGCTTAATGCCCCGGCCATGCCCGAACTTGGCACCCACTTTAGCATGGCCGGTGGACTAATGCATGAGAAGTGCAGGTCCGAAGCTGCCTGCGCAACTTCCCCCATTGACGTTGATGGAGTTCGCGTTGAAAAAGGTTGCGCCGGGGTTGATTGTGCCTGAAATCGTGAGTGTCGCCTTGGCGGGATCGTCTGTGGCGAAGGTGAGTTGCACGTTACTCCCGGAGATCTCACCGTCGCTTGCCGCGAGTGTACCCGTGGTAAAGCATGAAAAGCCTGCAGCCTCGAGCGTCCCGTAAATTTCAAACTGTCCATTACCGTTACCACTCGGAGTCTGCGTGAGGCTCAGCGTAAGCAGTTGAGTGGGAGTTGCAGAAGTGCTCCCCTTGTACGTGCCGGTGAACAACGCATACTGCTGGCCAGAGACCTTGCCTGTCGACGTGGAAGCGCAGCCCGATTGAACGCTGTAGGAGCCCGTGAACTGCGTGCTGTCAGCGTTGAGTGTGCCATTGATGTTGAGGAACTGTCCGTTGATTGAAGCGGAGTTGAGTACGAAAGCAGCCCCGCTTACTGAGCCTGTAGCAAAGATGGGATTGACTCCTACGAAGCAGTGATTCGTCCCATCCGCGGTAAGCTCCGCAAGCGTGAACTTTGAAGAGGACGCATCGGACACATTCTCCTGAACGTAGCCGGAGATGAAAGGGAAGAGTGCGCCGCCGCTGGTCGGCGTCAGGTTGAACTGCCAGTTTCCCGACGCCGAAGGGTTTGCCGGTCCTGCGGGGGCGGTCGTAGAAGGGCTCGAGATGGTTGCACATCCAGACAGGATGGTAGAGGCTAGGCCGAGGCTGAATGTCGCCAGGGTAAGGCGCGCATGGAATGCTGGAGTGATCGAACCTTTGGCGACTGAGTTGATCTTTGACAGCCAATGTGAAGAGTTCAAGTGCTTGTTGTGCGGAAGCAAGATTCCCCCTGGAACTCGTTTCTTGATTGCTCACAAGAGCTTAGGTGCCACGCAAGCTTTGTGTCCTTCGCTCGTTCAAGCCAAGCTCATTCTATTGGCGCAATAGACTAGATGCTCTAATTCTTTGCTGCGGCAAGCACGTTATTGGAGAGTACTGGTTACTAATGTTACTACGGAGGAACAAACAGAGCAGAGCCTGTAGGTTCCGGCTGACGTGCCCCTCGTGGTGAACCAGGTTCCTTTCCTCCTGGCATCGCGAATAGGATTGGGAAAAGCAAGACTTGTGGCCACGGCAGTATGAAAAGGCTTTCGGCGGGATTTGTGCCGGAAGGCATGAGGCGAGGTAACTGGAGGATGGCAGATCAGAAGCCGAGGATGCCCACGGTAAGTGTGGTGGTGCCAACCTGTGGGCGTCCCCAGCTTCTTCTCCGCGCTGTGCACTCCGTGCTTAATCAGACCTTCAGTAACCTTGAGGTGGTAGTCGTGATCGACGGGGTTGACCCGGAGACGATCACCACCCTGGAAGCGGTTCGAGATGCGAGGTTGCGCTTCATCGAGGTTGGTAAAAAGGTTGGCGGGGCCGAAGCCCGCAACATCGGGGTAAGGGGCGCCTTTGGCGACTGGATCGCGCTGCTGGATGATGATGATGAGTGGCTGCCGGGCAAACTGCAGAGCCAAATAGAGCTTGCGGAGTCACGTGTCGACGATCCTGTTCTCGTCACTTCCGCGTATCTCTGCCGCGCCGAAAACGCTGCGGACACGGTGCGGCCGCGACGTCTGCCGAAGGCTCAAGAGCCTCTGGCTGAGTTCATGTTCGACTTCCTGTGCTACTTTCAGACCTCTACCTTTCTTTGTCCGCGGCGCCTCTTCCTTGAGGTGCCATTCGACCCTGACGCGAAGTTCTTCCAGGATATCGACTGGATGCTCCGGCTCAGCAAAGTTCCGGGCTTTGAGCTCCTGATCACGGAAAAACCATTGACCGTCTACCACATTCCCTCGGCGAGGCCTGGCATCACGAGTGGTCTTGACTGGCGTTCGCGCCTGGAGTGGGGAACGCGGAGACGGCATTTGATGAGCAGACGAGCCTACTCGAGATTTATCGTCGGCAGCTGTGTTGGCCGTGCCGTGCAGGACGGGGCCGGTTTCGCTGGTTTCAGGGCGCTTTTCTATGAAACGGTAGTTCACGGATCGCCAAGTCCCTCGCTGGTCTTCCTGCTCTGCCTCGGTTTCTTGGTCACCCCCTCACAGCGTAAACGTCTCCGCGATCTCTTCTTCCTGGCGAGACCTTCCACGCCGAGAGGTGTCTAGCAAGTTGTTGCAATACGGTTTCGCAAATACCCGCGAGCTTCGCCACTTGTCCTCGAAAGGAGAGAGATCTTCACGATCTGTGACCTAAAATCTTTTGATTGTTGGGTCGGGTAAACCCTACAGTCAGGGAAACTTAACCTTAGGTACATCTTCCATCGCAAGTTAGAATACGGGTTGACCTGCATTCAATTTCCTAGAAATGAGCGATCAGGCTCCTCAATGACAGGGAACTCGTGAGCGGAATTCACCGTGACTAATACTTCAACGCATTCAGATCTAACTGTGGGCAGTCTGGTGGCAGCCCTTCGTCAGCGACTTCCCTTTATTGTTTGGACGACTGGCACACTTCTGGTTTTGGCTGCGCTGTATTGCCTCTTCTCGACGCCTCACTACAAAGCGACGAGCCTGGTTGAAGTGCAGCGTTCGAGTAACGACCTGCTCGACATGGGCAAGACCCTGGCCTCGCCTTCAAACGAGATAGGCGATGCGCTGAATGCAAGCCTCGACATTCAGACGCAGATCGAGATCCTGCAATCGGACGCACTTGCCATCAAGGTGATCCAGGATCAGAACCTCGAGGCTAGCCACGACTTCGAGCGGCACTGGAGCCCGGTCGGCGCAGTCCTTGGTCTGTTCTCGCAAAAGGGGGTGGACGATACTCCCTCTGCATCGTTTGAAGATTCTCCGAACCGCAGGTCCTGGGCAACGGCCATCTTCAGCAAGAACCTTACCGTGAAGCCTGTTCCAGGAACCCGTCTCATTGAGATCTCGTTCAAGAGCGCCGATCCAAAACTCTCTGCCAATGTTGTAAACGACCTCACGCAGCTCCTGATTGGCTTCGGTTTAAATGCGAGAAATCAGGAGACGCACGCATCGTCTCAGGGGCTCGTGAAGCAGCTTGCCGACCTTAAGAAACAGGCTCAGGACCTCCAAGCCAAGGTTGTGGAATCACAGCGTTCAACCGGCATCTACTCGCTTGGAGAAGATGCACAGGGACGCGACCAGGTCTACAGCTCCACGCTCGATCAGCTGCAACAAGCCACCACCGCGCTCTCGACCGCGACGTCCAGTCGCATCGTGAAGGGCGCGCTCTATGACACGATCAGAGGCGGAGATCCTGAGATGATCTCTAGTCTCGCTGGGGCTGGGGTGAGCGGAGCAACTTCGTCGGTTCAGAACTCCATGGATCTCCTCCAAACCCTGCGCGGTCAGCAGGCGGCCGCAGCTGCGACCCTCGCGCAGGACTCGTCGAAGTTTGGACCTGACTACCCAAAGCTGGTAGACGAGCGTTCCAATCTGGCCAGCCTTGATAAGGCGGTCAGCGATGAGATCCGGCGCATCGGTGAGCGTGCCAAGAACGACTACGAAGCTTCAGCCGCTACCGAAGGCAAGCTGAAGGGCATCTACGACGCACGTAAGGCACAGGCTGAGAAGTTGAACGACCGGGCCATCGAATACGGCATTCTGAAGCAGGAAGCGGACAATGCGCGGAACCTCTACGAAGATCTGTCAAAGCGGATGGGAGAGGCGAAGCTCATCACCAATCTCAAATCCTCGAACATATCGATCATCGATATTGCCAGAGCGCCTGCGAAGCCAACACTGAGTCCGCTGCTCTACCTGGGAGGTGCTTTGCTTCTGGGGCTGTTCCTGGGCGCCTCAGGTGCTCTCTTGCTCGACATCATCGACCCTACGGTCCGTTCGTACGGCGTCATCGAGGAGGCCCTGGGAGTCTCTCTGTTTGGCATCCTGCCCTCTTTCACTGGTACCAACGTGCAGCGCATGATCCCTCCGCCGCTACGTGGGCTGCTGGCCCGGATTCAGCACGATCACAAGGGGCAGGCTCCGATCGTAGTTCTTGACACGCCGGGGATCGCTTTTTCAAACGCCATGCGTGCTCTGCGCTTCTCGCTGCTGTCATCGCGTGAGGGCTTTTCTCCCCAGGTGATTGTGGTCACGAGCTCAGTAACAGGCGAGGGCAAAACCACTGTGGCAGCAAACCTCGCTGTGCTGCTCGCTAAAGCAGATAAAACGGTGCTCTACGTGGACGCGGACATGTATCGTCCGCATGTTGGACATTCTTTCGATGATTCGCAGGGATCGTCCACTGGCTTGAGCCAGGTGCTGTCGAGTGATCAACCGGCATTTCAATCGAACCCGGTCTTACAGGTAGGCGGATTGCAAATTCTGCCCCGTGGCCCACTGGTGACACATCCCGACGACTTGATCGCTTCAGAGACCATGCAGAACTGCCTGGCGCAGTGGCGGCAACAGTTCGACCATATCGTCATCGACACGTCGTCCATTCTCGAGATGCTCGACCCTCTCATCCTCGCGCAATCAGCAGATATGACTCTGCTTGTGGCTCGCTATGGCCGCACTCCCAAGAAGTCGCTTGAGCGCTCGTTTCAGACCCTGGCCTCTTCAACAGATACCAGGATCGCAGTCGTGCTGAACGATGTAGACCGGCATTCGGTGAACTTCCGCGACTATTTCGGCTTCAGCACCTCACAACTTTAGAACGCTTTGTATCCAAGACGCTTCGTAACAGGAGTCTTCATGTTCCTCACAACTTTTCGTCTTCGTTTCGCATTGTTGCTGCTTACTGTAGCCGCGCCAGCATTTGCCCAGGAGTCGCTTCTAATTGGACCCGGGGATCAGGTACACGTCAGTGTCCTTGACACTCCCGAACTCGATCAGCATCCTCGTGTCACGGACTCCGGGGACATACCCCTCAGCGGGCTCAAGCCACTGCACATCGGCGGCCTGACTCCAGCCGCGGCGGCCACCAAGATCCAGGCTTACTTCATCGAATCGAAGTTCATGAACCATCCCGTCGTCACGCTAACGGTGGATCAGTACGCGACCCAGTCCATCTCGGTACTTGGCCAGGTGAAGCTTCCGGGTGTCTTCCCGGTTACTGCGCCGCGGTCTGTGTTGGACGCCGTGGCAATGGGCGGCGGGCTGATGGACACAGCTGATCGGCACATCACGATCCAGCGTCGTGATCACTCCATCAAACCCGTCACTTACGATCTTTCAAATGACAGCGTAGTTGCGATGCAGAACCAGGTGACGGTCTACCCTGGTGATATTGTCCTGGTGCCCAAGGCAAACATCGCTTACGTACTTGGAGACGTTGCTCGCCCCGGTGGCATCATTATGCAGAACAACCACTCTGAAATGACGGCCCTGCAGGCGGTTGCGCTGGCCGGGGGAACGCGGACCTCCGCCGTGCCATCCAAGGCGAAGCTCATACATAAGTCGCTTGATGGTAGCTTCCAGGAGGTTGACCTGAACTTCAGCCGCATCCAGAAGGGTAAGGATCCCGATGTCCCCCTCCAGGCGGACGATGTGATCTACATACCGTTCAGTTACCTGCGCAACATCGGGTCGAATTCCTCGGGGATCGTGGCCTCGGCTGCCTCATCGACGATCTACGCGATTCCGTAACCTGGAAGAGCGGAAGACAAGACTGCCTGAACCGATGCGCCTGCTGCGCCTTGATGGAGTCAGGTGCGATCGTTCGTCTCAGCTCACTTGCAGCTTGCTATGATTCAGACGAGATGAAGAGCCAGCATGCGGCGCCCTGCAGCCTGCAATCACTTCCCCTGAGATCGCGATGACCCTGGCGTTTGCAATGACGGTCGGTCCCGGTGAAGCCGAGATGGCGGTCGACAACCTGGAGTCGATCGAAGCTCTCTATCCTGAAGCCGGTACCTGGGTTCGCGACGATCGAACAAGCGATGGCACCTGGGAAAAGCTACAGGCATGGAGTGCGGGAAAGAGAATATCTCTCAGCCGCAACGCTCAAAGCAATGGCTTCCATGGACTTTCGAGGACCGTGGCCGAGCTCCTGACGGAGGTCGCCGCGGCGGAATCTAAACTCGTGATCAAGATCGACCCCGATACCATCCTGCTTCGACGTGGTCTGGATCAGCTGTTCCGCGAACGGTTCAGTAGATACGGCAACGGTATTTGCGGTTCGTACCGGATTTCAGCGAGCGGGGCGCGGCGCAAGTTCCACAATCACGGGGCGCAGGTTGTCCTCGATATGCTGCCCATCGGGCCGAAAAAAAGGCAACGCGCTTTGCGTGTAGGTCCGGTTGGCTATTCTCGGTACCTGATGCAAGCTCTCTCTCGCGGCTACATACCCGGTGAACATGTGCAGGGTGGCCTTTACGCGATCGAAGGAAGCATCCTCAAAAGACTCGCTACATCGGGCTTTCTCAACTCTTTAGTGGCAGGCCGTTCAGGGATGGTATACGCCGAAGATGTCCTTCTAACTCTTGGAGTGAAGGCCGTGGGCGGTACGATCAGTTCAGTGAATGAGAGCGTGGATGACGCTCCGACCCACATCCAGGCCTTCCGCCCGCTGCAACTGTCGCAGAACCGCTTGCATGATACAAGGCTACTCGCAGTGCATCCGGTAAAGGGAGTCGATGACGCTCTTCGAAGCGTGCTCAGGGAGATACGTTTAGCTTCGCTGAGAGGCTAGCATCCAATTGAGCTTGGGAACGCCAACGTGGCTGCGGTAAACCCGGAATCCTTGTACGTTGCTGCGCGTTTCACTTTCAAATTCACTGCGACTCTTACAAGGGGGAACAATGAGACTCTGAGGCACGGCTATGAGGTAGCCGGCGAACGAGCGTCTCCTCTGAAATTAGATAGAGGAAGCACCCAGGAGAGAATCATCCAACCGTTATTTTGGTAGCGTTACCGGGGCTCGAACCCGGACTCTTCGCCTTGAGAGGGCGACGTGTTAACCAGTTACACCATAACGCCATGTGGTTGTGCTGCCCGTTAGGCGGAAGACCGAAGCCTCGACCAACCCAACTCCTAGAGTATAGCAAACAACGTTTCCTGCACCAAGCGCCGTTCCTGTGTTGAGGCACGGAGGAACATCGTCGCAGCCTGCTACAAACCGAGCTTCTTCACCTCATCGTTGTAGTATTTGCGGTAGAGGATGTCCCACTCCTGTGAACCCTCGACGATGATCTTGCGCTGAGAAGAGATCTTCTGACGGGCACCCGCATCGAGCTTCATCTCATCCATCAGCAGCTTCTCGAGGATCTTCCGGGCTTCTTGGCGAATGGTGTTGCGGTCCTCGAGGAAGTCACACTCCGGCACCTCCGCCAGCGTATCAGCGACGGTGTGTGCAAGCTTGTTCAACTTGTCGCGTGAGATCCTCATAGAACCGCCTTGTACTTGCGGGCGAGTTCCATCTTCACCTTCTTGAACATCTCGGGATAGCTTGCGCCGCTCTTGCGCATGTCATCCTGGAACGCCTCAAGAATGACCCTTACCTCGTCGTTGATTCGGTCTTCAAGAGCCAGTTCCTCGATCATGCCAGCCGTCACCCGCTCGTCGAGGACGCCAACTTTCTCAGTCGAGATCATCCTGCTCGCTACCAGTTGCTTTACCGTCTGCCGGGCCAGGTAGCCGACGTAATCTTTAGAAAAAATCATGGGCGTTGAAGCGAAGTATAACATCGCCGCTCCACTGCAAAACCCGGCACCAACCCCACGATATCTGAGAGAATGAAGGTGGATGCAACCTGATAATCTACTTTCGCTTAAGGACGACATGGTCGCGTTTACCGCCGGCCACGGCCTGCGGCGCATGCCCGCCTACGTCACTGAAGAGGTTCCGACAGTCCTCTTTGAAGAGGACAACCCGGATGGTTGGAAGGATTTCGTCGAGCACGCAAAGGCCGCCGGTGCCTCCTTCATCACCATGTCCGAGGTCACGCTCGAGAAAACCGACGTTTCGATCCTCCTTGAGCAACTGCGTGGTCACGCCTTCTCGGACGAGCAGGAGATCGATCTTGATGACGCTGAAGCGCTTGTCAAGCACGTCGGAAAGATCGGCTATCTGCAGCTTGGTTTTGCGTACCAGGGCGTTATGTTTCTCTTCGAAACCAGCACCGATTGGTACGATCGCTTCCAGGACCTGATGGAGGCCGCTACCGATCTTGGTGGCGTTGTGCTCGACGATCACGATGACTAAGCGCAGCCTTCCGCGGCGCTGAATCCACTCGCCCCACTGCTGTCAGCGGCCTGGATCGAGCGGCCTGGCACCTGGTTGGCACCTGCAAGCCTCGCATCCAGGGGAGACTCATGTCCAAAGCGCGCTGGGTTCTCGTCGACTGGGACCCACAGCAATCTTCAGCTCTTGAAGCCCGCCTTAGCTGCCCGGGCGCTATCGCCCGGCTGCTCGCCGCGCGTGGGATTACTCCTGACGATGTTGAGCGCTTCCTTACGCCAGCTCTTTCCGATCTGCACTCTCCGCTTCTACTTAAGGGGATGGAGGCGGCAGTAGCCCGCATCCTTAAGGCGGTCGAGCAACGCGAAAAGATTCTGATCTACGGCGACTATGACGTAGATGGAACCACAGCTACCGTACTGCTCAAGACCGCCATCGAGCGCATCGCGCCTCCGTCCGTTCCAGCAGATGTCAGCTACCACGTGCCTCACCGGCTTCGGGAAGGCTACGGCATCCAGAACGTCCGGCTTGCCGAGGCTGCGGCGGATGGCGTTTCACTTGTTATTTCGGTTGATACCGGTATTCGCGCCTTCGCGGCTGCGGAAGAGGCCAAGGCCCTCGGACTTGACCTCATTGTTACCGACCACCATCTGGTGGACGGCGCGGCCGGCATCCCCGACGCCTGCGCTGTGATCAACCCGGCTCAGCCGGGCTGCACCTACCCCAACAAAGATCTTTGCGGAGCAGGTGTCGCCTTCAAGCTCGCCCATGCCCTGCTTGACGCCAGGGCTACCACGGTGGAGCAGCAACAACGCCTTCAAAGGGTTCTGCTGCCAAGCTTTTTGAAGCTGGTCGCGATCGCCACCATTGCCGACTCCGTTGCGCTCACCGGCGAGAATCGCGCGATCGTCTGGCTCGGCCTGCGTGAGCTAGCGAACCCTGTGCAGCCAGGTCTCCGTGCCCTGATGCAGGTCGCAAGGCTGGCGATCGACGTCTCCCCTACAGCCACGGATGTCGGATTTCGTATTGCACCGAGGATCAACGCGGCGGGCCGTATGGATATCGCGTCGGACGTCGTGGAACTTTTCCTGACGCGCGACCCGGAGCGGGCTAAGCTGCTCGCTCAGAAGCTCGATGATCTGAATACCGACCGCCGTGCGTCTGAGGCTGCCGCCCTCGATGCCATCGAGATGCAGCTGCACTCACTCAAGGACCACGCCGGCGACTATCCGGCGCAATGCATTGTGCTCGACCACCCGGAGTGGCACCGTGGCGTGCTCGGTATCCTGGCTTCCCGCGTAGTTGAACGCACGAATCGACCAGCCTTTGTGCTCACCTCCGATGAGTGCGAAGCCCATGGCTCCGGCCGCTCCGTTCCTGGCTTTCACCTGCTTGACTCGATCACCACCGCCCACACGGCCGAGCCTATCTTTAATCGTTTCGGCGGTCATGCCCATGCGGTGGGCTTCTCAATGCCGGTTGAGCGCCTGCCGCAGTTTCGCAGCGCCATCGCTCTCCAGGCGTTACTTTCCGACCTGCTTGTTCCTGAACTGCTCATCGATATTCAGGTAGAGGTCGGGGACCTTACGCGTGACCTTCTCGCCTGGATCGAGCGCCTTGCGCCGTTCGGCATGGGGAATCCCGAGCCTGTGCTGATGGTGCGCGGACTGCAGGTGTGCGGATCGCCGCGCATCATCAAGGATCGCCATATCTGCCTGCCGCTCGCAGGAAGCATTAACGCCATGGGTTGGAGCCGCAGTGGCCACCAGAGCTGGGCAGAGCGTATCGAGCCGCTCGCCCTCACAGACGGGACTCTTCTCGATGCGGTTTTTCGCCTGCGCGAAAACAAGCACCCCCAATTCGGAGGGCTGGAGTTGGACCTGATCGATCTCGCCCTGAGACGGGCCTAAAGAAAGTCCAGAGAGGCATGCCGAATGGTAAAGCTCCTGGCCGCCGTTGCAGATGACCGGTGCGAGCGCCAGGAAGCTACAAGGTATTCAGCTCGGCAAGGTACGCCATCCAGATGTCGCGCCTGGGCATCAACTTGCGAAAGCGTCCGCACTTTTCAATCGCGATCAATTCGGCGGCCTTAAGCTCTTTCAGATGATGAGAGGCAGTGGCTGCGGCGATGGGCAGCGCGCCGGAGATCAGCCCACAGGTGGAGTCTGGCTGAGCGTAGATGAGCCGCACCATCTCCCACCGATCGGGGTCTGAAAGCGCCTTCGCGATCCTTTAGAACTGCTCCTCCGTAGGCGGCACCATGCACTCCAGAACCCCATCGATCCTAACTACTGCATCGGCCTTGAGGTTTCGTCCAGCCGGAAGTACAGCGATCGTTGATGCTGTGAAAGCCCGCTTGACTGAAAACGGCCGAAGATCAGCATCTCCGCCTTCAGGAGATGCATCAAAATGCTGAAACAGAAAGAGCTTAAGTTAGAAAGAGATAGTCGCTACCGCTCCTGTTCGCCTAGTCGGAGCCATGGTGATTGAAGGAACCAAGATCCAATGCCAATACCTGCGAAACCTTGTACCGGTGTTTTCAACGATGAGACGATTGAAGCGTTGATTAGGAATAATGATCGAGCGCAGTGGTTACCTCAGACCTGTAACTTGTGCGGACAGCAGATCGGTGCACGCCTGGTCTCTGGCAAGTGGGTGCCTGACCAGCATTGGCCCTCGGTTCGCTATGTGCCAAGGGTAAAGCGGGTAGAAAAACGTGCAGCCGCTAAGCGGGTTCAGGTAGAAACATCGACTCATGCATAGCTGTGTCAACAATCCTGTGGGCTTTGAAAGAAGCCTATAGATTGTCAAGCGTCATGAAGAGGGAGTTGAGTGATTCGGCGAAGGTCGGGTGAGCGAGCATGGCGTCGCGCAGGGCGGTGTAAGGCAGCTTCGCCAACATTGCAATCTGCAGCATCGACATGATCTCACCACCTTCGGCGCCGAGGATGGCTGCACCCAGGATCTCGTGAGTCTCAGGGTCCACCAGTGCTTTCATGAAGCCACGTGTCTGCCCGGTCTCAGTCGCACGTGCAACAGAGGTCATCGGGAGTCTCGCTGCCTTATAAACCCTGCCGCTTCGCTTTGCTTCGGTCTCACTGAGTCCGACACGTCCCAGTTGCGGCTCGATGTAGACACAATAGGGAAGCAGCCTTCCGGTCGTGACTCGGCTGCCTGCCTCGAGCAGGTTCGTTCTGAGTATCCTAAAGTCGTCATAGGACACGTGAGTAAAGGCTGGCCCGCCTTTCACATCTCCCACGGCGAAGACGCCGGCAACGACAGTCTCAAGCCGCTCGTTGACCGGGATATAGCCGTGCAAATCGGGCGTAATACCCGCCGATGCAAGATTCAATTCTGCAGTGTTTGGTTTGCGGCCGGTGGCTACAAGAAGGTGCGAAGCTGCAATCGATCGGCTTTCTTCGCCGGACTCCAAAGTCACGCTGACACCCGCGCCGCTGTTCACCACTGAAGTCGCACGCGCATCTAATTCAATGGTGATTCCGTCCTGTTCAAGGACCTTGCGCACCGCGTCAGCGACGTCAGGATCTTCTTGTTCAAGCAGCTGAGATCCGCCTTGTAGGACTGTAACCTGGGCGCCAAACCTGCGAAACATCTGGGCAAATTCGAGCCCGATGTACCCTCCACCCAGGATGAGCAGGTGCTCAGGGACGCTGCCTAGCTCCATCACGGACACGTTGTCGAGGTAAGCCACTGACTCGATTCCCTCGACATGCGGCACAGCGGGCGAGAGGCCAGTGTCGATTACAATCAGGTCCGCCATCAGGCTCCGCTCGCCACCCTCAAGCAAAGCCACCTTGATCTGCTTTGGTCCAGTGAAAGCAGCGGTTCCGCGAATGAGCTCTGCTCCGCCCTCAAAGCGCTTCTCGCTACTTCGCCGCGAGGTCGCTACGAGCTCGTTCTTGCGCCGCACGACGGCTTGCATATCGACGCTCACGGCCCCCGTGTTCACCCCGAACTCGCTCGCTCGGCGAGCCAGTTCCGCCACTTCCGCGCACGCAATCATGGTCTTGGTGGGGGTGCAGCCGTAGTTCACGCAGGTCCCACCCACCGCCCCGCGCTCAATCATGGCGACCCGCTTGCCTTTGGCAGCAAAGGCCGCTGCAAGCGGGTTGCCGCCTTGTCCAGAGCCGATCACGATCAGGTCGTAGGGTACGTTCAAGTTTTGCTCAGACATCACTGCTCCCCGTTCTTGCTAGATACTCAACCGTGCATTGGGCTCATCGAAGAGCCACATCGTCTCTGCATTGGATGCAAACATCTGAGGACCTGTTCGAGAGTGATGCAGCCTCCGGACGGACAGCAGAGCAGCTATGATCTGGACTGAGTAGCCGAACACCTATGGAGATCGCCGTGAGTGTAGAACAAGACCTGGAGTTGGTAGCGGAGCAGGAGCGCGTACTGCAATTTTCATCCTTTGGTTCAGACCTGGCGTGGGCTGTCGGCAGCAAGCTGCGCGATGACGCCATCCGGCACGGTGCGGGGATGACGTTTGAGATCCAGATCGCCGGTCGCGTTCTGTTCTTGGGCACGACCGAGGGCGCGAAGGGCGAACACGCAGACTGGATCCGCAGAAAGCGCAATGTGGTAATGAAGTTCGGCAAAAGCTCCTACTGGATGAGCCTTGAGCTGCTGCAGAAGGCGAAGACCATGGAGACGAGGCATGAAGGCCTCAGCTACCAGGAGTACGCCATGCATGGCGGCGCCTTTCCCATCGTGCTCACCGGCACAGGATTGATCGGCACCATCGTTGCAAGTGGGCTGCATCAGCGGGTGGACCACGCGATGGTGGTGGATGCAATCGCCAATGTGCTCGGAAGCGACGTGGTTCGCCTGGAGCCATAGTGGAAACGAACAACGCGTCGCGAAGAACGACCGTGCTCCTGGGCGTGGATAAGGTGGGCTCTGCCATCGAGTTCATCGACCCCGTCACTTGCCGCTCGTTGTGTCGTCTGCCTACCCCGGTGGCTCCGCACGACATCGTCCTGAGCAAGGATCAACGGCACGCCTATGTAACGATCTACGGTGATGGCATGTATGGCGCTAATCCCACACCTGGCAAGCAGGTCCTGGTCATCGATGTGGCGGAGCGTCGTATCGACGACGCGATCTGGCTCGACCCGTTCGACTCTCCCCACGGGATTACGCTCGATCGGCGTGGCTTGCTATGGGTGACCAGCGATCGCCACTCGCGCGTGATTGGGTTCTCACAGAAGACTCGGAGGCGCGTCCAGGAGATTGGCACGGAGAACACAGGGACCCACTGGGTGTTGGCCTCGCCAGTACACGACCTGTTGTTTTGTTCGAACAAAGACGTGCCCCAGGTCACCGTGATCGACCCTCTGCTGGCCTGTCTGGTGACGCAGATCAAGGTTCCCCACGGGACCGAGGGCATGGCGTTTGCACCGGACGGGACGCTCTATGCAGCGGATCACAAGAAGTTTGAGATCCTGGTCATCAATCCTGCGTCGTTGGCGGTGGAGCACGTCATCAAGCTGAAGGTCGCAGAGCCGGGAGAGCCACTGCGCAGCCACCACATGCGGCTCGCCGTGTCTCCGCTCGGCGACGTCCTGGCGGTCGCGGCTTACCATCGCGACCTGCTGATCCTGGTGGACCTCAAGGCTACAGAGCGCCAGGCTGTTGTGCCTACAGGCAGGGGACCAATGGCTCTGGCATTCTTGCCTCCGGGTGTTGCTGCTCCTCTGACGCCATCCGGACAAGCTCTGAAGTTGTTCCTCTCGAACCACGACGAAGGGACCATCTCCCTGGTGGATGCGGGACAAGGACTGGTTGAACGAACCTTTGCCTGCGGCAGCGGCATCGAAGCTCTGCTCCTTGCCTCCCATGAACCTGTCGCGGAGTAGGTGAGTGCCGGCGCACACCAATCGTTCCTTGGCGACGGACAGCCATCCTGCAGCGCCGCGCCAATAAGGTAACCTACCTTCAGGCAAAGCCTCGCTGAGCTCCCATCCTCACCGCAAGCTTCATCTCTCAACGCAAAGGAACTCCTTCATGTCTCAGCATCAGAAGCGCGCCCTGGTCACCGGAGGCGCGGGCCTCATCGGTTCTCACATCGTCGACCTGCTCCTCCGCGAAGGCTGGACGGTTCGCATCCTCGATAACCTGGAACCGCAGACCCACAAGCACGGCAAGCCGGAGTGGATCAATCCTGCCGCGGAGTTCCGCCAGGGTGAGGTGCAGGACTACGACACGATGCTTTCGGCGCTCACCGACATCGACGTCGTCTTCCACGAGGCGGCCTATGGCGGTTACATGCCAGAGATGGCGAAGTATGTTCTTGTTAATAGCTTCGGTACGGCGCAGATGCTTGAGATCATCCGCGACCACAAGCTACCGATCGTCAAGGTCGTGGTGGCGAGCTCACAGGCGGTTTACAGCGAAGGCGCGGCACTTTGCCCGGATCATGGTCATGTGGTGCCGCTGCTGCGCCCAAGCGATCAGCTCCGCTCCGGGGACTTCCAGGTGCACTGTCCCATCTGCGGAGCGGTTACGACTTCGATCGCCACGCCCGAGGCCACGCCAGGTGGCGGCGAGACCGTCTACGCGCTTACCAAGGTGGACCAGGAGCGGCTTGTGCTGCTGTGGGGCAAGCAGACCGGCATTCCGACCGTCGCGTTGCGTTACTCCTGCACGTATGGTCCAAGACAATCCTTGTTCAACCCCTACACCGGCGTGATCGCCATCTTCTGCACTCGACTTCTGAATAAGCAACCGCCTGTCATGTACGAGGATGGCGGCCAAACACGCGACCTTTGTTTCGTCGAAGACATTGCCCGCGCAAACCTGCTCGTCGCCACGACGGACAAGCTCGATGGTCTTCCGGTGAACGTCGGCAGCGGACGCGCCACCAGCGTGAAGGAACTGGCGAAGATCATCGCCGACCAGCTCGGCGTGCCAATTTCACCGCTGGCACGTGGCGAGTTCCGTCCAGGTGAGATCCGTTCGCTCATCTCGGATATCAGCCGCATCCGCACCGTTGGATATGAACCCCAGACCACGCTCGAGCAGGGCATCAAGCGCTACATCGACTGGATCGGCACACAGGGTACAGTCCAGGATTATTTCGCGACGGCTGAGGTCGGGCTGAGGGCGAAGGGCATCGTCCAGAGTGTCCAGGGCTGAGGCGGAATGGCCCGGATTCAATTCACAATCCGGGTTATCTTCATCTTGTCTTCAGTACCAGCACCGAAGCCACGGGATCAGGCGCTTGCTCTGGCAGCGCGATGTCCACGCCGCTCGCGGTCTGTTTGATTACTAGGGGCTTTTTTCCCTTGTCCGCAAGCAGGTAAGCGCCTGTGATCTTTCTTGGCACAGCGTTGAGATGGAAGCTCTGTCCAGGCCACTCGAGCAGCTCCACGTAGATGCGGTCTGCGGTAGTGGTCGAGCGCCACTTCCAGCTCGCGATGAACTTCGGTTTGCCGTGCTCATCCTTTTCGCTAGCGCTGAAACTACCTGCTTCTGGTCCAAAGAGCGTGGGGCCGGTGCCATAGATTGCAGCTCCGTTCACATCGAGCCAGCGACCGATGCCGCGCAGGCGCTCAGCTTCAGCCGGCGGCACGTCGCCCCTCGCATCGGGTCCTATGTTCAACAGGTAGTTGCCCCCCTTGCTCGCGATATCGATAAGGTTGCGGATCAGCGTTTCCGTGGACTTGAAGTTGTGATCGTCAGACTTGAAACCCCATGTATCGTTCATGGTCATGCATGCCTCCCAGTCGCGTCCTGGGAATCCCTGCGGTGGGATGTACTGTTCCGGAGTTTCGGTATCGCCGTTGTAGCCGCCGCCCAACCGGTTGTTCCAGATCAGCTTCGGATGCTGGTTCATCAACACCACGATCTCACTCGCAAGCTCGGGCGTCATGTCGTTGGTCGGTGTGTCGAACCAGATCACGGCAGGAAAGTCGCCATAGCCGGTCAGCAACTCCTTCAGCTGAGGAATGGCTTTCTTGTGCAGGTAGGCTGCAAAGTCACCATCCTGCGCCTTGTCCCAGTGATGCGTGGGAAGGTCATGGCTGCCGGTCTTGTACGCCGCACCTCCCGGCGCGGTCCAGTCCTGGTCCTGGGAGTAATAGAAGCCAAGCTTGATGCCCTGCCTGCGGCATTCATCTGCAAGTTCGCGTAGAGGGTCCCGTTTGAAGGGGGTCGCACGGACAATGTTGAAAGGATCCGCCTTCGAATCGAACATGGCGAAGCCGTCGTGATGCTTCGCGGTGATGACGATGTACCGCATGCCCGCGCTCTTGGCCAGAGCAACGACATCATGCGCGCTGAAGGCGTTCGGATTGAAGTCCTTCGCGATGGCCTCATAGTCCGAGACGGGAATGGATGCATTGTTCATGATCCATTCGCCGACTCCCGGAACCTGCTTCCCGTCCCATGTGCCCGCAGGTATTGCATAGAGTCCCCAGTGAATGAACATGCCGAAACGTGCCTCGCGCCACCACTTCATACGCAGATCCCGCTCGGCCTTGGTCTCCTTGTCATCGATGGCTGGAATCGCATGAACCACCGTAGTGCCAATGTGGTCTCCCTCAAGCTGCGCCATACATCGATTGAGCGATGTAGTCCCAGCTAAAAGGCCGAACGTTGCAACGAGCGGAAGAGTCAATTTCACGAAGATCTCCTGAACTGTTCTGACGGATCATATCTGTACCTCGCAGCAAGGAGCGAGTGCTTCTACAGAGCTCCGTCCCAAAGCCGTAGCTCGGCTTCCTGCGGCCTTGTCTCCACACGGCTCTGCGTGTTGAGCACCATGGTCGGCCGTTCTGCTGCCGAATAAGGGGGCCATCCTGGCAGACCAGGAGCCGAAGGGCTTTGGCCGCGCATGAATGCAGCCCAGGCGGCATGGATTTGGGCCGCCAGCGCTGATTCCTCGCGGGAGTTTGCGATGTTTGTATGCGGCTTGTCCCACACCAGCCCAACGTCGAGCGAATGATACGCATACCCGCTCAGACGGCCGCTCGATTCGGCGAACTGAAGCTGGTACACCCATGCGCTCCCGCCACCTTTGATGTGCGCATCTGCGACGCGGATCGTCGGGATCCAGTACTCTTCGGCGGTCAGTGCACGGATGCGTCGCTCAACGTCGTTCATGGCCGGGTAAACCCCTCTGTACTTGGCGTAGATCGATTGGAACACCTCAAGGTTGATGTTGCCGACATCGCGCGCCGTCGCGTCGTGGGAGGGATGAGGTCCGATGAAGAGTGCACTTTCATCTCGATTGGTACCGATCAAGAGGCGTTTACCCTTCGTTGCGCCGGCCGCGATCACTGCCACGGGAGGCGTCGCGATCAGCCTGCCGTCGACCTCCGGGCGCAGGGGGAAGTGCTGCGGCCAGACGTCCATAAAGTCCTTCTGCACCGCGATCAGTTGCTGTGGGTTGGCATGCAGCAGGTCCGGCACGTCCCCACGATGTGCAGTCTGCCAAGCTTTGTCAAAGCCCAAGCCTACCCTGAGCGCCTCCGCATGCGGCCACACGCGCTCCGCTCCGCCACTCTCTGAGATCGCCTGCTGAAAGAGCTTGCCAGCTGCGGGAACTCCCATCAGGAGATCACTCAGCTTCGCACCCGCAGACTCTCCCCCGATGGTCACCCGCGAAGGATCGCCACCGAAGTCTGCGATGTTGGCCTTGATCCATTCCAGTGCTGCGATCAGGTCACCCAGTGCATTGTTGGCGCTGCCGGCGTAGCTCGGTCCCAGGGCAGGCTCGAGATCAAGAAAGCCGAACGCTCCCAGCCGGTAGGCCACCGTGACGACCACGATCCCTTCCCGCGCAAACTGGGCACCATCGTAGATGGGCTCAAAGGCATGGCCGCCGGTAAAGCCCCCGCCGTGGATCCACACGAAGACGGGGTGCGGGCCCTTCGGTGTGGGCGCCCAGACGTTCAGGTAGAGGCAGTCCTCGCTCTGCGCCACGTTGCTGGCATCTGGCTGCATGGGTGCTGCGCTGAAGCTCGTCGCGTCGCGGACGCCGCTCCAGGGGGCGACAGCTTCTGGCGCGCGAAACCTGAAGCTGCCGACTGGCGGCCTGGCAAAAGGCACCCCACGGAAGATCCGCACACCATCTTCGCTGAGTCCGCCCAGTGCACCGGCCCTGGTCTTCACAACATTCGTCGCTTGTCCGCTGAGTCGGTTACTCAGGAGAGCAGCGGCGGCGAGCCCTGCCTGTCCTAGAAAGATT
Organism: uncultured Acidobacteriaceae bacterium; assembly: GCA_964247475.1. Lineage (GTDB taxonomy): Bacteria > Acidobacteriota > Terriglobia > Terriglobales > Acidobacteriaceae > Edaphobacter. The sequence continues at coordinate 12,967 of CAXTUS010000020.1, read as the reverse complement.
CTGCGTGAGGGAGAGCCCGGGGTCATACCAAAGTCTAAAGCCTTCGAGCGTCGCGCAGGCTGCTGATCTCATGGGCGGTGAAGACCCGAGAACGTGTGAAGAAGCGCACGCCCTCGGGTCCCTCAAGCGAGAACATGCCGCCGCGCCCCGGCACTACGTCGAGGATCAATTGCGTATGCTTCCAGTACTCGAACTGGCTTCGGTTCATATAAAAGGGTGTCTCGGCAACGTGTCCGAGCAGCACATCCTGGCCGCCGATCAGGAACTCGCCTCGCGGATAGCACATCGGGGAGCTGCCGTCGCAGCAGCCTCCGGACTGGTGAAACATCAGCTCGCCATGACGCGCCTCGAGCCTGGCGATCAGCGCGAGCGCGGCATCGGTGGCTAATACCTGATCAGGAATCTCGCTCATGAGAGGCTTTCAGGAACAGGCAAACCCGTCTTGCCTCCAGACGGGCATTTGTTCCGTGGAGTCGGGACGCTCCGCGGTGTGTGCCGGAACGTCTAAAAGAAACCTAACGCATCAGGGCTATAGGAGACCAGCTGATTCTTGGTCTGTTGATAGTGGTCCAACATCATCTTGTGGTTCTCGCGGCCGATACCTGACGCCTTGTACCCGCCGAACGCCGCATGTGCCGGGTAGGCGTGATAACAGTTGGTCCACACCCGCCCCGCCTCGATGCCCCGGCCAAATCTGTATCCCCGCGTCATATCACGGGTCCAGACGCCTGCACCGAGGCCGTAGAGCGAATCGTTTGCGATCTCAAGCGCTTCGTCATCGTCCTTGAAGGTCGTCACCGACACCACCGGACCAAAGATCTCCTCCTGGAAGATCCTCATCTTGTTGTGACCCTTGAAGACCGTGGGTTCGATGTAGTAGCCAGCGGCGAGGTCGCCTTCGAGCATCTTGCGATGTCCTCCGGTCAGCACCTGCGCACCCTCCTGCCGACCGATGTCGAAGTAGGAAAGGATCTTCTCCATTTGCTCCTGCGAGGCCTGCGCTCCGATCATTGTTCCGCTGTCTAATGGATTGCCGTGGCGAATCGCCTTCACCCGGGCGACTGCGCGCTCGATGAACTGATCGTAGATGGACTCCTGGATCAAGGCACGGGATGGACAGGTGCACACCTCGCCCTGGTTGAAGGCGAAGAGCGCAAAGCCTTCGAGTGCCTTGTCAAAGTAAGCGTCATCAGCGCGCATCACATCTTCGAAGAAGATATTCGGGGACTTCCCACCAAGTTCTAAAGTGACCGGGATGATGTTCTGCGACGCATACTGCATGATCAGGCGGCCGGTTGTGGTCTCGCCCGTAAATGCCACTTTGTTGATGCGTGGGTTTGAAGCAAGCGGTTTGCCTGCCTCCACGCCGAAGCCATTCACGACGTTCAGCACACCCGGAGGCAGCAGGTCGCTGATCAGCTCCATGAGGATCAGGATCGAGACCGGGGTCTGCTCCGCAGGCTTCAGGATGACGCAATTTCCTGCTGCCAGCGCTGGCGCAAGTTTCCAGGACGCCATCAGCAGGGGGAAGTTCCAGGGAATGATCTGGGCGACCACGCCAAGCGGCTCGTGATAGTGGTAGGCGACAGTGTCTGCGTCGATCTCCGAGATACCGCCTTCCTGTGCCCGGATGCAGCCGGCAAAGTAACGGAAGTGATCGGCGCACAGCGGGATGTCTGCATTCATGGTCTCGCGGATGGGCTTGCCGTTGTCCCAAGTCTCAGCTGTGGCCAGAAGCTCCAGATTGTCATCGATCCTCTGGGCGATCTGTTCAAGCACCCTGGCACGCGCCGCCACAGCGGTTTTACCCCAGGCCTTCTTGGCTGCGTGCGCCGCGTCAAGCGCACGCTCGACGTCTGCGGCATTCGATCTTGGGACCTCGCAGAATGCCTTCCCGGTGACCGGCGAAATGTTGTCGAAGTACTCGCCCGAAATGGGCGCGACCCAATCACCCCCAATGAAGTTGCTGTAACGCTTCTTGAAGGGAACCGGGAAGCCATAGCCTCCGGGGTTGAGCTCTGTTATCGCCGCCGCTGTCGCCATCAGGTACCTGCTTTCGTTCAGTCAACTGCCGGAAGCCTTCCGGCTCGCGCCAAACAGCTTACTCCTATCGGTAAACTTCTCGCCCGCCGAGCGAAAAATACGGGTGACCTGAAGATAACGGCATTGCCGCAGTACCTCAGGCGAACGCCAGCTACTTTGGAGAAGCGACAAGCATTTCGCCCACCACGCGGTTGCGCCCTGCTGACTTCGCGCGGTAAAGAGCTTCGTCCGCTTCGAGCAGCAGGAGACTGCCGTCGCTCTGCGGGCCGAGTGTCTGCGAGGCAAAACCGATGCTGACTGTGACGACCCCATGCGGGCTGGCGGAATGGGGAATGCGGCAGGCCTCAACCCTGCTCCGGATCTCTTCAGCCAGCGACTTGCTTCCTCGGCAGTCCGTACCCGGCAGGACTGCAACAAACTCTTCCCCGCCGTATCTTGCGAACAGGTCCGCGTTCCGCAGGATAGTCTGTTGGGCTACGGCCGCAATCTCACGCAAACAGGCATCGCCTCGCACATGACCGTAGCGGTCGTTGTAAGCCTTGAAGTGGTCTACATCCATCATCAGCAGCGAGATCATGCTCCCTTCAAACTGCGCGCGACGCAGCTCCAACTCCATCTTTTCGTCGAATCGTCGCCGGTTGGCGACTCCTGTCAGGCCGTCCACCATGACCAGGCTGGAAACGGCCGAGAACGCCTTGTTCAACTCGTCTTCGGCAGCTTTACGGCTTGAGATATCCCGCACCACGTTGACGAAGCCCTCCGCGTCTCCGGTCCCTACATCGTGGCAGAGCCGGATGCTCGCCTCCACCCAGACATAGCTCCCCCCGCGCTCACGGCAGCGGTAAGGCAAAGCATCGGTGATCACGCCCATACGGCAGTCTTCGAACAGCTTGACGATCTTGGGCCAGTCGTCGGGATGCACAAGCTGACGATGGTCGTAGCCGAGCAGTTCTTCAGGCTGCCAGCCCAGCATCGCCGACACAGCCGGCGAGACGTATCTCCGCCGGCCCCACAGGTCGGACAGCATAATCACATCATTCGAGGCCTCAGCAAGCAGGCGGAAGCGGTTCTCGCTGGTCTTCAGATTCGCTTGACGGATCTCTGCCTCACCCACCACGATGTCGATGCCGTAAAGCACCAGCATCGAGACGGCGATGAAGAACTGCAGGAACAGATCGTGCGAGCTTTCTGCGCGTTCATGCATCAGGACAATCGGTCCGCGACCCTTGCTGGTAAGGATGCCGCCGACGATGGCTACCATGAGAAGGCCTGTCGCTGAGCCCACCAGGCGCAGGCGAAAGCCCAGCAGAAGCAGAAAGGGGGTAAGCAGAAACAGCGAGGGAAGGCTGCTCTGCCAAAAGACTGCAACCGTGGCCAGGAGCATTAACATCAGCAGGCCTGCAACCTCAGGCCATGATCTGCCCATGAACTTTCGCCCACGATGAAGCGACAGATACAACGGGGTCATCACCGCAATGCCAAGCGCATCCGCGGTGAACCAGTGTTTGAACGAAGTAAACAGATGCGAGGAACTCGCGTCAGCCGGGTTGAACTGGGCCAGAAGCGACGCGACCGCCGGCGCGAGGATCATGCCGTAGCAGACAAGCCGAAGCAACTGTCTGCGTTCAAGCAGATCCGGTCTCGGCGAGATCGTTCGGTACAGCAGGACTGCCGCCAGTCCAGCCTCGAGCATATTGCACCCTGCAATGTAAGCAGAAGACCAGAAGCCGAATCTGAGAAACAGGTTGGTGGAAAGGTCGACGCTGAAACCGACTGTGAAATAAGCGGCCCATTGACGTCTCGGAGCACAAAGCAGCACGCCCAGCAGGAGTCCGTTGGTCGGCCACAGGATGGTAACGCCATCCACCCGCCAGCTGCTCATGTTCGCCGACGAAGCGGCCAGATCCAGGCAGATCAGGAACAACGCAACTCCAGCCAGCCTTTGGAGCTCGAGGCCAGAGACTGTGCTGTGTTGAAGCTGCCTCAAGCGGATCCTGATCGGTTGCAGCCTTCTCCGAATTCGGGACGCGATCGGGCTTGAATCCATAGGGAATAAATCGGCGGTGAGTGCGCAGAGCATAAGGGGCGGGACAACCGACGGTCGGCGATATACTGGGAGGTGTGAGCAAGACTTTCTACATCGAGACTTTTGGCTGCCAGATGAACGCTCACGACTCCGAGAAGGTCGTCGGCACCCTCGAACAGGAAGGCTACGCCCAGGTTCAAGATGAGGCCGAGGCCGGTCTCATCCTTTACAACACCTGCTCCATCCGCGACAAAGCCGAACAGAAGGTCTTCCACCGCCTCAACGAGTACAAAAAGCTTCAGGGTGAGGGCAAACGCTTCGCCGTCATCGGCTGCGTCGCCCAGCAGGAGGGCGAGAAGATCTTTGACCGTGCGCCGTATGTCTCGATTGTGGCCGGCTCGGCAAGCTATCGCAATCTTCCCGGCATGCTCGCACGGCTCGAACAAGGCGATCAGCGCATCACCGGTCTAGACGACAAGAAGACGACCGAGACCTTTGAGACTCCGTTTGTCGCCCGTGTCAATCAGCATCGTGGCTACATCACCATCATTGAAGGGTGCGACAAGTTCTGCGCCTATTGTGTTGTCCCCTACACGCGAGGCAACGAGCGCTCGCGTACCTCGGTCTCCGTGATCGAGGAGGCGCGCCGCATGGCCGGCTCCGGCTTCACCGAGATCCAGTTCCTCGGGCAGAACGTCAATTCCTACCGCGATCCACTGAGGCTCAAGACTTTTGCCGAATTGCTGGTCGCAGTTGGCGAGATCCCGGGCATACGGCGCGTCCGCTTCACCACATCTCATCCCCGGGACTTCACCCGCGACATCGTCGAGGCCATTGATTCGACGCCTAGTCTTTGCAACCACGTCCACCTTCCCGTTCAGTCCGGATCGACCTCCGTGTTGAAGGCGATGGCGCGCGAATATACCCGCGACTGGTACCTTGAACGGATCGCCTGGATCCAATCAGCGCGGCGCGATATCTCCATCACCTCGGACATCATCGTCGGCTTTCCCGGCGAGACCGAGGCCGATCTGATCGAGACCGCCACGCTGCTCGAGCAGGTCAAGTACGACGCCATCTTTGCTTTCAAATACTCCCCACGCCCCAACACCCCGGCGATCTCGATGGCGGATTCAATCTCGGAGGAAGCGAAGGCGGCTCGCCTCGAGGTACTGCTCAGCAGCCAGCGTGAGATCCAGAGGCTGACCTACGCCAGGCACCTCGGAGAGACGATGGAACTCATGGTCGAGAGCCATAACCAGACGCGCAACCAGGTTGTGGGGCGCAGTTCGCAGAATAAAACCGTCAACTTCACCACCCACTCGCCGATCCTGCCGGCGATCGGCAGCTACCAAATGGTCAGAGTCAACGCCACCTTTCCAAACAGCCTGCTTGCGGAGGCAGTATGATCTCCACCACTCCGGTGTCCGAAGCAGGTGAGATTGAGGTGCAGATTCGCGGCCTCATGCTTGACCCCGTCACCAACATGCCCATCGTCGTGCTGAAGGATGTGGCAAGCGAGCTTGTTCTCCCAATCTGGGTAGGGGTCTTCGAAGCAAATGCCATCGCGCTTGAGCTCGAGAAGACGGCCACCCCGCGGCCGATGACACACGACCTGCTCCGCAACCTGGCTCGCGGGCTCAATGCCGTAGTCAGCAAGGTAGTGGTCTCGGACCTGCGGGAAGACACCTTTTACGCCACCATCTGGATGGAACAGGCCGGGGATACAATCTGCATGGACGCCCGCCCAAGTGATGCAATCGCTTTAGCGTTACGCTGGGACTGCCCGATCTACATCTCACGAAGCGTTCTTGGCCGGACCAGACAGGCTACCTCAGAACCGGGTACAGACGTGAATGCAGACCAGCTGAAGAGCTGGCTCGAGAACCTGAACGAAGACGAGACCGGCGGCTACAAGATGTAGAGATGTATAAGCGCATCGTCCGCGGGGTGCTTCAGGTACCGTTTAGCTAGGGCAAAGCGTTCGCAGATGCGAGAAAAACTCAGGGAACGAGATAGCTGCGGCCTCGGCGCCCAGGATCTCTGTCTCAGAGGATGCACGCAGTGCCGCCACTGAAAACGCCATGGCGATCCGATGATCGCTTCCAGAGTCGATCTGGGCACCGTGCAACGTCTGTCCTCCTGCGATGTCCATCCCGTCCGGATACTCCGTCACTTCGGCGCCCATGGCTCTCAGATTCTTTGCCACCAGGGCGATCCGGTCAGACTCCTTTACGCGGAGTTCCTGCGCATCCCTGATCCTGAGCCCACACCGTGTGTATGGTGCGACTGCGGCAAGAACCGGCAATTCGTCGATAAGCTGCGCCGTGAGCGCGCCTGAGATCTCAAACGGCTGAGCGGGTACCGCAGCCGAATTGGCACTGACCTGGAGCGTTCCCATCAATTCGCCATGTTGCTCTTCAACGTTCAGCAGCCGGATCCTCGCGCCCAGGGCGGCCACCACGTCCAGGAGCGAGGAGCGTGTCGGATTTAACCCCACCGCGTCGAGGATCAGGTTCGAATCTGGGAACAGCAGGGAAGCGCACAAAAAGAACGCGGCTGAACTGAGATCACCCGGTACGGTGGCGTCGATCGCGCTCAGCTTCTGACCTCCATCTATATAGATACGCTTGTCCCGTCTCTCGATCTTCGCGCCAAATGCACGCAGAGCATGTTCGGAGTGGTCTCGGGTCAGGATCGCTTCAGAAAGGGAGGTTGTACCCTCTGCCTGGAGGCCGGCAAACAGAACGGCGGTCTTCACCTGCGCTGATGGGATCGGCGTCTCGAAGTCGATCGCGGTCAAGGGACCACCTGAGATAAAAATTGGAGCGTGACCCTCGCTTAGCTCGATACGGGCGCCCATGGCATGGAGCGGCTTGCGGATCCGCTCCATGGGCCGATGGGTAAGGGACTCGTCGCCAACCAGAGTAAATGTGTGCGGGTGGGATGCGATCAGACCTGAAAGCATGCGCATCGTTGACCCGGAGTTGCCGCAGTCAAGCGGTTGCTCCGGCTGATTGAAGCTACCACCGGCGCCTGTCACCTCGATGTGGGTCCCTTTATCCTCGACCGTTGCGCCAAGCGCGGCCATGCACGCGAGCGAACTGTGTGGGTCCGCACCGGTAGAAAAATTGGAGAGGCGGCTGGTGCCTTCAGCAACTCCGGCGAGCATTGCATAGCGATGGGAGATGCTCTTGTCGCCGGGCAGTACGAGCGAGCCTTGAAGGCTATGGGCAGGGCAAATCGTTTCAGTGGACATTGGTGTCTAGGATAAATCCTTATGCTGCCTGCGCGCGGAACGGGAACATACCAAACCCTCCAGCCGTCAACAGAGTCCAATGGACTGGAGAAGCTTGCCTTTGCACGCCGATCACGGAACAATGAGGGACGGAACCATGGGTTGCGGGAATTATCTCCAGGGGAGTGTATGAAGAGTTTTGCAAGGAAGAACATGGCCGTAGCGGTGCTCGCTGCCTGCTCGTTGTTTGCCGCGAAGGGCGCATCAGGCGCGGAGCTGAGCGGCGACGCCAAGGCTGCGATCCCCAGGGACATCCAGCAGGTCATTGTCGTCGACTATCGTGCGATGCAGAACTCCTCAGCCGCGATGAGCCTCAAGGATCGAGTGCTTCCACCCGAGTTGAAAAGGCTTGAGACGGCATTAAAGACTTCGGGCCTGAAGGTGGATCAGGACGCAGACGTGCTGGCTTTTGCCTCTTTTCGCATCAAGGATGGCACTCGGATTGTCGGCATCGCACAAGGACAGTTCCATACCGGGACGATCATGCAGAACTTCGCCAAGAACAAAACGAAGCCGACGCTGCTGCGCAACAATGCAATCTATCCGCTCGGTTCTGCTGGGATGAGCGTCTGCTGGCTCGATCAGACGACGATGGTCTTCGGTGAAAAGAAGGCCGTTGAGGATTCGCTTGACGCGCGGGATGGCCTCACCGGCAACTTTCTGCAGAACGGAGAGATGGTCAACGAGATGGCGGCTGTTGACAGCAAGGCGGTCTGGAGCCTGCTTGACCAGAAAGGTACGCAGACCATGATGAAGGGCGTTCTTGGTGACGCCTCGCAGCTTGCAGACTACGACACGGTCAAGAACCGCATGAAGAGCTCGCGCTACACGATGGACTTTCAGAATGGCGTTAAGTTCGACATGGCGGTCGTGATGTCGGACACCATCACGGCGGCTACCGCGGCCACCCTCATGAAAGGCGTTTCTATGATGCGGAAGAGCTCAGGTTCAGCGCTTGAGAAATCTGCACTCGATCAGACCTCAATCGATTCCAATTCGGGAACCCTGACAGTAGACTACAGCTCATCGGACAGCCAGTTCTCAAGCCTTCTCAGCTCTTCGCTCTTCCAGTCCGTCGTGAAGTAGCCGCACTCACCCCTGAACAGCTTCCTGGCATTCGGGTTGTGCCAGAGAGACGCCCTGACTTCACGTCAGGGCGTTCTTTTGTTAATGAAAACTCAGAAAACTGAACCCACCTCTGGCCGCTCTCGTGCAATATCCCCGGCATGGACAGCGGAATCTATGCGGCATACACGGGACTCCTGGCGCGCACACAGGCGCTGGATACAGCGGCGAATAACTTGGCCAATGCTGGAACCAACGGTTTTCGTGCAGCACGCGAGAGCTTTTCAGGTGTACTCGCAAACGGGATCACTCCTTCCGGTTCAGGCGCTGTGGCTGATGGTGCGTCGCAGGTCGGCAACACTGTCAACTCCTTCGGCGTACTCGGAGGAACGAACGCCGACTTCGGGCAAGGCCCTATTGTGCCCACCTCGAACCCGTTGGATCTCGCCCTAAGCGGCGCCGGCTTCTTTGCACTGCAGACCAAACAGGGCATCCGCTATACGCGGGACGGTTCCTTCCTCAAGTCGCCCGTAGGTCTGCTCACGACCAAGCAGGGGGAACCCGTGCTTGATGGCAAGGGCAAGACCATCACGCTTCCGTCAGGAACAATTTCGGTCGGACCCGATGGAAGTGTGTCCGTGACCACCGACGCAGGCGGGGGCATCGTCGCGCAACTTGGGATCTTCGACTTCGCCTCTACCGCTTCGCTGTCAGCAGAAGGCGCCAATCGCTATACGGCGACGGCGGGTGTGTCGCCGGTCGCGGGGACCGCGCAGGTGCAACAGGGAGCCCTCGAAGGCTCAAATCAGGACACCGTACACGGGACCATGCAGCTGATCCTGATTCAGCGCCAGGCCGAGATGATGCAGAAGGCCTTGACCGTCTTCAACACTGATTTCGATAAGACCGCCATCGAGCAGCTGGCGCGAGTTTAGGGAGGACTTGAGATGATACGAGCACTTTACACAGCCGCAAGTGGTATGAGCGCACAGCAGTTGAATCTTGATACTGTGGCAAACAATCTCGCCAACTCCGCAACCGCTGGCTTTCGCCGCATGCGGCTGCAGTTCGAGGACATGGTGTACCAGAATCTCATTACACCTGGCTCCCCTAATACCTCTTCAACCGTCTCGGCGGGTTTACAGATCGGCCTTGGCACGAGGACCTCAGCGACCGAGGTCATCCAGGCGCAGGGTGACTTCAACCAGACTGGTAATTCGCTCGATGCAGCCATCCAGGGTGCCGGGTTCTTCTCCGTCCAGCTTCCGAACGGCACCACAGCTTACACGCGCGCGGGCAGCTTTCACCTGAACAACCAGGGCACGATGGTGACTGCGGAGGGCGATCAACTTATCCCTGCCATCACCATCCCATCGAGCGCGACGGCTGTCACCATCTCGCAATACGGAGTTGTCTCAGCCACGTTGCCCGGACAGACGACGCCAGCGACCCTTGGCACCATCCAGCTTGCCAACTTCGCCAATCCAGGTGGCCTCAACGCTCTTGGGGGCAGTCTCTTCCAGCAGACCCAGGGTTCAGGAAACCCAGTGGTGGACGTACCAGGCGGAACATCCGGGGTAGGCACGCTGCAGCAAGGGTATCTCGAAAATTCGAATGTCGACGTGGTGTCGGAGTTCGTCCAGATGATCCTTGCGCAGCGCGCCTACGAGAGTAACTCGAAGGTTATCCACGTTGCCGACGACATGTACTCGCAGATCAACAACATTGTTCGTTGAAGTAGCCGGGAGGCTCCTGATGAAGACATACATGAAGTGGTGCTGTGGGACTGTGGGCGCTGCACTTGCCTTCGCCCCAGCCTGGAGCTCAGAGCCAGCCTGCTACGAAAGCGCGGCCGCGGCGGCAGCCCAGAAGGGGATGAGGAGTGCACAGGGTTTTCGCATCGGATCGACATACAGAGATTCACTCACCGGGGATCTTTGGGCAAATATCCGGAGCTGCGGTCATCCAGAACGTCCTCAGTTCCTGGTGCTTGCCGCGCTTGGCAATCTCGGACTCGGACTTGCAAGCAGCATGGCAAAGCGCAACGAAGCCTCGGCAGGGCGCGCTCTCGTGATGCTGGCAGGCTCTCGTGTGAATGTGGTCGAGGTCAGCGAAGGCACAAGGATCGAGATACCTGCCGTGGCTCAGACGAGCGGAGCTATCGGCGACAGGATGCGGGCACGGATCATCCCGCTGAGTTCGCTCGCTTCAGGGGACGCTCTTGCAGCCTGGACCTCGAACGAGAGAGTAGTGACCGGAGTTGTAAAAAGCAGCAACGTGCTCGAGGTTGACCCCAGATGAGCAGGCATCGTTTTCACAAGGGGATGTTTAAGCTTCACAGGACCGAGATCACTTTGACGGGTTTGCTGCTCCTGCTAGGTTCAGTGTTGCTTCGAGCACAAGCAGTTGCGCTGGCACCCTCTCCCTTTCGACCCGCTTTAGTCGAAGCAGCGAAGTCAAAGCTGATTACCCCACGCATGAATGTCGCACAAAGCTCTCTGAAGGGCTATCTTTCGCGGGTCAAGTCGGACATCCAGGAGTCGGTACCGCTTGAGGGCTCTATCTGGATTGATAACGGCCGGCTGGCCGGCTTCTCAACAGATATGCGAGCGATGAGGAAGCACGATCTTATCTCCGTTGTAGTCCAAGAGAGCCTCGCCGCATCTACTGACGGAACTGTGAAGAACTCGCGCGCATCGACCGCCAACTCGGCGGTATCAAGCCTGTTCGGCGCCCTGAAGGCTGCAAACGCCCTTCAGAACCTGGTCACACAGAACTCTGCATCGGCCTTAAGCGCTGCAGGAGCGAGTGCAACCAACTCCAATCTTTCGACGACCTTCGGCGGGCAGGTTGTCGAGGTTCTGCCGAATGGGACCTTGGTGATCGAGGCCGCCCGCCAGGTCGAGTTCTCACAGCAGACACAAACAATTGTGCTGCGCGGGCTTGTCCGTCCTGAAGATATCTCACAACAGAATCAGGTTCTCTCAACCTCGATCTCGAGCCTTGAGCTTGAGGTTAAAGGGAAGGGGATCGTCAGCGATTCCACATACCGGCAAAACCCGCTAGTCCGTCTGCTTGAAAGACTCCTGGTGTTCTGATGAAAGCTCTCTTATGCCTGTGCCAAAATACAACGCTTGCGCTCCTCCTGACCGCAAACACGATCTCCGCCCAGAGCTTACACGCCGATGCAGGCGAAAGGCGTGCTCGTGTGAAGGATATTGCCTCGATCGAGGGTGTTCGAGATAACCAGCTGGTTGGCTACGGACTTGTGGTCGGACTTCAGGGGACGGGAGACTCGCAGCAGACCACGTTTCCGGTACAGACCCTTTCCGCCATGCTGCTGCGGATGGGCGTCAGCGTTCCGGCAAGCTCGATCAGGGTGCAGAACATCGCTGCGGTCTTCGTATCTGCTACGCTGCCCCCTTTTGCCCGTCCTGGTACCAAGCTTGATATCACGGCATCTTCAGCCGGCGATGCTCGTTCCCTCGAGGGAGGTCTTCTTCTGCTGACCGCCCTCTACGGAACGGACGGCAAAGTTTATGCTCAGGCACAAGGACCCCTGGTCGTTGGCGGCTATTCGATCAATGTCAACGGTAGCACGAAGCAGTTCAACCATCCCACCACGGCACGCGTGCCCTATGGAGCCATGGTAGAGCGTGCGCTCACGCTAGAGATCGGTCAGCGAGGCAGCTTCTCGCTTCTACTTGACGACGCCGCCTTCAAGTCGGCGCGGGCTGTGGCGGACGCGATCAACGTGGAACTTGGTCACAAGGCAGCCAAGGCTCACGATAGCCGGCGCATCGAGCTTGAGGTGGAGAAGGCAGAAGATGTGCCCGATCTGCTTGCACGTGTTGAGGCTGTGGAGGTGACGGTCTACCCGCGTGCAAAGGTCATCGTTAATGAACGAACCGGTACCGTCGTGATTGGCGGCAAGGTCGTACTTCAGCCGGTCTCGATCTTGCATGGAGGGCTTGCGGTGCGCATTATGACAGACTTCAAGGTCTCTCAACCCGGAGAACTATCGGGCGGCACAACACAGGTCGTTCCGGAGAGTCGCATTGAAGCGACTGACAAGCCGGTCAGCCGGATCGAATTAAAACAGGGCGCTACTGTCGATGACCTGGTCCGAAGCCTTCAAACCATCGGTGCAAGTGCTCGAGATGTCATTTCGATCCTGCAAGCGATGAAGTCAGCTGGAGCTCTCGAGGCTGAGATTGAGGTGCTATGAGCATAGTGATCGGGGGAAGTCGTGTGGCTTCTGGTCCGGGGCCGAATCGGCCTTGTCGGAAGCAAAGAAGGCAAAGCTGGCAGACGCTGCACGGCAGTTCGAAGCGTCCATGCTCACTGAGTTACTAAAGCCGCTTCAGTTCGGAGCGAGTGCGGATGCCGGAGGCCAGGAGAGCGAGGGGGGCGCTTCGGACACTATTCGAGGCCTAGGCACAGACGCTTTGGGCAAGGCTCTCGCTCTGCATGGTGGGCTCGGGGTCGCACGACAGATCATCAGAGAGGTTACCGCTGAACATCAGATCATGGAC
>CAXTUS010000019.1:0-45696 GCA_964247475.1 uncultured Acidobacteriaceae bacterium | reverse complement strand
GTGCACTCATCTCTTCGGTGCGGAGACGATGTTTCAAGTGCAAACTGCCGGCATGAACCCCAAGTCGTAAAGCAGCTGGAACGCCCGCTAAAGGACGAGCCTTGCTAGCGCATCTTGCCTTGTTGCTGATAGTGCACGGACAGTCGCACCAGCCCGTGCCTGAAGGGCTGAGCACTCTCCTGAATGAGCTACATAATCCGTCGCAAGCGGATTACGCTGCATCGCGGTTTGTTCAGGTTGCGCGCTTATCTCCAGACGCTTTGGACGAGTCCAAAAGTCTTCTTGCTTCTGCACTGGTGGGCGAGTCAGATAGTTCGGCCTATAGGTCTGAGGTCAGGATCGCCGGCGAACTTGGACTCACCGGGCTGGCCGTGCTCATCGCAAAGGGCCTCGATACGGACACCAGAGACTGGCAACATCGGATTGGGGGCTTTTCCGTTGAAGTCCGTGCAGAGTACGATCCAGCCGTCGCCACGCTCATCTCGTTTGGACTACCCTCAGTCGATGCACTGGAAGAAGAACTGGCACATGGAAAGCCATTGGGACGCAGACGTTCCGCATTGGCATTGAATGCGATCGGTGGTTCCCGTGCTAAGCAGATTCTTCGCCGTCACTACCCTCAGGAGAAAGATCCTGCTGTGAAGACTTTCATAGGTGCCACGTTAGGTATCTTTGGCGGTCGGTGACGCAGAACGAATCCTGCAGGCTCGTTCCTACCTACCCATTCCGCCCATGCCTGTTCACCTTTCGCCGAACCGGTACGTCGCGACAGCTGGTGCTTTCAATTCGTCCTTCTGACTGTTTGCGTGCTGAGGTCAGCGCAAAGCGCAGTCGGACTGGTAGGCTTCTTGCAATCCCGTCTTGCCTTTCGCAACTGCCAGATGGCTTTGTGCTTACAGCATGACGACGAAGGAGTCGCACGATTGCAACTGCACCGACCCGCTTGTGACCCGCCAGTGGCTTTGTAGAAGGCTGATCGATCGCTCTCCCCGCGCCCCTAAACAGCAAAGTAATTGCCCGGTTGAGAGACCAATAATTACGCCTCATACCCTCGAGGTGCGCCTCATCAGAGCTCTCGAATCGACAGCCGCACATCGCCCTGCCTGCCAAAGGAAGCCCACCGTGAGAGCATGGGTGCTCCCTTGGCCAAAAAACATGGTAATCCCCTCATCTTTTCGGCCGATAAGTACCTTAGGAAGGAGCTATGCGCTCTTTTCTAGGCGGGACCGCCGGAAGGGTAATCCATGGAAGTCTCGAAGCTCCTTTGTTCCGCGTCTCTGGCGCTCGCGTCCCACCTATGTCTTGCACAACACCTGACACGCGCAGCAACATCAAGTGACAACTCTTCGAATTTGCATGCATCGATTTCGGTGAAAGCTATCTCGCCAGTCGCTTCGGGCAAACCATTAACCGATCGTTGGCTTGATCTGAAGACACTCTCTTATAGTGCGCGTTACCGCACCACCACGAATTGGCATGGCCGCCATCTTTTTGAATTTGGCCAGGACCGCTATATAGCCGACGGCCGCCTGAAACTCGACCGGGACGAGCGCTACACAATCAACTTCCACGCGTCGTCCGGCCGCTACTTCAACTGGTCCTATGCCGATCTGATTGGCGGCCAGTACCAGGATTCCGTCATCGCTGCCCGTCCTTTCAAAACCCCAAAGGAATCAGCGGCCCTCAAAGTTGCATTGGCACTCGATCCGAATGGAGCGACCTACCGCGCCGGTATTCCTTCTCGCGGTGGCTACTTCGCTCCGCGGCAGCTCTTTTTCAGTGCCACCCCCATCGATCAGATGACCGTTGAATTTGGCTCTTTGAACATCGAACACGGCCAGAATAGCGAGATCACTTCCTACGACGAAGATGGCTACATGGCGGGAGAAAGAGTCCGCCTTCATGATCCAAAGCACCTCTTCTTCGATCAGGTAGCCTTCACCAATGGTTTTGTGGGCAGCCCGCTTACGCCAAACTTCTTCTCCCGCGGCGGTGACTTGCGAAGATCAAACTACCAGCAATATCTCGCCGAAAAGAATGTCAGCAAATATGCGGTCGCGTCTGCAGATTTCACGGCTACGAATTCGACGCATACCATGCGGGAGGCCGTCACCCTGAAGACTCCTGCTTTACACGTAATCGATTCGGCCCGAGTGGAACTCTACCAGCGTCCCGGAGAAGTCAAGATTGCGGGCATCAAGTTTGCCGGCGGCTCCGGCTATGCTGTTTCCGCACGCAAGCTGATTTTGAAGCGGCTCGACTTCGAGGGTGGTTACGCGGATGTTGACGAGCGCTATTCGGTGTATGGCGGTAGCATCTACCTTGCCACGGTTGGTTTTGCTTGGAATGCAGATGCTTTTGAGACTGGGAAACGGGGTTTTTCGAAGGCTGAAGTCAAACTGGGCCCAGGGCTTACTGCCTTTGGCTTCTATACCCACACGCTTGTTGCCCCGACGATCGGTCACAACTTACAAGGTCTGAATGCTGGCATCAACATCAATGCGAAAGCGCTTGTGAATAACACCCGTCGCATCTTCTAAGTAGTGGACTAAAGTGCAGCAACTCAGTCTTTCTGACCAAGTACGCTAGTGGATCTCGCCGCAGGGCTCCGCTGCGAGACCGTGAAGTGCGCCAGGACAATATCATCATGGAAATGACAATCGGCAAGCGCTTCAGCATTACCTCAGGAGCCTGCCTGCTCCTCCTTATCGTTCTTGCCGGTATCTCCCTCAGCGCGCTGCAGAGAGCTCGAAACACCATCTCGTTATTTGCTGAAAACACTGTGCCCACCGCCTACGTCGCCGCTGGCCTTCATACGAGCATTAGCCGCCTGCGGGGAGACTACCTCCGAGAGCTTGCCGCCAAGGCAGGCGCCGATCAGGCCGCAGTCGAGGCAGTCATTGTGGCTGATACCGCAAAGCTCGACGAAGGTTACAGGACCTACAAAGTCACGATCGACGATGACGTCGAAGACCACGCTCAGTACGCTACCATTGGAGCTCAGATTACCGACTACAACGCAGCTTGGCAGAAGGTTGCTCTCTTAGTCCGTGCGGGTAAGCCGGAAGAGGCAAGCGCTCTCTATCTCGCAACCGTCTCGCCACTCGCAAAGCAACTGGAAGCTACCGCCGTTACCATCGAGACGTACAACAAACGAATGGCGCAGGAGATCGCCAGAACCGCCACAGCCTCCGCAGCCAGGGCTTTCTGGATCTCTGCAGCCGTCGGTCTCATGGCACTCGTCGGCGGCATTGCTGTCTCCTGGTTCATGGTGGGCAAGGTCAACCAGGTCCTTCGTAAGGCTACGCAAGAGCTGAGCAAAGGGGCTAATCAGGTCGTGAGTGCGGCTTCCCAGGTCAGCTCCTCCAGCCAACAGCTGGCACAGGGCTCCTCCACGCAGGCGGCGACCATCGAAGAGACCTCTGCCGCCGCGCATGAGATTAACTCCATGGCGCGGCGCAACACTGATAACTCGCGCTCCACCTCCACCATGGTTGATACCTCGCAGCAAAGCTTTGCCGATACCAACGTGCTGCTCGAAGGCCTGCTTGAGGCTATGGGAGGCATCGACGCCTCCAGCCAGAAGATCTCTAAAATCATCAAGGTCATCGATGACATCGCCTTTCAGACCAACATCCTCGCTCTCAATGCTGCCGTCGAGGCTGCCCGCGCCGGCGAGGCCGGCATGGGCTTTGCCGTAGTCGCCGATGAGGTCCGCAGCCTCGCCCAGCGCTCCTCCGCCGCTGCCAGAGACACCGCCCTGCTCATTGAGGAATCCATCCATAAGTCCGGTGGCGGCAGGAAAAGTGTCGATCGTGTCGCCGACTCCATCCGTGCCCTCACCGTCGACTCCTCCAAGATGAAGGTCTTGGTTGATGAAATCTATCTCGGAAGCGCGGAGCAGGCGAAGGGCCTCAGCCAGATCACCGACTCCATCACCCGGATGGAGCAGGTCACTCAAAACACCGCCGCCAGCTCGGAAGAATCTGCCGCCGCCGCCGAACAACTCACCGCTCAGGCAGAGTCGATGCAGGCTATCGTCAAACGCCTCCAGGCCCTCGTCGACGGAAATACCCAGAAACGCCATTAGTCCGGCGCCAGCCTCACAGACAACGGAACGTTAGCAAATGGCCAGCGCTAAGTTTGAGAGGGATGCCGACGTACCGCTGGGATCGATCGCGCTTCCGCCAGGATGCAGATCGAAGAGGCATCCGTCTAAGGCCGCAGCTTTGCGCTTGTTTGTGTCACGCGCGTCTCTGCTCCTTCCTGCGTGATGGCATTTGCAGCGTTGCCCGCCACGATCCAAGTGGCCGAGCCGGCGACCACCGCTTCATCCTCAAACCAGAGAAAGCCGAAATCGTCGATGCACTCCGGAAAGTCCGGCTTGATGACGATGTAGCCCGGGATGACGGCGCCCGGAATGTACGCGTTGTCAGCTCGATTGTTGCTGTACGTCCTGGTCTTCGAGACACTTCCGACGCCAGCCACGTACGAGGTACTAGAAACCGGGTGCGTGCCAAGGATGTAGTTGACCGCACGCAGCGTGTACTCGCCGCTGACCAGTTCAGGGAATGCCCTGTGCAGGAAGTACATGCGGATCGCCATATCCATCACGGCACCTGATCCACCCCAAGTCCCCAGGCTTGGAGGTACGCCGAATGGGGTTGCATCGGACTGGCTCTTCACGCTTGCCATGTAGATCTCGACCGCTTTTTGCATCTGGCCCCTGGCTCCCGCATCCAGGTAAGGCAACGCCCGAACGGCCGTCCAGCCGCTCCGCTCCATATGCTCAGGCGCAATCATCTGAGGGAACAACTCCTGCAAACGTGACCTGTACGGCTCGCCGCCATGGGTAGCAATGGTCAGTTCAAGCGCCGCCACCCAGTCCAGCCCTGCGGCGGCGCCTTGCCGGTTAGTCCCGGCCGTCGAACCTGCAGCCGGATTCGGCGATGCAGAGGCTTGCGCCATCCCGCTGCCGCTTGCCCCGGATCGAGCGTTGTGTTGGTTGCCTGGAGCTCCGCCTTGAGATGCAGCTAGTACACCACCTCCCGGCGCACCCTCAGGAGCTGCTCCGCCCAGGCCACCGCCAGCCGCACTCTGCGTCGGCTGAGCCTTCTCCTGGTTCCACGCCTTGATAGCTGTAGCGAGACAATCTTTCGCTAACGCATCGTCATAGCCCCTCAACACATCTGCAGCAGCCGCCAGCGCCGCGATGGCGTTCCACTGAAAGTAAGGATTGGTGTTCGAGAAGATCCAGCGGTCGTCGGGCTTGCCTGAAAAGTCACCCTTCACTTCGTTCAAGCCAAGACGTGGGTCATAGATGCGACCGTCCGTCTTCGTGGCTCCATCGCCCAGATGCGTGTATTGACGCAGGTCTGGTTCGTGAGTGCCACGAATGGAATGCCCAATGTTGTGAAATTGGGCAAGGATGTACAGCGCGCCATGCTTTACCTGCTCGACCGTATCGGGCACGCCGTCTGGGCGGTGCATCTCAACCGAACGCGTATTTTCGTCTACGGTAAGTTCGTCGTATTTGAGGTTGAATTCGCGATAAGCAAGAGCCAGATTCTGGATCACGCTGAGCTGTGCAGGTTCTTCAAGATCAAAATCGCCAGCGTCGTACCAGCCGCCAACGTTCATTCCCGGGATGTGATCCCCGCCCTTATACCTGCCATCCGCTGCAGTCGCCTGGTTCCAGCCATCAAACTGTTCACCCACTACAGGCGCCAGGCGGCCATCATCAAGATGCGAGGCACCATGCCACACGCGATACGCTTCGCGAACCGAGACGTGGTCCATCTGCTCCGCAAGGTGATGGTCCAGGCTGTCCTGCCAGATATTTGCATACGCATCCTTAGCGATAGGGAAGGGCGCAGTGCGCTGGTCAGCATACTCGATCACATAAAGGCCGGGATCCTTGAGCGGGGTGAAGTCAAACTTCGAATACACATAGCGCAGCCACGGTTTTGAAGCCGTAATGGGCCCCTCGAACACCGGCTTATAAGACCCATCCTCTGACAGGCGAAGCACCCTTGCTGTCTTAGGACCCTGGTACTTCGGGTCAAGCTCAAGAACCGCGACCTTCGAGAAGTTGGGAGCATACCCTACCTGGCTGTGGGCGATCATAGGCGGCCTGGTCCAGTTCGGGATAACGTCCGGCTTGATGTGCCAGACGATCGCGCCAGTGGTCTTGCCCTGGGGGATGAGCGAACGCAGGACAAACCAGCCGTTCTGCGCGCGACTGCGCCCATCGAAGAGCATCAGGTTGGCTGTCTCCGAACTCACCCTGATGCGGGCAAGCGCGTCATCCACCCCGAGCGTCATGCTCCTGCCTTCGGCAAAGGGAAGCGGCTGCGTATAACCCTTCGCCTTGTCCCAGTCCTCCAGGTAGTACGCCTTCTTCGGTTCACCGGGCAGCGGAGCTATCTTCACCATCGGATCATTCGGAGTCCGCGGAAAAATGCCCGCCCGGGTGCCATCAACCAGGTATGCCTTACCCATATAAATCGAGGGCAGAAACTCCAGGTTAAAGCCCGCCCGTCCAGCCAGTTCTTGAGGCAGCGGCTTATCGAGATTGATGCTCACCTTCACGCCGCCCGGCTCCGCCGCCACCTCCATCGTGTAGCTAAGATGGAAGGTCGGGAAAGCAAGATCCGCGGTGAGCCGGTCATGTGCCTTATCGGCCTTGCGGTCTTTGAGAGTTGCGACCAGATCCCACTGCTCAGGCGTCGCCATCAGGCGAACGTCGCCGTTGGTCGCGATCCGCTGGCCGTGCAGAATCATCTCCATCGCCGTGTTCTTCTGGTCGACAAAGACGGGATGATACGTGCTGTCGTAGAGGAAGACGCTGAAGCCCTGGGCATCCAGGTAGTTCTTATCGTTCACCCTCATGGCGACCTGGGCGGGAAGGAGACCTGGAACGGCGGCGAGGACCAGAAGGAAAAACAAATTCGATCGCTTGAGCATGGGTTGACCAACGGCTCCTTTGCGCAAACCTAACACGAGAGCGATATCATTTGCATCTTGGCGGAAATCGGCGCTCCGTCGATGACGGAGAGCAAAGCCCTGCTGCTCACCGGCCGTCGACACGATTGTGTCTGATAGGGACTAGGGTACAAGGATGTTCGCGCTCGCTGAGCTTGGCACGACATTGCCGCACGCACTTGCCATCCCGCCTGCAAATCAAAGCTGGCAAGAGGGTTGGTTCACCCAGATCGCCTTCTCATGAAGCTTGCTTCTGCTGCAAACAACGGAGCCCTTCCTTCTACATTGCTGTCTACGTGTCAGCAGATGTGTCTGCCGGAGGCACCTAAGTTTCATTTTCTACGCCACCCGAAGTAAACTCTGCATCTTCCTGGTGCCCTTCGCTGGCTAAACCCGTGCCTACCTACGCGCACCTCGCGTCGGGATCTCGTTGAGGGGGCTGACACCATTGGGATCGAAGATGCCGAAGCAAAAGCGCCCCATCCATCCGTATCCATTGACCTGGCAGGACCAGGACTTTGCCAGCGGCAAACACCGCGATCCCGCCATGGGTGCTTGTCGCGATCAACATTGCCCCACACCGCCGCTTTCCTGCTGAGCGCAGGGGGGCTCAGGACTTGTATAAAGGTTTAGCTGGACGAGGAAAAATTTAGGACGTTGGGAGTTTGCATGGGATCTTTACCTTCATTCCGTCTTGAAGGCCAAACGGCGTTAGTCACGGGAGCCGCCAGAGGTCTCGGCCGGGCCATTGCACTCGCCCTGGCTGAAGCCGGCGCGGATGTTGCCGTCGGTTTGCGCGATGTCAACCAGGACGCCGGTGTAGCCGCCGAGATTGAGGCGCTTGGGCGCAGAGCGCTACCTCTTCAGATGGACATGAGCAACCTCGAAGAGATTCGTAAAGCGATTGAAGCTGTACCCGCGCAATGGGGCAAGCTGGACATCCTGGTGAACAACACGGGCATCGCGCCCACGAACCTGGCGTTGGATGTGTCAGAAGAAGACTTCGATCGCACGCTCAATATCAACCTGAAAGGCACCTTCTTTGCATGCCAGGCAGCTGGCAAGATCATGAAGCAGCAGCAAGGAGGACGCATCATCAACATGAGCTCCCAAGCCGGCTTTGTCGCTCTGCCAACCGAATCCGTTTACTGCATGACCAAGGCCGGCATCGCGCATCTGACCAAGTGCCTGGCGGTGGAATGGGGCCCTTACAAGATCAACGTGAATGCCGTTGCTCCTACTTTCATCTACACACCCGGAACTGAGCCGGCGCTTTCCTCGAAGGATTTCCATGCCGAGACGGTTAGGAATGTCGCTGCCCTGCACCGGATTGGAGAGCCACCTGAGGTCGCCGGAGCGGTCGTCTTTCTCGCTTCGCCGGCAGCGTCACTGATTACCGGCCACACCCTGCTGATCGACGGCGGCTGGACCGCCGTTTAGTAACTCGGCATTCTGGAGCAAGACACATGAGCCTCGAAACGTTGACCTATATGGGTCTGCCAAATTGCATCAAGCTGTCGAACGGGACAGTCGATGTGATCGCCTCCACCGTCGTCGGGCCACGCATTCTCTTCTACGGACCTTCAGGTGGTAACAACGTTTTTGCGCACTTTCCCGATGCCTCGAAGGAAACCGCACTCGGGACCTGGAAGCCTTATGGCGGTCATCGTCTCTGGGTTTGGCCAGAGGTTCTCCCAGCGACCTATGCGCCGGACAACGAGATCATCGAGCACACTGCTGAGGGCGATCTTACCCTCGTCTTGCGGCAACCCACGGACAAGGCGAGCATGCAGAAACAGATCCGGATCTCTATGTCTCCCGAGGGTACAACGGTTCATCTTGAGCAGACAGTCACCAGTCACAACCTGTGGCCGGTCGACATCGCAGCATGGGCCATCAGCGTCGTTGAGCCCGGCACCTCGATTGTGCCTCGGGTTCCATTTCAGACGCATGACGACTACCTTCCCGTAACGCAACCAGTCGCCCTGTGCGCCTTCACAGATCTGCAGGACCCACGCTTCACTTTGGGCAAGAAGTACCTTTTGCTGCGCGGCGATCCAGCCCGACAAACATCGCAAAAGCTAGGTCTGCGCAACAAGCAGAACTGGTGCGCGCACCTCGCAGGCGACATCCTCTTTGTGAAGAGATTTACACACGATGAGCATGCCGATTACCCGGATTATGGCGTCAACACCGAGGTTTATACCGAGGGCCGCTTTCAGGAACTGGAGTTGCTTGGACCTCATCGAGTCGTTGCTACAGGCGAGTCGCTGACGATCATCGAGAGATGGAATCTGTTCCCCGGAGTGACAGTGGCCAACCCGGAGGATCTTGATCTTCTCGACGTAGCCATAGCACCCATGATCCAAAAGCTGCTTGACGGCACAGGATCCTGAGCCATTCTTGAGCATTGTGGCGGGAACGGCATCCGAACGATCATGAGCAAACACGGCTTGACCTTTTAGCGAAGGAACCGGCGATCAGGCGTCTTCCAGATCTGGAGAGGGCAAAATCCAGAGGGTCTGAGGGTTGTGTCGACATGATGCAGAAGCAGCGGGTAACGTGAGGAAGGAGATCCAATGGAAGAGATGAACAGCCGTATGCCTGAGCTACCGCCCGATGCCTTCCGCAAGGATGATGAAGCAGACGACGCTGCGTTCTACGCACCCGCCCGGCTTGTCACCCATATCGACGAGGCCGCGACGAGGGCGCTTACCGCATGCTATCGAGCCATCCTTCCTCCAGGAGGCGTCCTGCTCGATCTCATGTCGAGTTGGGTCAGCCACTTGCCGGCTGAAGTTACCTTCAGTGAAGTCATCGGTCAAGGCATGAACGCAGAGGAGCTCCATGCAAATCCTCGGCTGAGTCGGAGCTTTGTGCAGGACCTTAATCGCACCCCGGTTCTGCCGTTAGGTGATACAAGCTGCGATGCCGCCCTGTGCTGCGTCGGTGTTCAGTACCTGCAACGCCCGGTTGAGGTCTTTGCTGAAGTCTTGCGTGTGCTGCGGCCAAGCGCTCCCTTGATCGTCAGCTTCTCCAACCGCTGCTTTCCCACAAAGGCCGTGGCTATCTGGCGGTCGCTCGATGACAGCGGACACGCCGCATTGGTACGCCTCTACCTTGAGCGTGCCGGCTTCCGCGACATCAGTTCAGAGGTGCTGCAAGGCGCCCCGGCGAGCGATCCACTGATTGCGGTCACGGGGCGACGTTAGAGGGTTTAACGCTTGCACTCCCTGCTGGATCAACTCCAGTGCAGTGAAGTTGCGACCGACAAGAGGATAAGCCACGATCTGGTTGGCGTTGACCACGTTCGCGAGTTGCATATCAGTGCTGTTCACTTGAACCGGATCCGCCCCAACGGAAACGACCTCAGTATTGTTTCCCACCTCGAACTTGATCGGCTCTATGTATCCCTCACCAATATTCAACGTCATGCCGCTCGCTGCAAAATCCTAGAAACCGGGGACTGACGCGCTGATGCTGTAAGTGCCCACCGGCAGCTGCTGGAAGATGTACGCGCCACTTGCCTGCGAGATCGTGATGTCCTTTACGCTTGTTGCTTGGTTGGTTGCAGTAACTTCAGCGTGACGAATTAAGGCGCCCGAGGGACCGGCGACAGTTCCTCTGATTCTGCCGTTCATTTCGCACTGCGGCGAAGTTGGAGGGTCCTCGAGCAGCCTTTAATGGACTGGCCCAAGCAGAGTAGCTGCCGCATTTCTCCTGAAGCGAGCACATCGATCAAGATCACGTGGCTCTCGCTTCGGACAGGATCGGAGTTCCTCTCCTCTCTATCGGAGCTTCGAAGTCTGTGAGGGAACCGGAGGGAATAATCATCCGGATTGAATTCAGGATAGACAACAGGTCAATCACCTCCTGAGCTATCGCACCCTGTATGGGATCGATCAAACCAAGAGACGCGGCAGCCATTCCGATCAGACTTAAGCTCATGCCTCCGACTGCAGAGATCAACGCAATTCCCCTCATTCTGCGACCGATATGCATGAGCTGGTCGACGCTGATAAGCGAGGATTTTAGAACGACAGCAGCAGCCGCTTCAGAAGTGATATCGCTGTTGACACCCAGCGCGATCCCCGCCGTAGCCGCCATCATCGCCGGTGCATCGTTGATTCCGTCACCGATGTAGAGTGTTCTCCCTTGCGAGGTGATCTCACGGACGAGTTCAACCTTTTGCTCAGGACTCTGTCCTCCGTATGCTTCGGTTATCCCCATCCGCTTGGCGAAGAGCGCCACCTCCGTCGGCCGATCCCCGGAAAGCAGAATGACTCTGGATATTGCATGTTTCGGGTCCAGATGTTTGAGAAACGACTCGCTCTCTCCCCGAGGTTCATCTTGGAAGTGGATGACTCCCGCTACTATGCCGTCGAGCAGCAGAACGCACTCCAGCCCAGGTTCCACAGCGGGCAAGTTGGAAAGGTTGTCGGAAGAAAGCTTTCCGCGACCTGTCACAGCTACTTGCCTCCCAGCAACAACACCGGTGAGACCGGACCCAGGTGCCTCTGACACGTTATCGACGTCGAGTAGTTGCAGCTCCTCGCCCTCTGCCGCAGCAAGGACTGCGCTTGCAAGAGGATGTTTTGAGTATCGCTCCAGGCTTGCCAGGTACTGTAGTGCTTCCTTCCGAGTCGTCGGGGCGAAACATCTGATCCATGTGAGCACAGGCTTGCCGTACGTCAACGTGCCCGTCTTGTCGACGATCAGAGTGTGGCACGTGGCGATCTTTTCAAGGATCGTGGGGTCTTTGATAATAATGCCCAGTTTCGCGCCCATGGAGATAGCACCGATGATGGTTACTGGAATCGAGATAAGGAGGGGGCAGGGCGTCGCGATGACAAGTACAGCGAGAAAGCGTTCAGACTGGCCGCTGAAGTACCAGCTCGCTACCCCGATGGCGATGGACATCGGGGTGTACCACGAACCAAGCCTGTCCCCGAGCCTTTGAATCTGCGGCCTGTTCTCCTCGGATTCGTGAAGGACCTCGACGATCTGGGCGTAGCGTGAATCGATTGCAATCTTTGTCGCCTGGATCGTCAGCGCCACGTTCCCGTTGACTGAGCCCGACAGAACATTTGTTCCCGGCGTCTTCGCGATCAAGAACGGCTCGCCGGTCAGATAAGATTCATCCATACTCCCTTGACCACTAACGACCAGTCCATCGACGGGACAGATCTCGTGGGGATAGATCAGGAGTTCGTCCCCGATTGCAATCTCCGCAATGGGGACATCCTGCCTGGCAGTACCCGCTCTATGCGCGGTCTGGGGCATGCGCTTCGCCAAGGCACTCAGGACAGAAGAGGCACGGCGAGTAGCGAAACCTTCAAGCGCCTGGCCTCCGGAGAGCATCAGGACCACGATTGCGGCCACCCAGTACTGGCCGAGAACCAGAGAGGTCACGATCGATAGCAGCGCGAGGACATCAACACTGAAGTTGCCCTTCGTGAGCTGCTGGATGAGAGAGAGAAACAGGGGAACACTCGCGACTACGATAGCGGTGAGAAGAACAAGAGTAAGGAGATGCTGGTCATGCAGAAGCAGCTTGGCCGCCAGTGCTAAGACCATCCCGGCGGATATGGTTCCCGCAGTCGCAAGATGCGCGTTCGGGCTGTCAAACCACTTCTCACGTGCACTAAGATTCTTCATGGACGCTCCGTGGGATCAGCCTACCTTCGCAGTTGGCAAAGAGATGTGCTGTCCGTCACGGCTGAAAAGCGAGCACAGAACCTATACTTCCGTCGCTCGGATGACTCCAGACTATCTTCGTCATTCTTTTCTTCAAAGCCAACACGAGGCTGTCGACTGGGTACCCAGGTCCGAGGAGGCGGAGTTGTGGCAGGCCCCCGATCACCATTGCCTCTTTAGCCGTCAGCCAGTCTAGCTGACACCGAACGAATGCCTTGGAATACACCAGATCCAGCTTAACGGCCTCAGACACTTCAGAGCGACGCGATCGCAGCTCCCACGATTGCTCCTTGATGGGCTTCCTGTACGAAGAGGACAACATGGTGGCCCGAACCGTTCGCCACTTGAAAGCTTTTCGGGATCTGCAGATGGATAGACTTTTCAGTGTCTCCCTCGACCACCGCAACCTTGGTAAGCGACCGAGCGACTGAGACGTGTTGCAGGTTCCTGCCTGAGTTTTCTCCTTGCGAAACATAGGAACGATCCGCATCATCGGTGAGCACCGCAATCACATCCAGGGGCTTCGAGGTAGGCCCCGAGAATGAAAACTTCACATCCACAGCATCTGCTAAAAGTGTTGAGCTTAGGATCCGTAAATGCAGGTGTGTCCGCTTTGCGTCATCCCGGAGCGCTTGATCCAGAGCCGCGCTGTTACTGCCGACAAACTGATCCTCACCATCCAGGACCATCTGAGGGGTGTAGGAACCCTCCGGGGAAAGCCGCGATGCATAGGTGCTCTGCCTGTCGGTGAAGAGTGAAGAGGAGTATGGATCTTTCCACCCAAGGTTATTCCAATAGGTGACATGTTCGCTGATCCCCACGATAAGTTGCCCGGAAGGCGCCTGCTTCAGATGAATGTTTCGCAGGAGCGCATCGGCGGGAGGGCAGCTCGAGCAGCCCTCGGAGGTGAAAAGTTCCACAATAGCAATGGTTGGGGACCTATCCATTGCGGCGGCTGCCGACTGAGCTCCGGTAAACAGGGGATGGATCGACGACATGGAGAGTAGAACGACAAACACGCTACGGAGCTGCATGGTGTACCTCCAGCAGGAATGCCTCCATCTGACGTGTCGGTCCAGGAATGGTTACAAAGATAATTTGTTGTAACCAAGCAGGCATGGATGCCTCTAACCAAGCGAAAGGGCGCTCTTTATTCAAAGCTGCACCAATTCGTCGTTCGGAGGAATCGCTGCAAAATCACTTCGTAGCTACTGCCGTGGATTTGCTCACATGTCATTCCTGCCATCTCCGATGGTGCTTGCGGTGGGCGTCCGCCGGGACCTTTACTTTCCTGCAAGGGAATGGGTAAAGCTCCACAACCTGGCAGAGATCACGAGCTTCTTCGCGAGCCTCACTATCCCCTTCAACAGCGTTCGACACCCCTTCGTTTTTACCCTGGCAGGTGTGAGCGGTATGCTGCTGATGGTTCGCCGTTATTTTCAGCTTTTCGCTTTGCTGCTGGCCGGGAACATCCTAATGGCGTACCTCACGTCTCACCGTTAAGACATTGCATCCATCAACTCTTATCCAGAGAAAGCTCATCTAGCCGATCCGCATAGGATTCTCATCGCTTCATCGAAATTCTCATCTTCAGAGCAGGATTCACTTGGCCGACGCCACTCTTTTGAACAGAATCAACGTCACCGCGTAGGAATGCAAACAATGATGCCAAGTCGTGCCGAGGCAGCAACCATCGCTGCCATCATCGCGGGAGAAACACAGCTCTATCATGAGTTGATCCGTCCCTACGAGCGCCGCGTGTACATGATCGCGTTGTCAATTATGAAGAACGACGCAGATGCAGAGGACGTCGCTCAGGAAGCTTTCATTAAGGCGTTCCGCAATCTTTCGACCTTCCGGGGTGACGCGAAGTTCAGCACATGGCTTATCAGCATCGCCTTAAATGAGGCACGAAACAGATTACGTCGGCACGGCATCTTGCGGATGCAATCTCTTGATGAGCCGCCGAACGAAGTAGGATCGGTGACACCAGCACTCCTGCGTGACTGGCGGGAGATACCTTCCGAAGCGATGGAACGCGAAGAGATACGGATGCTCATAAAGCGGGCAGTAGAAACACTACCCGACGTTTACAAAGAGGTCTTTCTCCTGCGCGATGTTGAAGAGCTAGACATCAACGAGACTGCGCACACTCTCGGCATCAGCGTCTCCAATGTCAAGGTCCGGCTTCATCGTGCGCGGATGATGTTGCAGAAGGAATTGGCGCCTCAGCTAAAATCAATCCATCAAGCGCCGAAAAGGAGGTGGCTCCCATGGTTATAGAGTGCAAACACGTCTGGAACTACATCTCCGAGTACCTTGATGACACTCTGCCGGACGATACGCGAGCTACGGTCCAGAAACACCTCGAGCACTGCGAGATTTGTTCCGCGATCCTGGACTCGACACGCAACATCATCATCCTCACAGCAGATAGCCGCGTCTTCGAGCTGCCTGTTGGGTTCAGTGAACGGCTTCATGCCAGGATCGAGCTGGAACTAGCGTCGCCCAGGAAAAATGCAGATTGACGATCCTGCAGCCTCGTCTCTCAGGAGAGTAGCGACCAGAGCTTCAGTCCTCGGAGATCGATCAGGCTGCTGCAGATGCTCCTTGTTCCACAGCAATTAGTTCTCACCTTATCTGTAACCTTTCGGGCGGCGGCCACTCCTATGGTTGCACAGAGAGGAACAATACTTCCATCACTTGCTCCCGGCAAGCGGCGAGAGCTTCTCTGCGTACAAGGACCACAAAAGGAGTCAACACCATGCTGAGATCCGCCCCCGCTCTTTTGACCATCGCTCTTTCCATCGGAGCAATCGCCGCTCCCGCCTATGCAGCCGATAGCTTTCATGGCAACGGCACTTCGGTGTTCGTCATGACGAATGACAACAAGAAGAACGAAGTACTCACCTATCAGCGCAGCTACAACGGGCAGTATGAGCTTAGGACTCGCACGGCCACTGACGGGCGGGGAAGCGGTGGAACAACTGATCCCCTCCAGTCCCAGGGATCAATCAGTCTGAGCGGAGACCATGATCTTCTCTTCGCTGTAAACTCTGCCAGCGGAACCGTGTCAAGCTTTCATCTGCTAGGAGGTCTCCCTTTTCTTGTCGGCAAAGTGTCTTCAGGGGGTGCTTTTCCAATTGCTGTGACTGAACACAACCACACCGTCTACGTTCTCAATGCCGGCGGCGCGGGTGCCATCGATTCGTTTAGAGCTGACGAACTTGGAAAACTCCACGAAGTTCCCAATGCCAAGGTCTTCCTAACTGGAACAAACTCGGGTGCTTCATCCATTTCGGTGAGTCCTGACGGACAATGGCTTGTAGCACTCGAGAAAGTTTCAAATAGCATCGATGTATTTCCGATCCATCAAGATGGAACATTAGGGTCAGTTGTGAACAACAAAAGCGCGACTCCCGGCGTCTTCGCCGCAGTGTTCACTCCTCGCGGTCAACTGGTCGTTTCGGAAAATCAACCTAACAGCGGTACGAATACCTCAAGCATCTCCTCTTACAACATTCGATCTAATGGAACACTCGCCGCAGTCACCCAAAGTCTGCCCACCTACGGGAATGGAAATTGCTGGAATGCCATTACCCCGAATGGCCGCTGGGTTTATGTCGACAACTCTGCGACATCGAGTGTCGCTGGCTTCACAGTCGCTGCAAATGGATCGCTGACGCCGGTTGCCAGTACGATCGTCAGCACGTTGCGTCCAGGCACCACCAACCTCGACATCACTGTAGGTGGCGATGGTAAATACCTGTTCACCCTTGATTCCGGATCCGGCGCTGTGAGCGTCTTCAGCATCAACTCCGACGGAACCGTGATTCCGCTTGGGGACATAGAAGGCCTGCCCAAGACGGTCGGTTTTAATGGCATCGCCGCTCTGTGAATCAGCAATAAACGCAACCGGGGGCGAACCGAATCGCCCCGGTTGCACTTTGATTCGCAACATGCCGTAGCCAAATGAATCTCTACGCCCAAGCCACTCGATGGTGGCATGCTAGATGGAATGGTGCAGATGGATATGAAACGCCCATTCTGTCGCTAATAAGAAGAGGGTGCCAAACGCGAGGGCTATCTGCACGGACTCACCGCGCCTTTTCTTGGCACTTACCGGGGCGACACGCCACTGAGAAGAAGGCCGGGCACGCAGCGACCGCACCCGCCATACTGCATACAGATTCACCACTGATCCTGCGATCGCGAAGATCTCCATGGGGAGGCGAATTGCTGCACTGTGAATCGAGGCGAGTAGGTTCATACCGGCGGTCGCTGCGGCCAACGAACCAAGCCCAACGAGAAGCCGAAGACCACTGAGCGCCATGAACGCCGTACACGCGCTTTGCAGCAAGATGAAGAGCAGGGTTGTGAGGCCAATCGTCCAGGACTGTCCCTTCGTAACATCCCGCGGGTGAGTATCGAGATGCCCGTCTTCTCTGAGCACGTCTTTCTTCATCAGCAATCATGACTCCTATGATTCAGCTGCGGAACGGTTGTGGTAAGGAACGGCCTATACCATAGCTTGACTTCACGCATTCTGGAAGGTCTCTCGTACTGCCTCGGCGGACGTAAGGAGGTGAACTTCTTTGAGAGTTGCATTGACGGCTCGCACTCAGGGTACGATCAATGACACCAAAAATCATCGAAGCCGTGACTTCCTTCTAAATGGATTAACGAATTCTGAGGCAGCCTAAAAAGCTAGCTGCTTATCTTGTATTAGATTGTTTGACGATCAATAACCCCGTTTCGATTCTGAGTCGTAAGTGCTCTCAGGAAGTGAAGGGAAGAGTCGTACGAGGTCTACGGGAAGGCTTCATAGCCGAATATGTAACTCGCGCCAAAAGCAGAGCGGCAAGAAATACCGTGACTTTCCATGGAGTGCGAACGCCCGTTTTCACAAGCCACCAATAATGGACAACCGCCGCAATGCCCGCAAGGTAAATTGCGCGGTGTAAACGCTGCCAACTCTTACCACCCATCGCTCTCATCACGCGCTGCGGGGACGTGGCTGCAAGAGCAAACAGGATGAGCCAAGCACACAGGCCGACCTGTATAAACGGGCGTCTCTCCAGATCGCTTAGCATGCCCGGCCAGACCAGTTTAAGCTGGTTCCATGGCTCCTGCAGATGGCCACCCAGCAGGCCCACCCACGCCGTCGGCAGATCGTAACCACTGAAAAGCAGGACGTAAATCTGCAGGTGCAGAGTCGCGTAGAGAAATGCCCACAAACCGATCATTCGGCGCAGGCGGATAAGCCATGCCAATGATCGATTCAAGCGTCGTAGAGGGGTAATTGCAAGATCGGCAAGCAGCAGCCACAGGGCCCAGTCGCCTGTGAAGTGCGTAAGGTAGTTCGTTGGATCCGCTAGATTAGCGAGGTCGCCGTTGCGATATCTCTGCACGATATACAACAGAGGCAGGAAACAGAGCAGATGCAGAACAGCCTTAAGATACGGGATCGCGCGAGTCGGCATCATCTTGTTATTTGTGGGCTAAAAGAAATGCTTCAAGTCCATGCCAGAGTACATCGTGGCCACCTCGTCTGCGTAGCCGTTGAATGGAAGAGTTGGCACTGACTTGACGAAAAAGCTGCTGCCTGAGGTATTCAGGAGACGCTCACGCGCCTGCGACCATCGCGGATGGTCAACGCCTGGATTGACATTGGAGTAGAAGCCATACTCCCTGGAGTTCAAGTCGTTCCAGGTGGTACGAGGCACTTGATCGACGAAGCGAATCTTTACGATTGACTTTGCCGACTTGAAGCCATACTTCCAGGGAATGATGACGCGCACAGGCGCACCTTGCTGGTTCGCCAGCGTCTGTCCATAGCTGCCAAAAGTAAGCAGGGTGAGGGTATTCATGGCCTCGTCCATGCGCAGGCCTTCGCTATAAGGCCAGTTGATGCCCCCGGGCAGATCTTCTGTCTTGCGATCGGCGAGTGAGATGAACTGCACAAACTTCGCGCTCGGGAGAGGGTCTACATACTTAATAAGTTCCGCCAACGGGTAGCCATCCCAGGGAATGACCATGGACCAGGCTTCCACACAGCGAAACCTGTACACGCGCTGCTCAATTGAGCGGTAAGCCATCAGTTTCTCGAGGTCGAGAATCTGCGGCTTCTTCACGAGACCTTCGATTTGCACCGACCACGGCGAGGTCCGAAGCTTGTGCGCATTGCGTGCGGGATCATCCTTCTGCTCGCCGAACTCGTAAAAGTTATTATAGCTTTTGGCTTTTGTCTCAGGTGTCGTGGCTCGATCACTCACGGTGTAATTGCTGGTGGCAAATTTCAGGGGCGTCTCTGCGTGCGCAAAGCGAGGAAAACCTGCTGTCGCCGCGGCCGCTCCCACCGCGCCCAGCCCGGAGAGCAGGCTGCGGCGCGTCATTGTAAAGGATTCATACACCTCTTTCGGGGTAATCTCTGAGGACCGGATCGATCTCTTAGTACGCAGCAACATCTTTGATTTCTCCTTCTGCGGAAGTGAGACACGCAGCGATCTACTCTAGTTACACTACGCTTCCGCACGCGGCTTTGGATGCGGATTGTGCTCGCGCAACGGTATGAGCCTTCATCCTCAGAGATCATCTTCACGCGATTGCGCTGTGGACTGATGGCGTGTGCACTACGCCGAGTGGTTTGTAGTCTGTAGGCCCGGGACGCCGAGTGAAGACGCTCACGCCTGACGAGGCGCGCATTGCCGAGATCCAGGCGAGACTGATGCTGGTGCATCTTTGTAGCAAGCGACGTATGAAGAACCATCTACAAGATCCACACGAGGTCGCCCTGCTGCATGAGCTGCAGTGGATATAGCCTCACCATCTTGGAGGCTCGTGCAGGGGCGCAGGCAACTACAGACAACGTCAGGCTGGCGGCCGGGCTATGCGGTTTTAGTAGAACTTCATGCGGCCTACAAAGAGCTCGAAGGGCCGCCGGAGAACTGGCCTCCTCTGATCAGCGGCGCTAAGGACGACAGTGCCGAAGAGGGTGATCACACCGGCCGCAAAGCTCGTAGCAGTGAAGGGGTCAAGGAAAAGCAAATCAACCTTGCCGCCGCATCCCTTAGCTTTGCTGTTGCAGCCAGCTGAGATCACCCGCCTGCCCCGTGGCCCTCGATCTATCCGGCGCTACTTATCCGTGTTGTAGCTCATCAAGATAGGACAGGGTGTCTAGCCCTTTCGAAATGTCTGCCTAAGTCTAATTGTTCAATATTTGTTGAATAAACCTCCGCCGTCGTGCCATGCGCGATGTGGAAATCGACGTAGTTATGTCGATGTCCAGACCTGTCGGAAGGGTGGGAGATCGACAGCTTCATCGTCGGTCTTCCATCCTTCCATCAGGCCGTCATCTCCACCGCGGGCGCCGTTACTATTTCCTTGTAGTCTGGCTCATACACTCGACGCGCGTTTTTCTTGTATCCGCCCTTGTCGCTGTTGGTCTGGATCTTTGGTTCATGCCTGATGTCCTGCTGCGCTTTCACGGTCGCAAGCGCATGGCTGAGACGCTTGTTCTCGATGATAGCGGTGTGGGTGACACGCTGGTCTTTGCTGAAGACGAAATAGGGAAGCGAGTGGCCTTTCCAGCGAACCTCAAGCGGTCGGTCGCTGAAGTCATAGACCTCGACATACTGGCCTGCCAGCTTGTCTGCCACCTCACTTCGCTCCAGAATGATCTGCCTTCGGTCATAGGCCAGGCTAAGCTGTTGGCTCACGCGGCGTCGTTCACGATGACACAGGATGTCCGCAAGCCGACAGGCCTGCACGTTCAACCTGCGATGCATGTTCTCGGTCTTCGTTGGGAGGACCTAGAACTTCTCGTTGAACTCCTTCCTGAACTGCGGCAGGAACAAGTTCCCAGCGTCCATGTCAGAGATGTTGGCCATACGCAGCTCCTTGACCAGCCGACCCTGAAGCGTGCGATTCGCCCGCTCCACACGGCCTTTTGCCTGGCTTGAGTTCGCACAGAGAATCTCGATGTTGAGTTCTGCGAGCGCTCGTCCGAACTGTGTCATCCCCGACCCGCCCTTCGCATCCGGCCGGTTCACCCGAGAGACCGTGTGCTTGTCGGAGTAGAAAGCGGTAGGGCAACCATGCTTGATCAAGTACCCGCTCAGCGCCTCGCAGTAGGAGTCGGTGCTCTCACTCGGTACAAAGTGGAGCTGCATCAGCTTGCTGGTCGCATCGTCGATGAAGACCAGCAGCGTGCAAGGCTCGCCTCGCTGCTCGAACCAGCGATGCTGACTCCCGTGGATCTGGACCAGTTCGCCCAGGCTCTCCCGCCGCAATCTTGGCTGATGGAAGTTTTTGCGTTGCTTCCGGGACAGCCACACGCCGGCCTCGACCATCCACTTGCGCAAGGTCTCGCGGGACGTATCGATGCCGTGCCGCTCCAGCAGAACCTCTGCCGCAAGTGTCGGTCCGAAGTCACGGTAGTTCTGCCGGATGAGTTCCAGGACCAGCTCACGAACACCTGAGGTCAACTTGTTGCTTGCCGGCCGGACTCGGCTCTTGTGGATCAGGGCTCCGCCGCCGCCGTCGCGGTATCTCGCCACCAGCCGCTGCGCCTGTCTCAAGCTCACACCTAACACGCCCGCCGCCAACTCCGTAGTGCGACTGCCCGCCAGTACCTCGGTCAAGACTTCAACCCGTCGTAACTCCTGCTTGCTCATCTGTAGCCAACCCATCTGCCGCCTCCAACCCTTACTCAGGATGGGGCAGCGACACTTTGGCTTTGCCGGACTACGACATTGTTGCTTTGCTACTACAGACCGTGTTGCTGCAAAGTTGAATTGACCGGACGGAAACAAAGTAGAACTGTCCAAATTCGATAGTAGTCGCCGTGCGGTGGGAATGTGGTAAGCCCGCGCTCTTTGCGGGATTTCCAAGGACTGTGGGAAGAGAGGGATACGGCTTTATGTTTTCCTCGCTTTCCATCAGTCTGTCATTTCCATCGCATTAGTTTTCGCGCGACAATCTCATCGGTGGTCATGTGTCCGAGAAGCCCATTTCCGGACATGTGCCGTTGCGTAAACTGATGTTCTGCAGGAGGAACGGTCTGAGACGAAGAACCTACATCATCGGGAGCGTCGCAGCCTCCGTGGTCGCTATCAGTGTTGGTCTTTGGCTTTACTGGGGCTGGCTCTTTGAAATGTATCCAGAGCACGCAATAGTCAGAGACACCGCGATAAACCACTTCGTTGTGATCAAGAAGGTCCATAACGACTACGAGTGGTACGCGACTGTCCGCGTGCAATCTAAGGATACTAACAAGCTTTTGCAACGTTATCCTTTCAAGATGGGATTTACTCCCGCTGTGCTTGGCCGAAAAACGTTTGAGCTGCCGGTGACGCAGTGTCCGGATTGCCTTTTTTATCTCGCCAGCCGGAACAAACATGACCAGGACAAACACCCTTACGACTATGTGTTGTATCTCCTGAATGCTTCCCGAACCGAATTGACTGTCTACGAAGTGTTTGGCAATTGAGCTTGCTCGCGTAGGTGCACCGAATTTCGGCTGTGGGTATCACCTGTACGAGAAGTCGGCATTCCGAACAAGTGTCGAAAGCAAGGCTGCGGCCAAGTGTCGGCGGAGCTCGATACGAGAGAAGGTGATTGGACCTCACGCTTGTTTGGCGATCGGCTCAGCCACTGCTGCGGTCTTGGCAGGGATTTTGGGAACATAGTCTGGCCCATAGATCTGCCTTCCGCGTTTCTGATAGGCGCCTTTCTCGCTGTTGTTCTTCACCGTGGCCTCGAAGTGGTTGTCTTGTTGTGCCTTGATTAAAGCCAGTGCGTGGCCCAGGCGCTTGTTCTCGACGATCGCAGTGTGGCTGACCCTCTGATCCTTGCTGAAGATGCTGTAGGGAAGCAAAAGCCCTTTGGATCGCACCTCAAGATGGCCGTCTGGGAAGTCGTACACATCGACGTACTTGCCGCCGAGATTTTCGGACGTGGCGTTTCTTTCCAGGATGATTCGCTTCCGGACGTACGTTAGAGTCAGCTGGCTGCCCACGTAGCGCAGCTCACGGTGACACAAGATATCGGTGAGCTTGGCGACGGGCATGGAGAGGGGGCGGTGCATGTCTTCGGAGCGCAGCGAAGTGACCGCAAAGCGCTCGTTGTGAGACAACATGAAACCTGGCAGATAGGCGTTCCCGGCTTCGATGTTCGAGATGCCGGCGAGTCTGAGTTCCTTGACCAACCGGTCCTGAAGAGTGCGATTCACGCGCTCTACGCGCCCCTTCGCCTGGCTCGAGTTCGCACAGATGATCTCGATGTTCAACTCGGCCAACTGGTTGCGTCGTCGATGAATACCAGCAGCGTGCAGGCATCAGCACGCTCCTCGAACCAACGGTGGTCGCTGCCGTCGATCTGGATCAGCTCTCCGAACGCTTCACGACGCAATCGGGGCTGATGGAAGCTGCGGCGCTGCTTGCGGGACCGCCACAGCCCCTCGGACATCATCCACTTGCGCAACGTCTCACGGGAGACCTTTAAGTCGTGCTTCGAGAGCAGCATCTCAGCGGCAAGCGACGGACCGAAG
Source organism: uncultured Acidobacteriaceae bacterium (assembly GCA_964247475.1). Lineage (GTDB taxonomy): Bacteria > Acidobacteriota > Terriglobia > Terriglobales > Acidobacteriaceae > Edaphobacter. Next base: position 22,466 of record CAXTUS010000019.1, on the reverse strand, counting down.
TCAGCATAGTTCGCTCGCACAAGCTCTACCGCGTACTCGCGGATGCCTTCCAGAGTCTTGTTGTTCGAAACGCGGCCTCGGGCCTTATGGATGACGCTGGCTCCGCCGCTCGCTCGGTAGGCCAGAATCAGGCGGCGGGCGCCTCCGGGACACAACTTCAGCAAAGAACTTCAATGCGCTGCAACTCGGTTCCACTCATCATCAGAAATCCCAATCTTCTCCTCCGCCATCTGGCGGAAGGGTAGTTTGGACATTTCAACTTTGCAGAAACCGGACATTCCTACTTGGCAGCTACAAATCGACTATACGTAATATGTGTTATCGGACATTAGCAAAGCGGAGATCAGCAATCAGCTGAGCTTCTACAGATCCTCCGCTCCCACCTATGGATCAGCGAAGGCGCATGCTGTCTTTATCCCGCCGCTATGTTACAGTCGTCTACAGTGACAGATGCGGCGCGTAGATCACGCAGGCTCTGAAACCTCTGGAACGCTCGACGCCGCACGGCGAAGCCTTCTAGATCAGGAGAGATGGCTGAGTGGCCGAAAGCACCGCCTTGGAAAGGCGGCAGACTCGCAAGGGTCTCCAGGGTTCGAATCCCTGTCTCTCCGCCATGACTTACCTAAGCTAAGCGTCATAACTCAGACATCTTCAAGTAGACAACTTCGTACTTGCCTAAAGCTGGGTCACGTCCGACGACTGGCAGTCTGGAATCGCGTGGCAGGATGGATCGCGCCAGATGCGTCTCGTTCATCCGCGGCATTTAGCAAATGCGCTTGTGATCGCAGTATGACTACAGCAAGGATCCTCGCTCCTTCACGAACCGGTACTGTAGCTGAAGCGAATGTCCAGCCAGGCTTGGCATCAAAACGTTGCGACTCAGCACCGCTCGCAGGAACCTGAAGTGTGGAGAGGATTCAGCATGAATCGTGCCTGCCACGCTCATCCCTTCGGACACCGCCAAGCTCGGCGGCCCCTCTTGTAAACGCACTGAATTACTCCCATCGAGAGTTGACGAGCGCCCAGCCTCTCAGGAAGAGGAATGCACGCGATTCGTCTCGACAATCGGGCTGGCGGCGGGAAGGCACATCAGCAGGCGCAGAAGGCTGCTCTGGCAATGCACTCCGGTTTTCCGAAATATTTCCTTCAACATATGGCGGGCGCTGTTCTCGGTAATGCGCAACCGCTCGGCGACCTGCTTGATGTCATCACCTTGAAGAAGACGATCCGCCATCCTCGCCTCTGAAGGCATCAGCTTATAGCCTCTTCGCAAAGCATCGCTTCGTGAAAGATGCGCGCGCTGCCCATCCAAAAAGAACAGGATCACCTGCACCCGCGAGAAAGCTCGCACTGTCTCATGAGGTACGATCGCTGTCGCCATCATGCGCAACGGGGTCAGTGGCAACTGCCGGGAAAGAAGCACGCTGCTGCTGACCTCCGTATACCTCAGCCCGAAAGCATCCGAAGCCTGCGCCATCACCAGTGCACGCAGGTCCGCGTCCTCGTTCGCCTTGTTCGCAACAATCTTTCCCTGCAAAAGCTGAACGCCCTCGCCGCGCCGCAGAATCTTCTCCGCGGCCTCGCTCATCACCTTCACCCTCATCTGAGGTTCAACAATGGCATACGCAAGATCCATGCTCAGGCCAAGTTGCGCCACCGTTTTCCTCTCGGTCCGTGCGCGAGCCAGCTCCGCGTGAATCAGCATCGCTTTCCTCAGGTGAGGAGACAGGCGCTTTAACAATCCAAGCGTCTCAGCCGTGAAAGCGCCACCTTGTGGACGAAGAAGCGAAAGCCCCGAGGCTGCATAGCCCGGTACGCTCTCAAGCACTCCGCCTCCCTTTTCAAAGAGGTCTCTGGGCCGTATGAAGGCGTCGTAGTACTCGCCTTGCCTCGCTCCCCCCTCAATCAACGGCGATGCCGTAAGTGCCGCTCCATCAAAGCTCTCATCCCGAGCATCCTGCAAGCGCCCGCAACCCATGTTGCTGAGCAGAAAGAAGCTCTCGTAGGAGATCTCCGGCGACGTGTCATAACCCACTTGCTCGAAGAAGACGATCTCCTCATCCGCATCCGCGGCAACCAGCATCGCAGTGTCTGACCTGGTACAGGCGCACAGCGCATTCAGGAACGTGGTCCACTTCCCCCATCCCGATGCAACTTCATAAAGTGTTTCAACAAGCGATGGAAGCGAACCCTCTACGCTTTGAAAACAGGTCACATCAGCAGTCATATGCACGCGGGCCTCTTGGTAATCAACACCAGGTAACTCGAATGTTTGCCACACTTTCCGCCCATTTGGGGGGTATGACATCGGATCGCGTTCACCATACGTTGTATTCACGCGATTAGCAAGAACTTGTAGGCGACATCCCTTCGGGGCTGAAGCCCTCCGGTTGCCTGCGCCTGCATCACCAACTGTTGTCCCAGATTGTTTCGTTCCAAGATCGGGCCCTTCTGTGGTTCCGCTAACCTGCGCCTTTTTTCACCAGCTTCAACTTTTGCTTTGGAGTGCATCTATGGCTTGCATCACGAACGTCGTCGTCCGTTCCGTGCTCACGGTTCAAACCGCCCTGCTCGGTATGGCTCTGCTGTCCTCATCGAACCCGGTCTTCGCGCAGACCTCGCAGAACCTGGCTCTTACGCAGGCCCAGGCTACCTCCCAACCCGTTGCTAGTCGGATGAAAACCATCACCAACGCTCAACGCGCCCAGGCGGCGGCGCTCGCGCGTGCCAACCGTGTAGCGCTCCGGCGAGCGGCCAAGGCAGCCGGCGCCACCCGGATGTCAGTACCGGTAAACGCCGCAACGCTGAACCCCAAGGTATCGACCGGGGCCGCCGCTGCTGCAGTAAGTGTTGCGCCCGCTGTTCGTGCCGCCAGCATCGCTGGCACCGCCGCTACCAGCGCAAGTCCTGCAGCAGTCTCAGCAGGGATCCCCGGCGCAATGACTCTGCCCAACTCCTGTGTTGCAGGCATTCTCGATTACTTCAACTGCGGCAACTATGCCAATAGCCCGCTGCCTGAACTGGCGAAGGATGCAAACGGCAATCTCATCCCCGTCCCGAACACAGGCATACGGAAGTTCGTGAACACGCTTGCAGGCGTAGGCGCCGAAAATAAAAACGAACTCGGAAACTATATCCCGGTAGCCAAACCATCGGCCTATCTTGAGAAGGACGGTACTTCCTCAGACCTCTACACCCTCGAATTGAAGCGTTACCAGCAGGCCCTTCACTCCGACCTTCCACCCACAATCCTTCAGGGGTACAGCGACTCCGGCAACAACGGCCCGTCCTCGTACCTGGGGCCGATCATCTTCGCGACCCGCGACAGACCCGTGCGCGTCGTCTTCAAGAACAGCCTGCCTTCAGGTGCGGCGGGTAATCTTTTCCTGCCGGTCGATACCACCATGAAGGGCGACGGGAACGATGCAAACGGAAATGCGATCCCGCAGAACCGGGCCCTGCTTCATCTGCACGGCGGCGTCACGCCCTGGATCAGCGATGGAACGCCGCACCAGTGGATCACGCCTGACGGACAAAAAGGAGCGAGTCAACAGAACGTCCCCGACATGGGCAATCCCGGCAAAGGCGCCGATACCTGGTACTGGACCAATCATCAGAGCGCACGCATGATGTGGTACCACGATCACTCCTACGGTCTGACAAGGCTCAATGTCTATGCCGGCGAAGCGGCGCCCTACATCCTTACGGAAAAGGCCGAGGACTCGCTCATCGACAGTGGAGTTCTGCCGAACCAGGCCGGCATCGACAAGTCCGGCGGCAGCTATCGATACGGGATTCCGCTCGTCATCCAGGACAAGACCTTCGTTCCGCCAACTGCGCAGACCGTCACCGCTCCGCCCACACTTGGTAGCGGAAACACTGCGGCCTACACCATGGATCAACTCTCCGCCGAGGACCCGACCTGGCTCGGACAGACAAATCTCGGAGGTACAGGCCTTCCGCTCATCTCAACCAGCGACGGCATCGGAGCGGATCAAGGGGTCCTCGGACAGTTCGGGCAACTCTGGTTCCCGCACGTCTTCATGCCCAATCAGAATCCCAATCGGAGCGATGGAGTCAATGGCTACGGACGCTGGGACTATGGCGCCTGGGTCTGGCCTCCGGTCACCGGGCTCACCCACACTCCCATCACCACCACCGACTTCACTTCTCCGAACAGCACCATCACGATCCCGGCATTTCCCAACCCGTCAGCGGTCCAGGAATCCTTCATGGACACCCCGCTGGTCAACGGCACCCCCTATCCCACACTCAAGGTAGGCAACTCCGCCTACCGCTTCCGGATCCTCAACGCGTCGAACGAGCGCCACTGGAACCTGCAGTTCTACTATGCCGTTGACGCTGCCGGCAACCCCTGCAAAGGCGGCGTCGCCGCATCGGCCTGCACCGAAGTCAAGATGGTTCCTACCGCGGGCTTCCCCTCAACCTGGCCTACCGACGGCCGCGATGGTGGCGTCCCCGATCCAGCCATGGCTGGCCCAAGCATCATCCAGATCGGCAACGAAGGCGGCTTCCTCCCCGCAGCGGTCCCGATCGCAAGTCAGCCGGTCAACTATGAATACAACCGTCGCGTCATCACCTCGCTCAACGTCAAGGATCATGCGCTGCTGGTAGGTCCGGCGGAACGCGCCGACATCGTCGTTGACTTCAGCAAAGTACCGGATGGAGCGGTGCTGATCCTCTACAACGACGCGCCCGCACCCGATCCAGGTTTCGATTCACGGCTCGATTACTACACCGGCGATCCTGATCAGAGCGCAAGCGGCGGAGCGCCAACAACGCTGCCAGGCTATGGGCCAAACACCCGCACCGTCATGCAGTTCGTTGTCAGCAGCTCCGCAGACCCCAAGCCGCAGGGCTTCTCGGCTGCCGGGTTCACGAATGCGATGAATGGAGGCGTCTATGCCGCCATGCAGGATGCGCCCCTCGTTCCAGAGCCGGCATACGGCTCGGCGCCCAACTACGCCTTCATCCAGGACACCGCCTACGACCCGGCGCCGGCCCCGGGCAAACCGCATTTCCTCGCCCTGGCCAACGCAACCACCCTCACCGGCAAACAGATCCCGCTCCAGAACAAAGCCATCGCGGAAGAGTTCGACACCGACTGGGGACGCATGACAGCTCAGCTCGGAACCGAGCTTCCCTTCACTAACTTCCTCACCCAGACCACCCTGCAGCAGTGGTTCATTGACCCCCCGACCGAGACCCTGAACAACGGCGAAATGCAGATCTGGAAGATCACGCACAACGGCGTCGATACCCACTCTGTACACTTCCACCTCTTCAACGTACAGGTGATCAACCGGGTGGCGTGGGACGGAACGATGTACCCGCCGGATTTGAACGAAATGGGCTGGAAGGAATCGGTGCGCATGAACCCGTTGACCGATACCATTGTCGCGCTCAAGCCCATTCTTCCTCCCCTGCCCTTCTCTCTGCCGGACAACTACCGTCTGCTCGACCCGACGATGCAGGAAGGCGCCACCAGCTCAAGCTTCACCAACGTGGACCCGACCACCAACAACCCCATCACGACCAGCAACAAACTCACCAACATGGGCTGGGAGTACACCTGGCACTGCCATCTGCTCGGCCACGAAGAGAACGACATGATGCGGCCGATGATCATGCAGGTTCCACCTGAAGCTCCCACCGGCCTCACCGCGACCCGTAACGCGGATACCAGCGTCACGCTCAACTGGACGAACACGGCGGCAAGCGCCAGCGGCTTCCAGATCCAGCGTGCCACCGATCCCGCCTTTACCCAGAACGTGCAAACCTTCACCATAAGCCCGAGCGTAACGTTGACCAGCCAGCTGGCCCTCGGACCAGTGACGCCCTTCAGCGATTCCGCCTCTGACCCCACCGTCGCCAGCTTCTACAGGGTGGCCGCCAGCAAGCTCTTCAACAGCCAGGTTGGATCAACCACCGTTCTTAACTCCGACTGGACCGGCACAGTGAATGTGGCGGCTTCAGCGGCCCCCATCGCAAGCCTGTCCCCCACCTCACTCGCCTTCGGCATCACGGCGTTGAAGACTCCCTCTCAACCTCAGGTCATCACCCTGGCAAACACCGGGACTGCGCCCTTCACCATCACCTCGGCGCCTGTCCTCTCAGGTCCAGCGGCCGGGGACTTCATCCTGAGCAGCAGCTGCGGATCGAGCGTTCAGGCAAAGGCCTCCTGCCCGATCAGCATCACCTTCAAGCCAACCGTGGCCTCCGCCCCTCAGGGACGAACCGCCATCCTGACGATCGGAACCAGCGATAACCAGCACAAGACGTTGCAGGCTGCAATCAGTGGTACCGGAACAGCGCTCTCGGTCGCTCCCTCGACGCTCAACTTCAACACGCAGCTGGTAGGAACCAGCGCGCCCACACAGAGGTTCGTGCTCACCAACGTCGGCACCGCCGCTACCAACCTGACCGGCACCGGCATCCTGCTCACCCAGGCAACCGGGGATTACAGCTTCAAGAACAGCTGCGCCAGGCCAACCATCCCGGCAGGAGGAGCCTGCACCATCACCGTCACCTTCTCGCCGCTGGCTGCGGGCGTCAAGAACGCAACCATCGGGATCAGCACCAACGACCCCGCTGGCACCCAGACCGTAACCCTTACCGGCATCGGCGGCGCACCGAAGATGGTGCTGTCGAGCACAAGCCTCTCGTTCACCTCAAACGTCGGCGTCGCCTCACCCACCCAGGTGGTCACCGTCTCGAACCAGGGCACGGCACCACTCTCCTTCAACCAGATACGACTCGCGGGCGCTAACCCGGGGCCGTTCAACATCCTCGGGAGCCCGGCAAACGGTGCATGCTCTACCGCGGCGAGCGTCCCTGCGGGCGGTCAGTGCACGGTCACTCTCGGGTTCACGCCTACCAGCGGCAATGCGTCGCTGCCGCAGCCGCTCACCGCTTCGTTGCAGATCAACATCCCGGCAGCAGCAGGAGCATCGCAGACCGTCGCACTCAGCGGCACTGTGACTGTGCCCGGCGTCTCCGCAACCCCAACCACTCTCAACTTCGTCAGGACCGCCCCGGCCGCTCAGACCATCACGGTCAACAGCACCGGAACCAGCCCCCTTACCATCAACAGCATTCCCGCTGTGTCAGGTCAGTTTGCCATCACTCACAGCTGCCCCCTGGCACCCAGCACGCTGCCCTCCGGTTACAGCTGCACGGTATCGGTCACCTATAAGCCCACCAACAAGAACACCACCACGTCCACCTTCACCATCAACACCTCAGCAACATCGCCAAGAATCACCTTGAACGGCCGTTAGTCCGGGCGGGCGGGATGCCCTCAGCATCCCGCCCGTGCTGCTTCAATCCCCTTTCCTGCTGGATGTCTTTCGCATCACTGCCCTGGGACTGCCCTATGAATCCGCTTCAAATCAAGGTTTCCACGTTCGTCGCACCTCTCCTGCTGCTTGCCCTCGGTGCCGGCTACTGGGCAGGAGCACACCTTGACCCGAGCCCCCAACCCGGCCCGCACTCATCCACCCCTAAGCTGCTCTTCTACCAGGACCCGATGCACCCGGCCTACCGCTCCGACAAGCCAGGGACCGCACCCGACTGCGGCATGGCGCTTGAGCCGGTCTTCGACTCACAGCCCTCTCCGACCGTCCCCGCCGGCGATCCAGGCCAGATCAGGATCAGCGACTCGGCCATCCGGCTCAGCGGCATGCAGACGGTCAAGGTCAGCGACGGCTCAATGCTCAGCAATCTCACCACCCACGGCGTCGTCGCGGCCGATGAGAGCCGCGTCTTCAGGGTGACCGCACTCGCCGACGGTGTCGTACGTTCCGTCTCAAACTTCTCGCCCGGCAGCTTCGTCCACCGGCAGACCAGGCTCGCCACTTACTTCGTGCCTACACGCGATCTCTACAACGCCGTCCAGGCATACATCCTTGCCTCGGGCAGCTTCGATCAAAACGCAACCGCCGCCCGCAACGAAGGCCTCATCAACACAGCAAAGGCTCAAGCCAGGGCCGAAGAAGAGCTGCTGCGCACCTTCGGGCTCGATTCCCGCCAGATCCGCGATCTCGCACGCACCCGGGAGGTCACGCGAGACGTCGATCTCGTCTCGCCTTCGGATGGCATCGTGCTCGAGCGCAATATCAGCGTCGGTCAGGCGCTGCCGAAAGGGAGTGACCTCGCAAGAATCGCCGATCTATCCCGGGTCTGGGTACTCGCCGACGTCACCGAGCACGACGCGGCATCGTTCCTTCCCGGACACAACGTCCAGGTCTCCTACGACAACCGCACCATGAGCGCGCGCATCAGCGACGCCCGGCAGTTTGATCCACAGTCGCGCACGTACAAGGTGCGCCTGGAGCTGACAAACCCCGGAGCCGTTCTGCGGCCCGGGATGTTCGTCCGGGTCGATGTTCCGCACGCCAGCATCGGGACGCTCCAGGTGCCTGCTTCTGCCGTCATCGATACCGGTACCCGCAAGGTGGTGTACCTGAGAGCGCCCGACGGCGCCTTCTTCGCTCGCGTCGTCAGGACCGGCGCCGAGGCAGGCGACCAGGTCGAGATCCTCGACGGCATCAGGCCCGGCGACGAGGTGGTCGCGCACGGAGCCTTCCTGCTCGACTCCGAAACCCGTCTGCGGGCGGACAGCGCACCCCCGTCCGCCTCGCTCGCCGCCGGAGAGACCGACCCGGTATGCGGCATGCCGCTCGCCACGATCGACGAGTCGCTTTCGGCGGAGCTGAAAGGCCGCCGCGTTCACTTCTGCTCGCTCAAATGCAAAGCCAGCTTCGCTCACACTCATGCGTCGCCTCAAGCAGACCAGCACGAGGTCGCAAGCGTGCAGACAGCGGTCCTGCCATGATCGCGCGGGTCATCGAGCTTTCAGCCAGGCACCGCGTCTGGACGCTGATCCTCACGCTCGCACTGGCCGTCGCCGGCTGGTTCAGCATGCAGCGCATCCCCATCGACGCCATCCCGGACCTTTCAGAAACTCAGGTCATCCTCTGCGCACGCTGGGACCGTGACCCCATTCAGCTTGAGACCCAGGTCACCGCACCCATCGTCAATGCGCTCAGCGGCGCGCCCCGCATCAAGACCGTACGTGCCGTCACTGATTTCGGCTCCTCCTACGTCTACGCCATCTTTGAAGACGGCACCGACATCTTCTGGGCCCGCACCCGCGCCCAGGAGGCGCTCAACAGCGTTCTCCCGGCGCTCCCCCCAGGCGTGACCACGTCGATCGGGCCCGACGCCAGCAGTCTCGGCTGGATCTTTCAGTACGCGCTCGTCGACCGCAGCGGCGCCCACGATCCCGCGGAGCTTCGCTCCCTTCAGGACTTCTATCTGCGTCCCCAGCTCCGCACCGTGCGCGGGGTCGCGGAGATTGCCACCGTGGGCGGCTTCAGCAAGGTCTACCAGGTCAACGTCGATCCGCTCAAGCTGCAGGATCGCAACCTCAGCATCAACGACGTCTCGAACGCCCTGCGCGACACCAACACTGACACGGGCGCCCGGCTGCTCGAACTGGGTGACGTAGAGGCCATGGTGCGCGGGTCCGGTCGAGCCCACACGCTTCAGGATCTCGCCGGCACCGCCCTCGCCGCCTCGTCCGCAGGTTCACCGGTCGTAGTCTCGGATGTAGCCCAGGTCATCCTCGGACCCGACCTCCGCCGCGGCGCTGCAGACCTCGACGGCCGCGGCGAGACGGTCTCAGGGACCATCATCATGCGCGATGGTGAAAGCGTGCCGGATGTCGTCGCGCGCGTCAAAGCTCGGCTCGACGAGATCCGGCCAGGGCTGCCGCAGGGAGTCGAAATCCTGCCTGTTTACGACCGATCGCAGCTGATCGAACAAGCCGTCAGGCACGTGAGGCTCACCCTGCTCGAGGTGATCCTCACCGTGTGCATCGTCATCCTCATCTTCCTGCGCCACCTGCCCAGTGCGGCTATCCCCATCGCCACTCTGCCTGTCGCCCTGCTCATCTCCTTCATCCCGTTTCACGCCATGGGGATCACCGCGAACATCATGTCACTGGCCGGACTTACGATGGCCGTCGGCGCCCTGGTCGACGCCTCGATCATCGTGGTCGAGCAGAGCCACATCAGGCTTCAGCAATGGACCGCCCGCGGCTGCCCGGGGAGTCAGATCGACGTCATCGTCGGCGCGATCAAGGAGACCGCGGAGCCGGCCTTCTTTGCGCTGCTCATCATCGCCGTCGCGTTCCTGCCTGTGCTCACACTCCCCGGGGACGAAGGCAAGCTCTTCCGTCCCCTCGCCTTCACCAAGAGCCTCGCCATGCTGGTGGGTGCATTGCTCGCCATCACACTTGATCCCGCCCTCCGCGTCATCGTCGCCCGGGTTCATACCTCCCGTCAGCTCAGCCAGGCCAGCCGCTTCAGCCGCTTCAGCCGCTTCTTCCTCATCGCGCCCGCCGGTCCGTCCCGCTTCACCCGCCGTCTGCTCGCCCGCTACGAGCAAGCCGTGCGCTGGTCGATCCGGTTCCATCTCCCCTTGCTCGCGGCAACGCTTGCGCTCGGCATCCTCTCCTGCTTCCTTGCCCTGCACCTCGGCACGGAGCTCATGCCGCCCATGGAAGAAGGTGTGCTGCTCTACATGCCTTCCACCCCGCCCGGGTACTCGCTCACTGAAGCGAAGGCGCTGCTCGAGCGCATCGATGCCCTGCTTGCTGCACAGCCGGAGGTCAGTCACGTGCTCGGCAAGGTGGGCCGCTCAACCAGCGTCACCGACCCCGCGCCGCTCACCATGCTGGAGGTGGTGATCACGCTGAAGCCGCGCGAGCAGTGGCCTGTCCCCGCAGATCACCACTTCTTCTCGCGCCCTGCGGACCCCGTCGCCGCGCTCACCGAACGGCTCGACCGCCTGCTCCAGATCCCCGGCGTCAACAACGCGTGGACCATGCCGGTCCGTGGACGCATCGACATGCTCTCGACCGGCATGCGCACCCCGCTTGGCCTCAAGATCATGGGCAGTGATCCTGAGGAAGTCGCGCGCATCAGCGAACAGGCTGCGCAGATCCTCACCCAGGTCCCAGGCGCTGGCAGGGTATACCCCGAGCGGACAACCCAGGGATCCTACGTCGATGTCACCTGGAACCGGAGCAGCCTGGCAAGCTACGGCATCTCGATCGCACAGGCACAGGCCGCCTTCAGCAACGCGGTGGGCGGTCAGGACGTCACGACGATCGTCGAAGGAGTGGAACGTTACCCGGTCAACGTGCGCTACATGCGCGACTTCCGCAGCGACCTCCCTGCGCTGCGCAAGGTGCTCATCCCGACGGGCGTCCCTGGCCGCCAGGTGCCGCTCGGCACGCTCGCTGCCATAGAGCGGCGCAGCGGTCCTGCCATGATCCGCGACGAGCAGGGTCTCATCACAGGCTATGTCTATCTCGACCTCGCCGGGCAGGATATCGCGGGTTTCATGAAGCAGGGCAAGCAGGCCCTTGCCGCAAACCTGCATCTGCCGCTCGGCTACACCCTGCGCTGGGACGGCCAGTTTGAAAATATGGCACTCAGCACCAGGCGTCTCATGCTCATCGTGCCGCTGACGCTTGGACTTGTCTTCCTGCTGCTGCGCCTGGCTACCCGCTCCTGGGTTCGCGCGGCCATCGTTCTGCTCGCCGTTCCCTTCTCTACCATCGGGGCCTTCCTGCTGCTCGCGATCCTCCGGTACAAGCTGAGCGTCGCAGTATGGGTGGGCCTCATCGCACTGATCGGGATCGATGCCGAGACCGGCATCTTCATGCTGCTCTATCTCGACCTCAGCCATCGAGAGTTCTCGAGGGCCGGCCTGCTGCGTTCCCAGGCAGACCTGATCGAGGCCATCATCGCAGGCTCGGCACGTCGCGTGAGACCCAAGCTGATGACCGTCAGCGCCATGCTCGCAGGTCTGCTTCCCATCCTGTGGGCCAGCGGCCCGGGAGCCCAGATCATGCGCCATATCGCGGTTCCGGTCATCGGCGGCATCATCACCTCGTTCCTGCTCGAACTGCTGGTGTACCCCGCCCTCTTCTTCATGCTGCACGCGGGTTCATGCGAGAGCAGCAGCCAGGACGCAAACGTTTCGCCACGTGCGGCCGTCCTGCTGGGAGGTTGAGCCACAATCGAGCACCCGGGGAAAGGCGCCTCCGCTCTTACGCCACGCCCGCCGCGCACGATCGCAGCTCCCTGGCCAGCCTCGAAGAGCGAGCCTGAGAGAGCCAGAAATCTCCTCGGGATCACCGGTCACTGCGGCCGATCCGCAGCACGGTTGGCGCATGCACCAGGTCTCCCAGGTGGCCCATCAGCGCGACGTTTGCATAGGTCACACCCTCCCGCTCGGTCATCCCGTGCGCTCCGTGAACATGCCCGAAGGCATGCAGCCGCAGCGCAGAGAGTTCCCCCACCCGCCTGAGCAACTCCGGATCTCCGATCCGCTCTGCCTGCCCCGCAGCAAGGTCGAGAATACCCAGCGGCGGTCCGTGCGTGAGGAGCACATGGATGTCATCCGGCACCTTTGCCCAATGACGCTCCCGATCGCGCGGCGAGGACATCCCGAAGGCCGCTCCATACAGCGGGGTCATCGGCGAGCCATAGATCTTGAGGCCGTCAATCTCAAGCCCCTCGTCGATCAACACCCGGGCGTTGGCGAGAAGCGACCGCCGGTCAGGATTCGCTTCGAGAAAAAACTCGTGATTGCCTGGAACAACAATCTTGTGCCGGTGCGGCAGTTCCCCCAGCCAGTCGCTGAAGTCTCTAATCGCCGCCATGCTCTTACTGAACATGGTGAAGTCGCCAACGCAGATCAGGATGTCGCCCGCAGGCACTTCCACCTCGCGATGGAGTTGATGCGTGTCACCGAACAGAACAAGAACCATCCTCCTCCTTTGCGACAGCTAAGCGACACCTGTACTCCTTGGTTCTCAGCAGCATCCATCCCCCGGGTCGAGACCTTCGGCAAAGGCGGGACAGCCTTTCAGGTCGCCTGCGTGATGCTGGAGCATCTCCTCCACCGACTGGAAGTCACACCCGCACCAGAGGCAGAATCCAACAGCCTTGCGCGATGGAAGGCCTGGCTCGAGGAAGAAATTGGCTGGCACCCGAGACCTCACATCCTCCTCGGTAACCCCGACTTCAAACGCAGGTTGATGAAGCGGACAAGCAAGCAACTCGATCGGGCAGCCGGTATGGTCCCCTTGCTCGATCGGCACCTCGTGAACGAAGCAGCGACACGGAACAGGCTTTGGAGATCCGCCTTCCGGACGCGCTGCCATCCCTTCGCACGTCCAAAGGTGTCCCCCAACGTCGCAGAAGTGTTGATGACTCAAACGTTCCTCCCCCCTCGTAAGCCCGCCGGTAAGCGCCTGGCTCTGCCCGCTGATCGCGACCGCGCGACCGGCTGCTCCCGACTGAGATGCTGCCGCGAACGGCCAAGAACATAGGCCCAGCGCCACCGTGGTCTCTCGTTCAACGTCGAGCACCCGCTCCCGGCACATGCTGGCAACAGGACTAACGTTAGGAATGACACCGGAGCTGGCGACCCACTTACAGTCCCGCAGCTTCCAGCTACCACTTGGCTGCCAGGAAGCGAGGCTATGGGATGGTGCCCGGAGGGGGACTTGAACCCCCATTCCCAAAAGGGCGAAGGATTTTAAGTCCTCTGTGTCTGCCAATTTCACCATCCGGGCGCCACCTTCAGAATACAGCCTTCGCCCACTCTCCTCTGATCCCGCTAATGAACCGGGTAGAGCATACGGTAGAGCTCCCGGTTGCGCAGGATCGCCTGCACATATTCGCGAGTCTCGGTATACGGGATCGACTCGACGAACTCCGCCACATCCTTGTAGTCGCCGGCCGCCATCCATTGCCTCACCGGCACATCGCCCGCGTTGTAGGCAGCCAGCGCATACTCCGGCTGGCCCCCAAATCGGTCCAGGACGCCACGCAGATTGCGCGTGCCCAGTTGCAGGTTGACCGAAGGATTCAGAAGCTGCATCGCATTGAAGCCCTTCAGCCCCTCCTTCTTCGCATTCTCCTTGCCGGTGACGGCAATCAGCTGCATCAGCCCCATCGCGCGCGCAGGGCTTACCGCGCCTGCATTGAACTCCGACTCCTGGCGTATCAGCGACGCGACCAGGTAAGGATCGAGCCCGTTGCGCTCGGAGTCCGCAACCAGGTCCCCCCAGTAAGGCTGTGGGAAGATCAGGGTCCAGTAGCTCCTCGGAACGGCGCTCGTCGGCAGCGCAAAGAACGAGATGCCGGACTTCTTCATCGACTGCAGAGCCCGCGTCACCTCACCATAGGAAGCATAGATCTGTGCCTGCGCCAGCGCGCCCCACTGCGCCGAATCCTCACCGGCCGCAATCTCGGGCGCAATGAACTCGTTCAGCGCGGCATTCGCCAGCAGCTTGGCCTTAATCACATGAGGGTCGTCCTCGGGCACCGCATCCGCCAGGTCCGGCACCTCGAGCTTCCGCACCGCCGTCAGCGCAGCCGTCGGCGCGACCTCCGCCTGAGCGCCCAAAACGGTCAGCCGCTTTCGCGCAAGCACGCCATAGTAGAAGTTCGTGTAGTTCAGATCGAGCGACTTGTAGTAAGCCGCGGCATGGGCGAAGTCGCGGTCCTGCTCCTCATAGATGCGCGCCCTCCAGTAGAGCGCGCTCGGAGCCTCGATGCCGGCTCCGTAACGGATCACCTGCTCATCCATCAGGCGTGCCGCCTCCGGGTACCGCCGCAAACGGTAGTTCATCCAGGCATCGCGCCAATGCGCGCTCGGCGCATACAAGCTGTTCGGAAAGCGCTCCACCAGCAGCTTGTAATGGTAGATCGCCTGCTCCGCATCACGGGTCAGAAGGTACATGTTGCCGCCCGAGTAGAGCGCCTCCTCGAGCCAGCGGCTGTGCGGGTACCGGTCGACCATCTGCGCGATGTAGCCATCGTGCCCGGCGCGGTCCTTCTCCGTGCGCGAGATCTCGGCATAAAGATAAAGCTTCAGCGCGGCAGTGTCGTCGCTGGTCGCCGGCAGCTTGTCAATGTCATGCCGGTCCAGGTGCTTCAGCTTCAACTGGCAAACCGCGCTGTAGATCACCAGGCCGTCGCGGTCCTGCTGACCGAGGCTCGGATCATTGCGGATCGCTCCGTACTCGTTGCTCGCCTCCGAATAGCGCTTCGCATTGAAGAGCTGATCGGCATGCACCTTGCGCTCGGCGGCAGAGGGCCCGGAGCCAAGCGAACTCAGTTGCAGCGCAGCCTGCGTCGCCTCGTTCGTCAGCGGCTGATTCTGATAGACCGAACGGAAGAGCGCGATCGCCTTCCCGGCCTGCCCCGAAGCCTGGTATGCCCTGCCAAGCGCCAGCTTGAAGTCCGCATGTTCGGCCACCGGGGTGCCCAGCAGGGGTTCGAGCACCTTCACCGCCGCGCCAGGATTGTTGGCAGACGAGTAGGCGTTTGCCAGCAGCATCGGGGCGGACGGAATGAAGACGCTGTCCGGATGGCGATCTCCGAAGTGTTCAAGCAGCGGCGGCACCTCGCCGAAGCGGCCCGCCGCGACAAGCGCCTGCGCGCCTAGGTAGTCCGCGTAGTCGCTCAAAGGCTGGCCGGCGTTTCCGGAGCGCCGGAACGAATCCGCCGCCTCTCCATATCTCTTATCGAGCGAGTACGCGTGACCGAGCGCCAGGTAGGCTGTCTCGGCGCCGTCCCCGGGATGACTCGCGGCATAGGAGTTCACCGCAGCAAAGGCTGCCGTCGAGCGGGTGGAGGCAAGCTGCTGAGCCATCGGACGCAGGGTCGCCGAAGCCACAAAGGCGGTATTGAGCCGGATCGCCCGACCCACCACCTCGGGCGACCGAGCCCCTCGCCGCTGCTGCGCCTTCAACTGAGCCCTGGTGAGTGGTTTAGCAGCCTTGCCGGCCCCCCGCTTTCGCGCACTTGCCTTTCCGGAAGCCTTGGCACCGGCCCGCTTCCCGGCCGCGTGCGAGGCTTGCCTGGCCGGCTTGCCGCGCTTCACCGGCCTGCCCGCGCCCGCACCGGACGTCGCACCGGCAGACGCTGCTGCCCCTGAACAGACCAGGATCACACTCAATAGCCAGAGACAGCTCTTACCCTTCAGACCCAAAATCAACCCTCGCCATACACTCACCACACTCACCAGCAAAAAGCCCTGAAAACAATAGCCAGGAAAATGCACCATCCCCGGGGCGCCAGTTCCCGCTCCTTCCACTGTAGACGCTGACGGTCGCTCCGCTGTGTGGCGCGGAAGACGCATGTATCAAACCAGATACGCTTCACCACCACCCAGGCCATTCTCGCAGTTCCCGCCCAGGCAAGCGCCCCTCGCCGTCGTCCAGGCGCCGTTAAAACTCTTCGTTTGCCCCGTTTCGGCACAGCGGGTAAGATCAGGTTTGGCAAGCTCGCGTGCGAAACTCAGCCTGCTCCACGCTGCACCGAACGCCGCTTGCCCTACCTGCATATGCCTGCCATCCAATCGCCAGAGACCGAAGAGATCCATCCCGACGTTGCCCTCGTGGCGCGTGCCAAAGAGGGCGACACGGGCGCCTTCGAGACTCTCATCCGGCAGTACGACCGGCAGATCTTCCGCGTTGCCCAGCACATTACGCAGAACCGGGAAGACGCCGAGGACATCACGCAGGACGTCTTTTTCAAGGCCTACCAGAAGCTCGACCAGTTCCAGGGCAACTCCAAGTTCTCCACCTGGCTGGTGCGCATCGCGGTCAACGAGTCGCTGATGCGTCTGCGCAAGCGCAAAACCTCGAAGACCGTGTCGATGGACGAAGACGTTCACACCGAAGAGGGTTCCATCCCGCGCGACTTCGCCGAATGGCGTCCTAATCCCGAGCAGCTTTACGGTCAGTCAGAGCTGGGGGACATCCTGCGGAAGACCATTCAAGGGCTGCCGCCAGGTTTTCGCACCGTTTTTACCCTGCGCGACATCGAAAAC
Source organism: uncultured Acidobacteriaceae bacterium (assembly GCA_964247475.1). Classification (GTDB taxonomy): domain Bacteria; phylum Acidobacteriota; class Terriglobia; order Terriglobales; family Acidobacteriaceae; genus Edaphobacter. The sequence goes on along the minus strand of CAXTUS010000019.1, from coordinate 5,519 downwards.
CTGTCCACCGAGGAAACCGCCGAGGCACTTGGGCTCAGCGTTCCTGCTGTCAAATCGAGGCTCCTGCGTGCTAGGCTTCAACTCCGAGAACGATTGAGCCGATATTTCAAACAGAACCCTTCGCTTTCGCCCTCATCGCTCGGGCTCGGCAAGGCAAGATGAACCGGTAACCCTTCATGACCTGCACAGACTTCCTCGCAAAGCTCACCGACTTCTTCGACGGCAACGTGCCTCCGGATCTGATGACCGAAGTTGAGCACCACATCGCCGAGTGTAAGCACTGCGAGGTCGTTCTCGACTCGACCACCAAGACCATCAACATCTATCGCGACCACGAGCTCTACGACTTCCCTCCTGATCTCCAGGACCGGATCGAGACGAAGATCATGGCGCGTTGCGCCGCGCTTAAAACAAAAGCGTCCTAGTCGCGGACGGCGACCACATAGTGGGGGTGGGGCGCCGGGGGGGCCCGCCCCCCCCAAAAGGAGGTTGTTTTTGCTTTTCCGCAGCCGCCTCATGCTACCCTCACACTTGAAATCTGGTGTCGGGAAGACGGTGCAAATCCGTCGCTACCCCGTAACTGTAAGCGCTTAGAGCAGGAACAACGTACGGACCACTGGAGCAATCCGGGAAGGTCGTTCCGGGAAACAGGCTCGACGAGGCGCGAAGTCAGGAGACCGGCCAGGTTTGTAAGGGCTTTGTTCAGCTCCGTAGGGAGAGCTGAAGAGCACTGCGGCCTGCCTCCCTCTTCGTTCGATGGAGAGCTTGGGGGTCTGCCCAGCCGCTTCCGTACACATCCATCCCGCTCATCCGCAGCGCGAGGCTCGTGTCTCGCGCTGATCAGGAGCGTCCATGCACTCGATCCATCCCGCCGCACGCCTCGCCGCCATTGGCCTGGCCGCGGTATCTCTTTCCCTCTCAGCGCAAAATCTGCATAACCTTCATGGTGTGGTTCAGGATCCGCTCGGCGCGCTGGTCCCGGGCGCTAAAGTTTACCTGGTGTCGGTCGATGATCAGAAGAAGATCCTCGATGCCACCACCTCGGGCCCGGACGGTAGCTGGAGCCTGAGCACGCCTGCGAGCGGTCGTTTCCGCATCGGCGTCAGCGCTCCCGGCTTTCGCGAGACCCTGACCCCATCCACCTACTTCTCAAGCCAGAAGAACGACGCCCAGGAGATCACCCTCAGAACACCCACCCGCTCGGACGAGGTGACGGTCACCGCCACCGGCACGCCTACGCCGCTCGCTCAATCGGGCGCGCCCATCACGCTGCTGGACCAGGCCGCCGACTTCGCCCACGCACTCGAGCTTCAGGAGCCTCTGCGCCTGGTGCCTGGCGTTCAGATCACGGCGACCGGCCAGAACGGCGGCGCCGCGTCGCTCTTCCTGCGTGGCGGCGACTCCAACTTCACCAAGGTGCTGGTAGACGGCGTGCCGGTCAATGACATCGGCTCGCTGGCCGATCTTTCCACCCTGGCCTCGACCGGCATCGCACGCGTGGAGGTCCTGCGCCAGCCGAGCTCCGTCCTCTACGGCTCGGACGCACTCTCGGGCGTCGTCTCGCTTTCAACCGCACGCGGCCAGACGCCGCTTCCGCTCTTTACCTACGCGGTCGATGGCGGCAACCTCGGCCAGCTTAGGCAGGAGGGCTCGATAGCCGGCGCGCACTCGCACTTCGACTTCGACACCGGCGTGGCAGCCTTTCAAACGTCCAACAATCTGCCGAACGACCAGTACCATAACGCCACGGCCTACGGGAACTTTGGCTACACGCCCGACTCGCGCACCGACCTCCGCTTCACCTTCCGCCATCTCGACACCAACAGCGGCAATCCGAACGCGCTCGGCCTCTACGGTATCCCGGACTTCGTCAACCAGTTCTATCGGGAAACCTTCCTCAACGGGGCCGTGCAGCAGCAGACCACGGCGCGCTGGCACAACCTGCTGCGCTACGGCTGGCAGGCGATCAACTATGACCGGATTCAGTACGCTCCCAGCGGAACCTTCGATCCCGCCTCCGGCTACACCCTGGGCAGCCCGGTCACCATCACAGGCGCGAACGGTTACTGCGTCACCGGCCAGGCGCTGTTTGACTACGTCGGTACGGGCGACTTCGCAACGACCTTCCCTACCGCGTCGCCCTCGACCACACGTCGCAGCTTCATCTACGCGCAGACCGACTACGCCCTCACGAGCCACCTGAACGCGCTCGGCGCCTTCAAGTACGAGGCGGAAAATGGAAAGTCAGCATTCTCGAGCGCGCGCCGAGGTAACTACAGCTACAGCCTGCAGCTTGCAGGCGACGCCGGCACCCGCTTCCACTACGTGCTGGGATCAGGCATCGAGGACAACGCGCTCTACGGCAAGGCGCTGACGCCGCGTGCATCAGCCGCCTACTATGCCGTGCGCCCGGCGGCGTCACGGTTCCTTTCGGGGACCAAGCTGCACGCGAGCTTCGGCAAGGGGGTGGAGGAGCCGACCGTCGGCGACCAGGTCTATTCACTCTACGGTGCGTTCTCCGCACTGCCGAACGGCTCCGCGCTGATCGCCCAATATGGCACCAGGCCGCTCGGCGGCGAATATAGCCGCACCTACGACGCAGGCGTCGAGCAGCAGTTTGGCGATGCGCGTGCCCGGGTCAACCTTTCCTACTTCCACAACCAGTTCACCAACGTCATCGAGTACGTGAACCCTGACGGCCTGGTGCTGCTGGGCGTGCCCGCCGCCGAGGCGAACGATCCCAACCTCTTCGGCGCAGGCGCTTATGTGAACTCGCTGGCCGAGCGTGCGCAGGGGGTGGAGCTTGAATCGGAGCTGAGGCTGAGTCGCCGGTTCTTCGCCCGCGCCGGCTACACCTGGCTCGATGCGGTGGTCGATCGCTCGTTCTCGTCCGATGCGCTCGGTGCGAGCTTCAATGACACGTCATCCTTCGCCACTCTGCCGATCGGCAACTTCGGCCCTCTGGTGGGCGCCCGGCCGTTCCGTCGCGCCCCCCACAGCGGCTACTTTTCGCTGCAGTATGCGCACAGCCGGATCAACGCTCAGCTGAGCGGGACGCTGGTCGGGCGACGCGATGACTCGACCTTTCTGGGTGGGTCCGACGTCAACTTCGGCAACTCGCTGCTGCTTCCCAACCGGAATCTCGATGGGAGTTACCAGCGGCTGCAGCTCTCGGCTGACTACCGGATCAATGCGCACCTGACCACCTATGCGAATCTTCAAAACCTGCTGAACCAGAGCTATGCGGAAGCGTTCGGCTATCCAGCACTGCCGTTCAATCTGCGCGGTGGGCTTCGCTTCACCTTTGGCGGCGAATCCTGGAAGATCCGCTAACTGCACCGGCAACACTTCGCGGGGTGGAAGCGCAGGCGCGCGGCAGCGCTCCCACCTCGCGAATGGCGCCCGTCCGGAGCCAGGACGCGCTTGCTTGTTTCTCTAACATCACAAAACACGAAAGAGAGCTTCCATGAATTCAATAGCGACCAAGCAGGGCGATGCAGGCATGACAGGATTGATCGGTGGCCAGAGGACGTCGAAGGGCGATCCGCGCGTCGAGTCCTATGGCGATGTGGATGAGCTGAATTCGACGCTCGGCTTTGCGCGCAGCCTCTGCGACCAGGCGGATATCTGCGCATGGACCGAGCAGATCCAGAAGACGCTCTTCCGCGTGGGCGCCGCGCTTGCAACCCCACCCGAGAACCGGAAGAAGGACCCTGTCATGACGCAGGCTGATGTGGACGTCCTGACCGAGCTGGTGAACAAGATCGAAGCCACGCCGGGCATCCTGGCGGACTGGTCCCTGCCCGGCGCACATCAGCAGTCCGCGGCGTACGAGATCGCGCGTGCGGTCTGCCGCCGGGCAGAGCGTGCATCGGTGCGGCTGGCGGGCATGAGCCCGGAGGGCGAAGCCTGGGTGCTCCCGGAGGTGCTTGCCTACCTGAACCGGCTGTCCGACCTGATCTGGCTGTTCGGCCGGCTCATCGAGGTCAGGGCCAAGGTAGATTCGGCGTTGCGCGATGAGACCAGGCCCGCGCCAGGCTTCTCAAGAGCCTGGTAAACGGGTGCCAGGATGAACAATGAGTCATCGAATAAAGTCGCGCCGTTTCAAGGACAGGTGCGTCTTATAGACTGATCTTTCAACGATATGGCCCACCCCGAGCAAAAACGCTCCACCCTACCTATTTTGTGGGTCGCAGGCATTGCGATACTGGTCGCAATCGTGTTTTCCATTCGAGCGTTCACGCGCGATCAGGTGAAGGTCAAGGTAGCTCCCGTCACCTACCAGACCCTTTCGAGCACCGTTCCGACCAACGGCAAAGTCGAGGCCGTGGAACCCTTTCAGGCGCATGCACCTGCGCCCGGCGTCGTGCGCGAGATCCTGGTCGACGAAGGCCAGCATGTCAACGCAGGCCAGCTGCTGGTGCGTATGGATGATGCCGAGGCGAAAGCGAAGCTGGCCACCGCTCAGGCCCAGCTCTCCCAGGCGCGGCTGCAGCTCGCCGATATCGAACGCGGCGGCAGCACGGAGGAGCGCGGGCAGTTCTCGGCAAACGTGAACACCGCAAAGCTCGAGCAGGAGGCCGCCGCGAGCAACCTTGCAGCAGTCCAGGCGCTACAGCAGAGGGGATCTGCCTCGGCCAACGAGGTCGCCAATGCGCAGGCGCGGCTGAAGTCCGCCGACCTGGCATTAGCGAACGCCACCGGGCACACGACCACACGCTACAGCAGCGACGAACGAAGCAACGCACAGGCCCGGACCGCAGACGCGGCGGCAGCCGTTGAGGCGGCGAAGGCTGCCCTGGCAGCGGTCGATATCCACTCGCCCTATAGCGGCAGCGTGTACTTCATACCCGTCTCAGAGTACGATTTTGTTCATGACGGCGATGACCTGATGGATGTCGCAGACCTGCACAAGCTGCAGGTGCGCGCCTACTTCGACGAGCCGGAGATCGGCAAGCTGGAGGTAGGGCAGCCGGTCAAGATTGAATGGGCCGCCAAGCCCGGCATGAGCTGGCATGGCCACGTGCTGCGTGTCCCAACCACCATCATCGCTTACCAGAGCACGCGCAGCGTGGGCGAATGCATCATCTCGGTCGATGATGCGAACGGCCAGCTTGCACCCAACTCAAATGTAACCGTCACCGTGACAGAAGCCATGCGTTCGCACGTGCTGTCGATCCCACGCGAAGCGCTCCACACCGATGGCTCGAGCAACTTCGTCTACCGGATCGTCAACGGCAAACTCGAGCAGGTTGCGGTGAAGCTCGGCAGCCTGGTGACCTTGACCAGCGCCGAGATCACCGACGGCCTCAAGGCGGGTGATCTGGTTGTACTCGGACCCGCAACGCCCGGCAAAGAGTTGTCCGTCGGTCTACCGGTGAAGACAGTCAAATGAGGATTGCTGCTTCGCGCAAACGCGTAGGGTCGCGGGGATCTGCAGGGTTCCCGGCGCTGGCTGCAGTCTGCATCCTGGCGTCGGTAGGCCCTGCGGCATCGGGCCAGGTGTCGCTGACGACGGC
>CAXTUS010000018.1:40065-45728 GCA_964247475.1 uncultured Acidobacteriaceae bacterium | reverse complement strand
CGGTAGAAGAAGAAGCCGGCTGCGTTCGCGGCGAGCGTTGTGCCCAGGATCTTGGCGGCGTACGCACGTGGGTCGACTACGTCGACAAACGGATACGCGGTGAGCACGAAGCAGAAGGTGGTCGCAAGGAAGCCGACAGCCGAGCTGACCGCGACCCAGCCGGGCAGGCTTCGGCGCAGTGCCTTGGCACCGATGATCGGGATGGCGAACATCGCAAGGTAGGCGATCATATAAAGCTCGATCGCCGTGTTCGAAAGCACCTGAAAGGCCTCCACTGCCTTGACGCCCAGGCTGCCTAGCAGCAGAAGCGCGGCGATGATCCCCGTGCTGACGAGGATCGAGTTGACCGGTGTCTGGTTGCGCCGTGAAAGTCTCGAGAACCACTCCGGGATGAGGTGGTCCCAGCCGGCGGTCATGGGCAGGCGCGTCACCCCGGTGAAGATCATGCTGGTGGCGCCGAGCAGCCGCATTTGCACGAAAACGATGGCGGTGATCGCTATGACGTTCCCCGCCCCGTGATTGCCGAAGGCAAAGCGCAGGGTTTGCGGGATGGGCGCGATGAAATCGATGGCCGTGCCGGGATGGAGCTGGTGGAAGGCGAGCACAGCACCTGTGCCGAAGATGAACATGGAGCAGATGATGGGCGAGGCGATGACTACCGAGCGACTGATGTTGCGCGCGGGCGCCTTGGCCTCTCCGGCCAGGATGGCGATGTACTCGAGACCGCAGAGCGCGCCGGACATTTGGCCCATGAGGGCGAAGGAGTAGAGGTTGCGCTTCGGCAGCGCGAGCGCGAGCGGCGCGTAGTGGAGCGTAACATGGTGAGCAAGCGACCAGAAGGGCGTGAGGATCAGGAGCACGAAGACGGAGACCATCGCGGTACCGCTGACGTTGTGAATCCACTTTGTAAGCGCCAGGCCCTTCAGCGATGCGAGGGTGAGCAGCAGCAGCACGGAAGCGAGAATGGCCATCGAAGCCAGGTGATCTTCGGGCAGCCATGCAGCCCCGGGTCCGAGCAGGTAAGCGAGTTCGGTAGGAATGGCGTAGAGGATGGTGGCGCAGACCGCGAGCCCGTAGGCCCAGATGTTCCATGCGGTGAGGAAGCCGGCCGTGTCACCGAAGGCGGTGCGCGCCCAGACATACAGTCCGCCTTCGAGCGGCATCTCGCGATTCAGGTAGAAGACCGATACTGCCATAGGCAGATAGAAGAGCAGCATCGCGATGATCCAAACGACGGCCTGCGCGCGGCCAAGGCCTGCGGCGACACCGACCCAGGAGCTGCCGACGACGTTGAGGATCTGCGAAAGGACGAGGTCACTGAGTGTGAGCTGACGTTCGAGGGGATGGGCTTCTGCGGGCACGGGCCGTGGCATGTGCCTGATGTTCGCACAGGATCGGATCCGGGCTCAGGGGATTCTGAGCACTGCCTGGCTATTGCAGCACGGCAAAGGCCGGCTTCACGGCATCGTCATCGACAGCGTCCGCGTGCACGGTGCCCGGGGTGACATGATCTCCGGCGTGAGGCCCCGCGCCGTAACGCTTCTGCACGTACTCGTCGAGAATTACCTGAAACTCTTCGACGATGCGGTCACCTTTAAGCGTCTTCATCAGCTTGCCGTCGACGTAGACGGGAGCTTTGGGATCTTCAAAGGTGCCGGGCAGCGAGATACCGTTGACGATGCATCCCATGACGGCGAGCTTGAGTTCCTCGACTCCCGGGTAGGACTTCTTCCACTCCGGCATGGAGTCGACCAGGTAGCCTTGGATGCGTTCGGCGAGTTCCTGGAAGTAGGTGCTGGTGGTACGTCCGCAGCCGGGGCAAGAGGTGACCTGGGGCATGAAGCTGCGAATGCCGAGCGATTGCAGGATCTGCTGTCCGCACCGGACCTCTTCGCTGCGGTCCCCACCCGGCGTAGGGGTGAGCGAGACGCGGATGGTGTCGCCGATGCCGGCGAGCAGCAGGGGCGAAAGGCCAGCCGTCGAGGCGACGATTCCCTTCATGCCCATGCCGGCTTCGGTCAGGCCAAGGTGCAGGGCGTAGTCGCAGCGGCGGGCAAGTTCGGTGTAGACATCAACCAGGTCGCGGACACCGGAGACCTTGGCGGAGAGGATGATCTGTTCACGGCGGAGTCCATAGCGTTCGGCGGCAGCAGCGTTATCGAGCGCCGAGACGACCATGGCCTCCATCATCACGTCGCGCGCGTCGAGGGGCTCGGCGGACTTCGAGTTTTCGTCCATCATCCTGGTCAGCAGCGCCTGATCGAGCGATCCCCAGTTGACCCCGATGCGTACGGGTTTCTGATGCTCTACTGCGACCTCGATCATGGTGCGGAAGTTGTCATCGTCCTTGCGTCCGATTGATACGTTGCCAGGATTGATGCGGTACTTGGCGAGGGCACGGGCGCAGTCCGGGAACTTTCGCAGCAGCAGGTGCCCGTTGTAGTGGAAGTCACCGATGATGGGTGTGTTCCAGCCCTTTTCCTTGATCCCGGCGACGATGGCCGGTACCGCCTGGGCGGCTTCGTCATTATTGACGGTGATGCGCACCATCTCCGAGCCGGCACGTGCGAGCGCGGCAATCTGCTGGACTGTGCCTTCGACGTCGGCGGTATCCGTGTTGGTCATGGACTGCACCACGACGGGCGCTCCGGAGCCGACGATGACCCCTCCAATGTTGACGTTGACGGATTTTCGGCGCGTGATCGAGGGCATATAAGTTAGCCTAAGTTTATCACCGTGGCTCGAGACCACCACCCCTGCGGGGCCTGCTCGACGACGGATGGAAGCGGCGCCCGCAAAGATGACGGATGGGCTGCGCTACACTGATCACAGTGGCCCGGTAGCTCAGTTGCATAGAGCAGCGCACTCCTAACGCGAAGGTCGCAGGTTGGACTCCTGCCCGGGTCACCAAATATTTCTTCTTTATTTATGCTGAGGCGTTATCAGGGAAGCTTTTGTTCGCTGCTGCGCGGTGCAAGGATCACCAGGTCCACCCTGCGATTCGAGCGGCGGCCCGCGGGGGTGCTATTGTCGGCCACCGGCCGGTAGGGCCCGTAGCCTGCAACCGAGATGCGCGTGGGCGGGAAGCCGGCTTCGTCGAGCAGCAGGGTCAAGACACTCATGGCGCGTGCCGTCGAGAGTTCCCAGTTGGATTGGAACGCGGCGGTGTGGATCGGCTGATCGTCGGAGTGTCCTTCGACGCGAATCTCCATTCCGTGCTGCATCAGGATCTGCGCTGTCTGCTTGAGCTTACCCGCGGCGCCGGGAAGCAGGGACGCTTCACCCGAGTTGAAGAAGCCAAGTTCGCGAAGGCTGATGATGAGGCCGTCGGGAGTCTGCTGCATGACGATTTCCTGCTTCTGGATGGAGTCGCCAAGCACGCCTTTCAACTGGCTGGTGAGTTCACTGGTAACAAAGCCGCTGCCTTGGATTTGTGGAGCCGCCCTGGATACTACCTTTGGGCTCGCAGGCTCCGCCGTGTCAGAGCTTTTGGGGGCGCCGACGCCCAGAGCTTCAAAGCCGGAATGGATGCCGCCTGAGACTGCCTTTAAGGTCTGCTTGTTATGCCACGTGGTGGCGAAGAGCACGATGAACACGGCGAGCAGCAGTGTAACGAAATCAACATACGACAGCAGCCATCGATCATGCGATGGGGCTGCCTGGGAGCTTCGTGCTTTACGTTGACGGCTCATCGGGAGGCTAACTCGGGTTGGGGTTGATCCTGCTCGACGCGGGCGAGGTCACGTTGGTGCGACCTGAGTCTTTCTTTGAGGCCGCCGGCAGTGATGCCCTGGAGCATGAGGAGGATTGCCTCGAGGGTCATCTCGCGCTGGGCCTGTCTCTGGCGCATCCTGATGCGGAGCCTTCCAGCGAGCGGCAGGAAGCAGAGGTTGGCGGAACCGATGCCATACAGGGTTGAGACGAAGGCGACGGCGATGCCCTTCCCGATCTCGCCTACATTATCCATTCGCTGCATCACCTGGATGAGACCAAGAACCGCGCCGACGATTCCCAGGGTTGGCGCAAAGCCACCGGCCGCTTCAAGCACACGCACCAGCTCCTCTTCCTGCTCCTCGTGACGAAGCAGGTCTGCTTCCATGGCATCGCGCATCTCGAGCGATCCGACGCCGTCGACAGCAAGTGTCAGGCCTTTGCGAAGGAACTCATCTTCAATGCTATTCAGCTTCGCATCAAGCGTGAGTATGCCGTATCTACGTACCTGGCCGCAGATGCCCACGAGATGATCGAGCCATGTATCCGGACTAACATCTGCCGCAGTCATCAACTCGAAGAGTTCTTGAGAGGCTGCGCGCACGATCCGCAGCGGGAACTGGATGAGCAGAGCGGCGAGCGTGCCGAGCAGCACGATCAGGGCCGCCGTCGGCTGAATGATCTGGCGAACACTGCCTCCATCCAGCATGAGGCCGCCGAGAACGGCGACGATCGCCAGCAGCACTCCGGCCAATGTCCCTTTATCTACTTTTCGTTTGCTCATGATGTGTTCTAACTCTTGATGCGTACATTCGCCATTGCACGTCCGATACCAACCAAGCCGGCGAACCAAGCTCATTTTGGCTACGTAAGTGCACTACCCTTCGCATGAGTTCTAAGAAAGCCGTGACCCTGGTCTTCGGTGTTTTATCTATGAGAACTGCATGAGAAAGGAGGCCGGTGCGGGCTGAAAAGTTTTTTTAGTCCAGCACTGAACGCAACGGAACGTGTTGTCGATAGAAGTCCTGCAGCAAGATGGCCTGCCCTAAACGAGCGATGCTCAAGTAGTGGCAAACGAATTTAGAAGTCAAAAAACTATAAGGAGCAACACCATGTCACTCAGCATCCTCAACAACATCTCCGCGTTGCAGGCTGAAAACCAGCTTTCGATCACCTCTGCCGCTGCCAACAAGAGCCTCCAGCAGCTCTCTTCTGGTTCGCGCATCAACTCCGGTTCGAACGGCGCCGCGCTGAACCAGTCCTCGCTGAACGCGACCAACGCGGTGGGTTCTCTGCAGACCGCCGACGGTGCGCTTGCCCAGGTGACGGCACTGCTGAATCGCTCGATCACGCTTGCGACCGAGGCTTCGAGCAATGGCCTCAGCACCGCGCAGTCGACCGCGATCAACACCGAGTTCCAGGCGCTGCTGACCCAGATCGGCAACATCGGCAGCTCGACCAACTTCAACGGCACCGCGGTATTCGGTTCGACGGTCTCGGCCTTCACCTCTGACGGTACGAGCAACGGCACGGTGACGATCGGTGGATCTGTGGCCGCTCTGACCACCACCAGCCTCTCGCTCTCGGGCACTGCCCTGACCAGCGCCACCGCTGCACAGTCAGCCCTGACCGCGATCACCGCGGCCATCGCGACCGTCGCCGCACAGCGCGGCACACTCGGTGCAACCGTCGAGCAGCTGCAGGCTGCTTCGACCGTCGTCACCAACGCGAGCCAGAACCTGGTCACCGCTTCGAGCAACATCACCTCTGCGGACATCAGCACGGTGGTTGCGAACGATACGAAGTACAGCATCCTTCAGCAGACTGGCATCTCGGCGCTGCAGCAGGCCAACCAGCAGGCTCAGACCGTTCTGAAGCTGCTCCAGTAAAAAGCCGAAGCGGGGGGGGGGGGCCCGGTGAACCCCCCCCCGGATATTGGATATTGGTAGAGT
>CAXTUS010000018.1:37870-40055 GCA_964247475.1 uncultured Acidobacteriaceae bacterium | reverse complement strand
TTCTTCTTTAAAAACCGCCTTGGGGGTGTTTTACTTTTTTGCCCCCCCCCGCTTCTTTTCTGTCATGAGATCGAGTTACCAGAGAGTTAGAGCAGGCGTCCTCGAGCTATCCACAGCGTCTCGGGAAAGTCAGCCACAAGAGGCTTAAACGTATGAGCTCAACCGGCACTACGCTCACATCCGTACTCTCCGCGTTGGGCGGTTCAACCGGCATTGACGTGACCACAGCCGTCAACGATATCCTTTATGCGGATCGCGCACCTGAGCGCGCCTGGCAGGCGCAGCAGAGCACCTTGTCGGCGCAGGCGACGGCCCTCAACCAGATCGTGAATGAGTCCTCTTCGCTGACCGATGCGCTGAACGCGCTGCAGAGCACAAGCGGTGCTTTGAGCGCTGCAACGGCTACGAGCTCAAACAGCAGCGTGCTTACGGCGACTGCGGCAAGCGGCACCGCGGCAAGTAATCACCTGGTGGAGGTCAAGAGCCTGGCAAGTACAGGCTCATGGTACTCTGCCGCTGAGCCGAGCAGCTCTTCGAACCTGTCTGCTGGCAGCTTCGATATTAATGTTGGCGGAACCACGACGACGATCCAGGTCGGATCGGGCGTCAATACGCTGGATCAGCTGGCGGCTTCGATCAACAGCCAGGCGCTCGGCGTCACGGCGAACGTTGTGACGGACAGCAGTGGAGCACGGCTGTCGCTCGTTTCGAGCACGTCCGGCACAGCCGGCGATTTCACCATTACCAATGACAGTGCGGCCTCGTTTAAACGCGCCAACACTGGCGCCAACGCCTCGCTTACGGTCGATGGCGTACCGATCAGCAGCGCGACCAACACCGTCACCGGCGCCCTAAAGGGTGTGACCCTGAATCTTGCCGGGGCCTCCCCCGGCACGGAGATCTCGCTCGCCGTTGCGCCCGACACAAGCTCAATCGCCACGGCGGTCAATTCGTTCGTGACGGCTTACAACACGCTGATCAGCGACGTGAACTCCCAGTTCAAGTTTGACTCATCCACCAACACGGCAGGCACGCTGCAGACCGACAGCGCCGTCCAAAGCCTGCAGGCAGCCTTGCTGAATGCCACGAACTATAACGCGGCCGGGAACAGCTTCTCTACTCTGACCTCGCTCGGCATCTCAACCAACTCAGACGGGACCCTGAGCGTGAATGCCACGCTTCTCTCATCAGCTGTCCAGGCTAACAGTGCTGCGGTGACGAACTTCTTTCAGGGAACCGCGCTCAATGGATTTGCGGCTTCTCTGAAGACCTCTCTCGCTACCTTCACCGATCCGACCCAGGGCGCATTTACGGTAGACCTGCAGAGCATCAAGGCGGAGTACAGCGACCTTTCTGATCAGAGCAAGACGCTCGAGCTTTACCTGACGACGGTACAAACCAGGCTGACGGCGCAGTACAACGCGGCTGACGTCGCGATCCAACAACTGCCGCAGAAGTTGAAACAGATCCAGGCGCTGCTTAATCCAAATTCGAGCAATAACTCATGAGCTACGGAAACTATCAGACCGCTTCCCTTACCTACCGGCAGGCGGCCACGCAGCAGGCCTCGGTTGTGGGCCTCGTCATTGCATTGCACGACACGCTTGCAGGCAACCTGCGCCGGGCCGCCGATGCCCTGGACCAGGGCGATATCCAGGTGCGCTGCGACCAGCTGGTTCACGGCTTCAAGGTATTGCAGCAGTTGGAAACGATGCTCGACATGCAGGCCGGTGGTGAGACGGCAACGTCGGTCCAGCGCTTTTACGGTCATGTGCGCGGACAGATGCTCGCGGCCCAATTCAAGCTTTCTGCGAAGATGCTTCGTGATCAGATCCGTATCGTCGTTGAGGTACGCGAGGCATGGCAGAAGCTTGACAGCTCCGCAGTTAACGGACGCTATATGGAGACGGCGAGTGTGCCGGTGCCGGCCTTGACGAATGACTTCAACCACGGCGAAGCGCATCTTCCTTTTTCCTGTAACGGATAAGTACAGTAGATGAACGGCAGGCGCGGGGACCTCGGTCTCCGCGTTTTCTTTGGTGCAGCACGCCGTCACAGATGGACGCACGAAAGATGGACGCACGAAAGATCAGAAGGACAAAAGCCTGGGGGCCCCCCCGGTATGCGGGGGTCCCCCCCCGCTCATGCAACCAGGCTCGGGTTTTTAAGGGTGTTTGGGGGGGGG
>CAXTUS010000018.1:0-37860 GCA_964247475.1 uncultured Acidobacteriaceae bacterium | reverse complement strand
AACTTTTGCCCGCACAAACTTGGCCCCCACAAAATTTAAAACGTAAAACCGGGTGGGGCACCGCGTTTACCGGGGGGGCCCCCCCAGGCTCATGCAAGCAGGATCGTTTATTTCAGGTAGTTGAGGAGGCTGTTCTGGAGGACCTTGGCGGCAGCGGCGAAGATGGCAGAGTTGTTGGTCTCTGCCTGGCTCAGATTCTCGGCGGCGGTCGCTGCATCGATGCCGACGAGTCCGGACTCACGGGAGCTCAGGGTGACCTTCTCCTGCGAAAGGTAGGTTTCCTGGGCGTTGAGTTGATTGATCGTGTTGCCGTACACCACGTGCTGCTGGGTGACGTGGTTGAGAGCCGCAGTGATGGCGGTAGTGGCGTTGCCGATGGTCGTGCTGTCGCCGCTATTGAGCGCAGATGCGAGGCTGCTGAGCGAGCCGATCACGCTTGCGTTCGGATTTTGGAACAGGCTGTCACCAGGGATGTTTGCCTGGACGGTGAGTGAATCGCCCACGGCAATCTGGTTGATGCCGCTGTTGCCGTTGTAGGTGTAACCGGTGGGTGAGTTGGCGTCGGCAGTGAAGGCGGCCGTCCCGCTGGTGGTGCCCCCGAAGAGCGACAACCCCTGGAAGGTCGTGTTGGCGAGTGAGACAACGTTAGAGAGCAAGCCTTGCACCTCGGTCGCGATCGACTGCCGATTGGATGCAGACGAGGTGCTGTTGGCTCCCTCGGTGCCGAGCGTAATGGCTCGATTCAACAGTGACACGACCGAGCTGACGACCGAGTCCGCATTCTGTGCCTGGGCCAGAGCGGAATCGATGTTGGAGCTGTACTGGTCAACGTTCGCCGTTTGAGCCTGAAGCTGCAACGCGATCGCGGCGGCGGCGGGATTGTCAGAGGGTGTGTTGACCTTCAAGCCGGTCGAGACCTGCTGAAGAGCCGTCTGAAGGTTTTGGTCGCTTCCCTGGATGTCGTTGATGACTGCTGCGTTGAGGCTGGGATTGAAGCGCATCGGTTTATGCCTTAGTTGATCATGTTGATGGTGGTGTCGAAGAGTGTCTGGATGGTGCTGACAACCTTTGCGGCAGCCTGGTAGGCCTGCTGAAAACGGATGAGATTGGTCGACTCTTCGTCGATTGAAACGCCCGAGACAGAGCTCTGCTGATTGTTCAGCGAGGTAAGGCTTAGCTTGACCGCGCTCGACTGCGCGGTTGCATTCGCGGTCAAGTTGCCGATCTGATAGACCAGGTTCGAGGAGAGGACCGTGACGCTTTGCCCGGCGGCGGGTGCCGTGTTCTGGATGGCAAGTAGATTCTTGATATTGCCGTTGCTGGCTGTGGAGCCGTCGGAGCTTGCGGCAATGGCAGTGGCATCCTTTGTGACCAGCTGAATGCCTGCCGCAGCGCCAGTACCCCCTGCAGGCACGCTGAAGAGCGCCGTGCCCGGCTTGCCACTCTGATCGAAGCCCTGGGTCTGCGCCTGGTTGAAGGCCGTGGCGAACTGGGTTGCGAGCGTATCGAGATTACTCGTTAGTGCAGGGATCTGTACGTCGCGAACCTGCAACGTTCCACCCAGGTCTCCCCCTGTGATGTTCGCGGTGATGTTCGCTCCGCCAGCGTCGATGATCTGCAGGTGCCCGTCGCTGCCTGCGCCGGTGGTGAGTGCGTAGCTTTGATTACCAAGCACCAGCGGCGTTCCATTTGCGGTCGTGATCGAGTCACCGTCGGTCGTGTGCGTCACGTTGAGGTTAGTCAACGAGGCTAACTGGCTTTCGACATGGTTGAGTTGGTCGCCGACTGCCCCCGTATCCTGCCCTGCGGCCTTCAGCTGTACGGTCTGCTGGTTCAGGCTCGCCGCCTCGGCACTGAGCTGGTTGATCTGCTGGACATCAGTTTTGACGTTGGTATCTAGATCGTTGCCGGGTCCGCTTAGACCGGCGGAGATCGTGTGGAACTGATCGACAAGCGATTGTGCGCTCGAGATGGCGGTCTGGCGGTTTGCCGGGTCGGCGGGATTCGCTGAAAGCGCTGAAAGGCTGGTGAAGAAGCTGGAGAGGCTGGAGGCGAGGCTCGAACCTGTGCTTGGAAAGAGTGTCTGCAGCTGGTTCAGCGCATTGACCTGGGCGTCCGCGCTCCCCTGCTGCGAGGTCTGCTGCTGGATCCGGCGATCGAGCAGTTCGTCGCGGACCGAGGTGATGCCCCGCACATCCACGCCGTTGCCGATCGTTATACCTCCACTCTGGCTGGCGCTTGCCTCGGTCAGCGTCACGGTTTCGCGGCTATACCCGACCGTGTTGGAGTTGGCGATGTTGTTGTTGGTGACCTGCAGTTCAAGCTCCTGCGCGAGGAGCGACTGCGTGGCTGCTGAGAGGGTTGCCGAAAGGCCTGACATAGGATGCGCTCCTCTAAACCGTGCAGGACCAGGTCTGCACGCGTGGCTCAAAGCGATTGGATGGGGTGGGCGGCGAGTAGGTACGCAGCAGGCCGGACAACACCTTCAGCGTCTCTCCGGAGTGCTCGAGGAGCGCCGAGTATTGTTTGTTCAGCAGGTGGAGCGTTCTTGAAGCGTCCTTCAAACGTGCCCGCAGCTGTTCGTCCGCGGGTTCGATCCCGGCCGACTCCGCCGCCGGCTGGGAGCCGGCGCGATGCGGAAGGGCGGCGATGTCCGCGCAGATAAGCCGCTGCCGATGCACACTTCGCTCGAAAGCCGGCAGCTCCATTGCGACCATCGCGTCCATGGCACTGTTGAGCTCGCCGGCGAGCACCTCAATGTGGTTGAGGTACTCTTCAGCCCCGGCCTGCGAAAGTGCGTAAGACATCGTCATGAGCGTCCAGTTGAGCGAAGATGGGTGGTTAGGCCGTGTACTACACGTCCGAGGCTGAGAGAGCGGCTGCTATCTTGGCGGTATCCAGCTGATACTGCGCGGTGCTAACTGCCTGCTTTAAGGCTGCAACCCGTGCGGCCCGGCTCGGCGTTACCTCAAGTGCTGCCTTGGCAAGATTGCTGACCGACTCCGCGCCCGAGGACAGTGTGGTCTTGTCTTCAACACCATAAGAGGTCGCTTTGACCTGCTGCTTGGCGACATGGGCCTTTGTCAGGTCGGTGGCGCCTATCTGCTTCGTGGTTTCTGTGGCTGTTTGTCCATAAAGATCTAGTCTCACGTCACACCTCCCTTTGAACACAAGCCCTATCGGCATTCAAAGGAAGTCTGTTCAGCCCGGAATTGAAAAAAGCTAATTTACTTCTAAGATTTTTTTCCATTGGCGCTGTCCGGCGAGATTGCGGCTTCATGCGAAGACGTTCCGCTGAGATGCTTCGTGATCATCTTCGCTATTCCTATCCCGCCCGAGGCCGTGAGCGAACCAGCCAGGGCCTGCATGGCGATCCCCTGAAATTGATCCTTTCCGGAGTCGTCATCGCCCTGTCCGTCGCCGCCGGGAACGGTCGCGAAGCTTTGTTGAGCCTGTTGCAGCCAGCTGCCCAGCAGGATCGATTCAAAATCCTTGCCAGCTTTCGCAATCTTGGCATCTTCACCGGACGGAGAGGCAGCTAAGGTGCCGCGTCTTGACCGAGCGATCAGCTGGTCTGCCTTGCTGTCTACCGCGCTGCTCTGGCTGTTCTGCGATGTTTGTCCGATGCTGAACGTCATTTAGATAACCTCAAGCTCGGCCTGCAGACCGCCGGATGATTTGATCGCCTGCAGGATCGCGACGATGTCGTGAGAGGTAGCCCCGATCGCATGCAGGCCGCGGATAAGATCGTCGACGTTGGCTCCGTTTTCAAGCCTGATCGATTGTGCTGGCAGGTCCTTGACCGCAACCTGGGTGTTGGCGACTGGCTGGGTCGTCCCGGTGCTCAGAGCCAAGGGCTGAGAGACAGAGTAGGTTGTCTCAACCTCGATGCTGAGGCTTCCGTGCAGCACGGATACGGGTGAAAGGGTCACGTTGCCCCCCATGACGATCGTGCCTGTGCGCTCGTTGACGATCACCTTGGCTGGGCCGTGGAACTTGATGGCGAGACCCTGAACGCGCGAGATCAGGAGCGGCACCGAGGTCGTGCCCGTCCTTGCGACATCGATGCGTACTGTCCGGTTGTCGAGGGGAGTGGCAACCTCGTGACCGAACTCCCGGTTGATCCGGTCGGCCATGTCGCCGACGGCTGTGAAGTCCGGGTTCCTGAGGATGAAGGAGACCGTCTGGAAGTGGCTCAGGTCTACCTGAGACTCCCGTTCAATGATGGCGCCCTCCGGAACCCGTCCCACTGTCGGGTGATTGACGGAGCGAACATTGCCGACTGCGCCCTCCGAGTAGCCACCGAGCGCCATGGGACCCTGCGCCTCCGCATAGACCTGGCCGTCTGGCCCGCGGAGTGAGGTCATCAGGAGGACACCCCCTTCAAGGCTCTTCGCGTCGCCGGCTGAAGAGACGGTGATGTCGAGCTTCATTCCAGGCCGCGAAAAGGCCGGCAGCGTCGCGGTGACAAAGACCGCTGCGACGTTCTTGACGACTACCTGGCCGGGCGATATCTGTACGCCCATACGCTTCATGGCATTTGCAAGGGTCTGGACGGTGAAGTAGGTCTGCTGCCGGTCCCCGGTACCACGGAGCCCCACGACAAGGCCATAACCGACAAGCTGGTTGTCGCGCACGCCCTCGACATCTGCGATGTCGCGCAGCGCTACGACACGCTCCGGCCCGCCGGCTGAAGCCAGCGGCGTGAGGACGAGCGACAGGAGAGCGACGATCAGGCAAGCCATGCCACGGTGAGAACTTGGTTTATTCATAGGATCAGAACCCGAACAGGTAAAGAACAGCTCTTGTAAGTGGATTAGGTGGGCGGGTGCTGTCAGAGATGATGCCCTTGCCTTTCATCTCGATCTCAAGGTTGCTCAGTGACGAGGATGGAATGGTGTTGTTCGAGCTGATATCTCCCGGGCGAACAATGCCGCGGATGACCAAGTCTTCGTGCTGATTGTTCATCGCGATCTGGCGTTCTGCTTCGATGACCAGGTTCCCGTTTGCCAAAACAGCGATGATCTGCCCGGTGAGGCTGGTGGAAAAGGTGGTGTTGGACGAGGTCTGACCCTGGCCTTTTAGAGCAGTGGCGGAGTTGGCCGTGAGCAGAGGATTGGTGCCATGGGTCGCGATCCCGCCAACGATCCCCGAGATCCCAGATGTGGTGGAGAAACTACGCTGGCTGTTTACGTTGCCACTCTGCGCGGCGGTTGTTTGGACCGATACCTGGACGATGATCGTGTCATTGACATTCCGTGCACGGTAGTCGGAAGAAAGATCACCCAGAGCATTGGCCGCTGACCACAGGCTGCCAACCGTTCGCGCATCGGGCGGTGGCATGTACTGTTCGTGGAGTCGTGTCAGGTAGTCCGCACGCAGCTCCTGGGCGGATTTCTTCACCGGTTTTTTTACAGCGAGTGCCGGCATCGTGGATAAGAGCACTGCAGCGAAGGCGATTCGTCGAACCAGGATCAAGTTTTTCATCTACAAGCTGCCTTTCAAGAGATTCGAACCGACTACTTCGGCGGAGTAGGACTGCTTGTGGTCCTTGCCCGTGACACGAATAGTGTCTCCAACGCTGCCACCTTCAAGGCAGACCACCTGCAGCTTGATGTGAACGCGACCCGCTTCTAACATGAGGGTGGCCGCTGTACCGGCCCTCAACGATGCTTCGGTGCGAGACGGGGCTGGCGCGCTCCGCTTCTTAGCCTCAAGCTTCTTAGCCTCAAGCTTCTTCGCCTCAAGCTTCTTCGCCTCAAAGACCGCTGGCAGGTCCACAGTGGGACCGTTCTCCGGCCACGACGCATAGGCGTAAAAGGGCAGGCACTCGTTGGAGATGACGCAACCCATACGCAGACGAGTTTCGTGCGGTGAGGTCATCGAGGCGGACTGTATGACCAGCTGCGGAGCGGGGGCGCTCGATGTCACAGGAGTGGCAAACTTGATGGTCAGCCCGTCGGTTGGGAACTTCTGCTGCGCCAGGGCAGAGGTTACCTGGGGGGCGGTGATCTCGTACCGCGGCGTCGCGTCTGAAGCAGAAGCACGTCCTTCCGTCAGCAGCCAGGCAGCCAGTCCGATCGCCAGGGCTCTTACGCTAACCATTCCGATCCATTGGTGAGAGTTCACGTTCAGGCTCCTACTGCGAAAGCTGGTTGAGCTGTTGAAGCATCTCGTCAGCGGCTTTGACAACGCGGGAGTTCGACTCGTAGGAACGCTGCGCGACAATCATCTGCACAAACTGATCGACAACAC
Source organism: uncultured Acidobacteriaceae bacterium (assembly GCA_964247475.1). Taxonomy (GTDB): domain Bacteria; phylum Acidobacteriota; class Terriglobia; order Terriglobales; family Acidobacteriaceae; genus Edaphobacter. Next base: position 31,605 of record CAXTUS010000018.1, on the reverse strand, counting down.
TTACGTTTGACTGTTCGAGCATGCCCTGTTGAATGCTGCCAAGCCCTTCAGAGCCGCCGGGCGTTCCGATGATCGGGTCGCCCGACGCGGTGGTGGCGAGGTAGATGTTGTTGCCTACGCTGTTGAGGCCACCGGGATTGACGAAGAGGGCCATCTGGATGCTGCCGACCTGCGACGCCTGGGTCTGCCCGGGCTGCACGACAGTGACAGTTCCGTCACTGCCAACGTTGATGTTTGTCGAATCCGGCGGCACGGTGACGGCAGGCTGCAGAGCATTGCCGTCTGCAGTGACGACGTTGCCCTGGGCGTCCAGATGAAAGGAGCCGGATCGGGTGTATCCGGTCTGACCATTGGGCAGCAGGACCTGGAAGAAACCACCGCCTGAAATCGCAAGATCAAGCGGGTTGTTGGTGGTGCTGAAGTCACCCTGAGTCTGCATGATCTCGGTGGTTGTAGGCCGGACACCGAGCCCGACCTGCAGTCCAGCGGCGTTCGTGGTCTGCTGGGTCGATGCAGAGCCTGGCATGATGGTGTTCTGGTAAAGCAGGTCAGAGAACGCGAGCCGTCTTTGCTGAAAGCCTGTGGTGCTTGAGTTCGAAAGATTGTTGGCGATGTTGTCCAGGTTGAGTTGTTGAGCGTTCATTCCACTCGCGGCGGTATAAAGGGCACGAAGCATAGGTAAGACCTTTCGAAGAACTGATGTACTTGTTAGCTGACCCGCGGAATATCCTGAGCCGCGGTCTTATCGATTTCAGAGTCGATCATGCTGAGTGCATGCCGGATGCCTTCAGTGGTCCGTTGTGCGTTGATCAACTCGATGACACTGGAGACGGGATTGACGTTCGAACCTTCGAGCATCCCCTGACGAAGTGAAGAGTTGGGGGCGTCGATCACGTCCTTGGCAGGAACTGTGTAGTAGGTAGCACCCATACTCTGCGGATCCGCCTTCGCGGCGAAGTCGACAATCTTCAGCCTGCCTGCGATCGCACCGTTGGCCGAGATTGTCCCGTCTGCGCTGATTGTGACTTCGCCATCCCGTGGAAGAGTGATGGGACCATTTGTGCCGAGCACCGGATCTCCGGCAGCGGTGACCAGCATACCCTTCGGCGTCAACTGCAAGCTGCCGCTGCGCGTATACGCTACACCGCTTGCAGTCTGAACCGGGAGAAAGCCTGGCCCGTCGATCGCTACATCGAGTTGACCGTTGGTGTGCTCGAGCGATCCGGGACGAAGATCAAGTCTTGATCCGCCCAGCAGACCATAGCTGTTCGTGTCTTCGTTCAAGACGGAGTTGTACTGTTGACCATGCCCAGCCAGTACCGAGCTGAAAGTAGTGTGCCGGCCGCGAAATCCGCTTGTGCTGCTGTTTGCAAGATTGTTGGCTATCGTATCGAGTGCATCTGTGCGAGCCATGAGTGCTGTGCACGCTGCATATAGACCGCTATCCATGAAGTGACCTCACACCTGTCAAGGAGCAAGGGGGAGGCCAAACAGACTCGTTTCAACTCACCGCTTCGTGTTACCTCGGGGACGGCTTTTGCGGCTTTTTACACAGAGTTTCAGCTGCGATGCTTGGAAGATGAGAGGCGCACGCTGACACTCTCATACTTCACCCAATCATTAGCTTGAAGCAGACTCATTCTCTGACATGTGAGCCAGCTCTGTTGCTGTCTGCAGCAGGTCGCTCCAGCGGCTCGTGGTCGACTGCTCCTGGAGTTCATTGATCGCGTTCAGCAAATAGCCAGGCAGATGCCAGAAGTCTGCGAGCATCCGGCCGAGGGCCCGATTCTCGCCGATCGATTCTGCTCCGGCGTTCCATCCCATCAAGCGCGGAAAGCGTCCCAGCCGGTAGAGTAGACCGACAAGGTAGGCTTCGTCAGGAGAGATACCTTCAAAATGCTGCGCCAATTCACGAGCACACTCCGCGATACGCCGGCATTGGTGCCATTCAGAGACCAAGGGACCGCTGTGGAGGACGCCGGAAGCGCAGACCGCTCCGAACCATTGCTGCGTACTCAGGCTCACGATGCAGTCTTCGATGCGCGTCGGCCTGTCTTCCACGTTTGCGTACTCTTCGCCAACCATACGCAGCACTTCAAGCGTTGCACCTGCGTCGGCCAGGATGACCTGTGAGACAGCAGTGAGATCAACCGATGAATCCTGAAGCAGGAGTTCAAGCTGGAGACGGGTTGCGATCATGCTTGGGAAGCGCGGGAGGGGGTCCGCGGCGGGGGTCGATGGATAAGCGCCTGATCCAGCAGGAACAAGGGTTGCTACCGCCACCGGACAAAACACTTCTTCAGACATTGCACCATCTACCTTTCCACTCGCGAGAGCTATATCGGCTGCACACTTCCTGTTGTTCACCGGCATGCGTCTGCCTGACCGCCCACCTTATGCTTCACCATTCAGCTTCCGACCTGTTGCAGGACCTGGGTGATTCTCATTCCGTAGTTGCCATCTATGATAACGGCTTCACCACGGGCGACAACCTTGCCATCGAGAATAAGTTCAACTGGTTCATCCACCTGGCGGTCCAGTTCAACAACGGATCCACTCGTCAGATCCAACACCTCTCGCAACGGCAGTTGGCGTTGTCCAAATCGAAGTGTGACGGCTAGTTCCACATCCAGAACTAAGTCCAGATTTGAAGATGCGGCACCAGGATCAGCGACCGGATAGTTGAACGCTGAAGCTGAAGCGCGTTCCATACTTGTCAACAATCCATCATCGAAGGAGAGATGGAACGAGAAAGGTTTTTGCTCTCCGCTTAACGAACAGATGATCTCTGTTGTGTTCTGAGCCGGCAGGGCTTGAGGGTCGCCTGCTTGTACCGTGACCCTGACAGCGCCGACGGCACCTAGAAGCTCAGCAAGCTGTGTCCCTGCGACTTCGAATGCAGCGCTGAGCCCTTGCAACCGAGCTTCATCATCAACCGCCGCAAGCAACTGGGGTAAGCCGAGGTCTTGGAGCTTAGCCCTCTGCAGCACGAAAAACGTGTTTCCTTCCACACTGCCGGATAGGCCGAACCGCAGGCAAATGGATTCAGAAGCCGGGGGTAGCGGCTGGCAGGGTTCCTCAGCGATTTCACACTTGACCGCGGTCTTAGAGGCATGTCCCAAGGTGCTGCTGATCGCGGTGCAGAAATGCGTGGTGAGGGAGCGTTGCAATGTATTTTTCTCGACGTCTGCCATACTATTTTGCTTCTCCTGTTTCAGCGGAGGTTGGTTGGGCATTGATGGGCGCGAAGAGTTGCATGGCCTTGTTGCTCCCCTGCCGGACGGGCAAGGCATCGAAGAAGATATTGCCTTCAAGGGTCAGCTTGCCGGGAGACGCGACCGGTGCAGAAAGCATCAGGATGCTGCCTTCTTTGATAGCTGCCAAGGCGCGGACCGATACTTTCAGGTTCGGCAGTTCACCAGCCAGACCAAACGGACAATCAAGCATTCGCTTCGCCAGATTCAATGCAGGCTGATAGGCGGACGCCGAGCTTCGACTGGTGCTATCTGCGCGGATATTGCGAACCAGAGAGCCTGCGAGCGACGCCTGAAGAGCCAGGTACAGTGAACCCGTCATGCCTGCTACGCTGATGTCGAACTGGATCCGGATGACCTTCTCAGTCGCTGGGAATACCTTGTGTGCCAAGGATGGTTTAACGCACTTGCCTGTAGTCAGCGAATAACCGATTGGTTGCCAGACTCTTTCGATCTGCTGGGCAATCAGGTGACCCACACCTTCAAGGATCTCTTCATCAATCTCGGTCAGTTCGCGTGCTATCTCGAGCTTCGCTCCGGCGCCGCCCAGCAGGAGATCGATGACGGTAAACATCAGAGCGTGGTCCATGTCGAGCAGCACAGCTGTGCCCGAAGGCTTCGCCGAACAAGGCAGGATGTACCCTCCGTTCACGCTCTTGGTCTTGAACTCCTCCATGGTCAACTGCTCGAGATGAGCGAGCCTTACCTCAAGCCCGGTACCAAGGTAGACGTCGAGCGAGTTGGTCAGGTTCCGCGCAAGTGCCTCGTGCAGGTGGGTAAGCGTGCGTGCACTTTCATTGGACAAGCGACCTGCCGAACGAAAATTACACGGCTGGACTGTGGCGTTCGGGGAGATCTTCGGAGAACTGCGCCTGCCTTCAACAATCTTCAACTTGCCCTCCTGACTGCTGTTGGCGACTGCATGGCATCTGCCGCGGGTGAGAGGTAGGCTTTCAACTTCTGCAAGGCGGCAGTATGTATCTGGGAGACGCGTGAGACCGCAAGTTCAACCACGTCAGCGACCTCTCGCATGGTGAGTTCCTCGCGGTAGTAGAGTGACAGGATCAGTTGTTCGCGCTCGGACAGCCGGGAGACCGCATCGGCAAGCCTTTCTTTTGACTCAGCCCTGCAAAACAGCTCGAACGGGTTTTCCCATGAACTTGGAGCAGACTCGATGAGGTCACGGGTGGACTCACTCTCACCAGCCACTGCGGTTTCCTGGCCAACGATGTAGAGGCTATTGAGTTCACCCTGCACGTCGTTCAGGGCGGCTATGCTGATATTCAGCTCCGCGGCAATCTCGTCTTTTGTAGGGCTACGTTCCAATTTCCCTTCGAGCCTGCTTGTTGCCTCAGCAATATCGCGTGCCTTTCTCCGGATCCCGCGTGAACCCCAGTCGAGAGCTCTCAAGCTATCAAGAATCGCTCCCTTGATACGAAACTTTGCAAAGGTTTTAAACTGCGCGTTTTTACCTGGCTCAAAGGTACGGTAAGCCTCAATCAATCCGATCACGCCGGCATGTACCAGGTCTTCAAGCTCAACCTGCTGTGGAAGCCGTTCAGCTATGCGGGATGCGATGTAGTGAACCTGCGGCAGCTCCTGCATGATGAGGTCATTGCGCTGGTCAAACTCGCTGCCTTCCACCGCGTACAGTTTGTAGGCCGTATGTGCTGATGCCATCCCGATCTCCATTTCAACGAATTACGAACAGTGTTACTTAGCGAACCACGCCGACGGACTGCACCATAGTTGTAGGTGGAATCTCGTTAGGTGAGATCACTACAATCTTCGGCAGAAATGGTTCGAGCAGCCGTCGCAGGTAGAAGCGTCCCGGAGAAGAGCAGAGTAGAACCGGAGGAGCTTCTCCGACCTGATCACCGAAGGATGCACGCAGGCTTTCAAGCACGCGTCGTGCCACAGAGATCTGTAAGCCTGTGGAAGAAAGCTGCCCTGTCTGCAGATTCGCTGCCCGGCTGCACTCCTCCTCAATCGTCCGATCGAGCGTCACCACCTTCAGCTCGCCGCGCTGATCAAGCAGTGGCCGGATGAGGCCTCGCCCCAGGGACTGGCGAGCCGCTTCAACCAGCGCCACGGGGTTTTTGTTGGAGGCTGCAGTGTCAACGAGAGCCTCGAGGATGGTTCCGATGTCGCGTATCGACACCTGCTCACGGAGCAGCTGCTGGAGAACCTTCTGGACTTCGCCAAGGCTCATCAGCTTAGGGATCAGATCTTCTACCAACTTTGGATGAGAATCATTAAGACGATCGATCAGACGCTTTGTCTCCTGGCGGGTAAGCAGCTCATACGCATTGCGTTTGATGATCTCCGCCAGATGAGCTGCTAGTACGGAGGTCGAATCAACCACGGCATAGCCTAGCGAGATGGCCTGCGCCTGCAGCTCGCTACTGATCCACTTTGCCGGGACGTCGAAGGCTGGTTCGCGCGTCTCCTCGCCCGGAAGATTCGGGGGACCGATGTCGGAGCTGATAGCCAGCATCATGCCTCGACGTATCTCCCAACGCGCAATCTCCACGCCGCGAAGGTGAACAACATACTCGCCTTCGCGAAGCGACAGGTTGTCCGTGATGTGAATGGATGGCACCAGGAATCCTAGCTGCTGGGCAAGATTCTTGCGGAGCGCTTTGACCCGTGCAAGCAGCTGACCACCCTGTTTCGCATCCACCAGCGGAACCAGCCCCACGCCCACCTCCAGCATGAGCTCATCGAGCTTTAATACCGAGTCCATCGCCTCAGTCGCCGAAGGTAGAGCGGCCGCCTTACCTCCAGCCGCCGAGGGCAACTCGAGGAGTTCGGCATCCTCAGGCGCACGTTCTACCTTGATCTTCCATGCCGCGTACATCAGGCCGCCGCCCACACTGAAGAAGGCGATCTTCGGCAAGCCCGGCATCAATCCAAGCGCGGCCAGAACACCGCCCCCAATCCATAACAGGCGCGGACTGCTGAGAATCTGATTCCGTACGTTGACCCCCAGCGAGTCTTTCGAGGCGGCCCTTGTGACGACGATTCCGCCGGCGACCGAGACCAGCAATGAGGGTAGGATAGAAACTAGCCCATCACCCACTGTAAGGATGGTGTAGGTCTTCAAGGCTTCTTCAAATGGGATGCCCTGCTGGAACACCCCTATCAGAAAGCCCGCGATGATGTTAATCGCCATGATGAGGATGGTGGCCAGCGAGTCGCGTTGCGAGAAGCGTGCAGCGCCATCCATCGCGCCACAGAACTCCGACTCCTTCGCCACATTTTCCCGGCGTTTACGTGCCTGTTGTTCCGTAATGAGCCCTGCGTTCAGGTCTGCATCGATTGCCATCTGTTTGCCCGGCATCGCATCCAGGGTGAAGCGCGCAGTTACCTCCGCGGTGCGTACCGCGCCGTGGCTGATGACCAGGTACTGGATGGCGACCAGGGCCAGAAAGATCACGAACCCGACAACATAGTTGCCGCCCACGACGAACTGGCCAAAGGCCTCGATGACGTGTCCTGCAGCAGATGCACCCTCGTTCCCATGCAGCAGGATTCGGCGGGTGCTTGCGAGATCCAGCGAGAGTCGCAGCATGGTCAACAAGAGCAGGAGACTCGGAAAGACCGAGAACTCCACGGGCTTGAGGATCTGCACCGCTGTCAGCAGGACCAGCACCGAGGCAGTGATGCTGACCGTCAGCATCAGGTCGAGCAGGATGCTCGGCAGAGGAACGAGCATCACGAAGACCATCGACACGGCTGCGAGCGGAACCACCCACTCGCCAGAGGCCGCCAGGGTCTTCATCAATCCATTGCTTGGTTGCTTAGTCTGACTCATTGTGTCACCAGATCTCCCGAGGCATTGCGATTGCGGCGCATAGCTTCTCTCTGTCGGACTTCGGCTTGCGCACGGAAAACGATCACGAGAATGTCGGCTACAGCCTGATAGAGAGCAGAAGGAATAGCTTCATCAACCTCCACAGTCTTATAGAGCGCCTGCGCCAGAGGTTTATTCTCGAGCAACATGATGCCGTTCTCGATGCCGAGTGCTTTGATCTGCTGTGCCAGCAGGTTCATGCCCTTGGCAACGACACGCGGAGCATCCATCTCGGGCGTATATCGTAGCGCGACTGCGTAGTGGGTTGGATTGGTGATGATGACAGTTGCCGTGGCCGCCGCGGCAAGCGTTTGTTTCCTGCGCATGCGTCTTTGAAGACGGCGGATCCGCGATTTGATCAGCGGGTTTCCGTCGCTCTGCTTGGACTCTTCTTTGATCTCCTCGCGCGTCATCTTCAAATCGCCTTCCATCTTCATCCACGTGAGCATGTAATCAACACCAGACCACGCGATCAGGACCAGGCTTGACTTCCAGCCAACGTCATACCCCATGCTGCCAACTGTCGATGCAAGTCCCCGCAAGCTAAGCGCCGATGCGTGGACCAGCACTCCCCAGTGCGACTGGATGCTGCTGGCGCCAATCCACGCGATCGCAGAGAACGGCAAGAGCGACTTGAGCAAGTTGCTAACCCCTGCAAGCGAAAAGATCTGTCCCACCTTACTGACCGGGTTGAAGCGCTGCGGTTTCAGTTGCAACGCCTCTGGAGCAATGCTGAGGCCCCCCTGCGCAAGCGCTGACACGACCGAGAGCACCATTGCAGAGAGCAGCACGGGGATGACCCAACGAAGCACTTCGACAGAGCTCCAGAACAGAACGGGACCATTGCTGCTGATGTCTCCCTCTGCTGCTGCGCTGAGCACGTTGCTGTAGAACGACAGCCAATGGGTCACCGCATTCCTGGCCATTATCGACAATGCGGCAATTGCGCCGGCGATGGCCAGGATCCCGGGCAACTCCCTTGATCGGGCGACCTGACCCTGCGCCCGCGCCTTTTCTCGTCGCTTCGGTGTCGCTTGCTCTGTTTTGCTGGAGTCGGCCATTTCGCTTCTCTAACGAGCCAGGTGCAGGAGCCGGTCGGCATAGCCGATCGAGTTGATGAAGAGAGTCCGGAACATATCTGGCCAATACTTCAGGGAGGTGAACAGGATTGCGAGACCAAGCAGGCTCTTGATAGCTGGGCCCAGCATCATGAGCGGCAACTGGGGTGATGCTTTGCCAAGGAGCCCGAGAACGATATCGGTCAGCAACGTAGCTGATAGGACTGGAGCTGCGATCTGAACTCCGGTCGAAAGAATAGCGGAGCCCATACCGATCATGGTCATCGCAAACGGCCTTGTGAGCTGCGCCGACCCAGGTGGAAGGTATGCGAAGCTATTTCCTACAGCACGGATGAGCCAAAGATGAACGTCCAGCCGGAGAAAGATCAGCATGGCGATGGATTGATGAAACAGCGCAACGACGGTGGTATCCACCTGGGTATTCGGATCAAGGATATTGACGAGTGAATACCCCATCTGCACGCTGAGAATCTGCCCAGCCATCTGCACCGCCTCAAAAACAAGTGACGTTGCAATCCCGAGGGCCACGCCCACCAGCATCTCGCGAAAGACCAGCATCGGCCACTGCCCTACCGGAAGAGGAGGCCAGTTGCGCGAGATCATCGGGTACATGACAAAGGTGAGCGCCAGCACCAGCACTGCCTTGATGCGTGACGGGATCACCGAACTTCCGAGAAATGGGGCAAAGAGCATCAACCCGGTGAGCCTTACGCCGATGGCAAGGAGGGCCTGAATCACATCGATGAAGGGGATCACCATTACTCGAGCACCTTGTGGAAGTCTGAGAGCAGAAGAACCGTGTACGTTCCAATGTGCCTCCACATCCAAGGCATGAGGATGAACAGCGTAGCCCCGGTTGCAAGCAGACGGGGAACCGTTGACAGTGTTTGATCCTGCAATGATGTAAGAACCTGCACCACATTGACGACGAGGCTGACCGCGATCGCGACCACCAGGACGGGCGCGGTCAGGATGATCACTTCCTCAAGCATCATCCTGCCAAGTGCCACCACGGAATCGGGGCCAATCATTGAAAGCTCCTCATCAGGGAACCGATCAGAAGGTGCCATCCGTCAACCATCAGGAAGAGCAGGAGCTTCAGCGGGGTAGAGATAACGACAGGCGGAAGCTGCATCATGCCGACCGACGTTGTGATGGACGCAATCACCATATCCACAACCAGAAACGGCAGGAAAAGTACGGTGCCTATCTGGAAGCCCGCCTTGAGTTCTGACAGGATGTAGGCTGGCAGCAGCACGCGGAACGAGAGCTCCTGAACGTTGCGCGGGCGCGGCTCCTTGGCCAGTTCAAGGAACAACTCCGCATCCTTTTCGCGTACATAATGCGCCATAAACTGCCGCATCGGTGTTCCGGCTTTTTCGATTGCCTGCAATGGCGTGATGGTGCCTGCCTGCAGCGGAACAACCGCCGTGTCATAGATCACTGCGCCGACCGGCTGCATGAGAAAGAAGGTCATGATCATCGAGAGCCCGATGAGCGTCTGGTTTGAAGGCGTCGTTTGCAATCCAAGTGCCTGACGCAGGAAGTGGAAGACGATCAACAGACGTGCGAACGGCGTAATACAAAGCAGCAGAGACGGGATAAGTGTCAGAAATGTCAGCAGGACAACGATGGTCCAGGGTGCTGACCCGCTGCCAAGCCCATTGATCTGAATGCCATTCGCTCCGGCGGATGCGACAGGATCAAGTGCAGCAAGAAGTGCTACAGAGACCGTCATCGACTCACCGCCACAGCCTGCGATTCACCTGCAGTGTGTGCCTGGTCCAGCACCGCTAGCAACTGAACACTCGAAGCAGATCCGCCAATAAGATACTGTGCGCCATCCACTTGCACGATCGAAACAAAGCGCTTCTCTCCGAGAGAGATCGTCTCCGCCACGCGGAGACGCCGGGACGTCAGCTGCTCAGCACGTCTCTGCTGGAGCCAATCCCATGCAGCACGGAGCAAGCGCAGCGCATCCCCTACCGCCTTCGTGGGAGTAGCACTATGAGGAGCAGCGCGATTGCTGCTCATCTCCTGCGAGATCGTGTCCGTCGCGTGGTTCAAGACAGACTTGGGACTGTGCGCTCTCTGATGGTCCGCTTGCATAACGGCTTGCCAGGTCGTCATACGAGGTCCGTAATGCGCGCGGCAAGACGCTCACCGACGACTTCGAACTCCGTCCACGCCATCAGCGTGCCGTTCACCTGCAGAGGAATGTCGGTGCTCTGATGGCAGGCCGTCTGCACGAGTGATCCTTCACGCAGATTGAGCAGGTACCCGACTGTAAAACCTACTACCGGAACCTCTAAGGCCAGCGTGCAAGGAAGCCACGGCAACGCATCCCCAGGATTTCTATCCCGGCCTGCGTTGCTTTGAGACCTCTGCGCCTGGAGGAGAACCACGCCGGCCTGCGTGTCACTCGTAATCGTTGGGGCTATCGACAAGAAGACCTCTTTCGCTCATCTTGTACAACTATCGAGTGATAAGAAATACCCTTATCGCACGTAGTGACAAGCAGTTACACGAGGTCTTTGCAACTCTTATGCCAAACTCGGCACAAACATTCTTTACACCTACACCGGGCTGACAGGCAGGCACTGAGCCTAGCCTGCGTGCAGCTTAGCGACTTCCATGAGGGCTGCCGTCTTGAACCTGTCAGACGGCAGCCTCTCATACTTCGCTAATCTTCAAGCGAACTACTAACCTGCCATCATCTGGATCGTCGCCTGCGAGATTTGCGAGAGTGTAGTCACGGTCTTGGCATTTGCCTGGTAGGCCTGCTGCGCCACGATCATCTTCGCAAACTCCGCGGCGACGTCCACATTGGACGATTCTACGGATCCGCCAGTGATAACACCCCGCCCACCGGTGCCTGCAACTCCGATCTGCGCCAGCCCGGAGCCTTCTGTCACCTCGTAGTTGTTGTTCCCGGTCCGCAGCAGCCCTTGGGTATTTGCGAAGTTGGCTACGGCGACCTGTCCAAGAGCCATGGTCTGCCCGTTCGAATAGGTACCTTCGACAGTGCCATCGGCCTGCACTGCGTAGCTGTCAAGCACGCCGCTCGCATGGCCATCCTGTGAGGTAGCTGTTGTGGTGCTGGCAAGGTTGGTCTGGGTAATGGTTGGAACACCGGTCTTATCGACCAGGCTCCAGGAAAGGTTCATCGAGGCAGCGCCGTCGGCAAGGTTGCTAATTGAAATTGACTGAGCCGTAAGCGGTGAGGCTAGATTCCCGTTGGTATCGAAAGACAGGGTGCCGGTCTTCAGCGTCGTTGAAGCCGCGCCTGTGTCCGCGGTGGGAACGTCAACTGAGTAGTTCCAAGAATTGTTTGCCGCCTTCGTAAACGTGACACTCAATTCATGGGAGGTACCAAGCGAGTCGTATATGGGTGTGGTACTCGAAAACGAAGTTCCGACTGTGGCGTTTGCACTGAGATTAGCAGTCAGTGAGAACCCGGTAGATGCCGTTGCGGGGATCACTGATCCCAAACCGATCTGCAGTGGCTGAAGTGGCGCGGAGGTTGAGATGGCGCCATTCACAGCGGGATACCCGAGGACCAGTTCACCATTCGGCGTCGTAAGCTGACCCGACGCATTCGCCGTGAAATCTCCCGCACGCGTGTATTCATTCGCTCCATCTGCCCCGCGGGTCACGAAGAAGCCGTTGCCCGAAAGAGCCATGTTCGAGGAGACGTTCGTCGCTGTTGTCGCGCCATCCGAAAAGTCTGAGGAAGTCTGCGAGGCTTTCACGCCAAGGCCTGTTTGTACTGGATCATTGGTGCCGTTGTTCAGGCTGCTCTGGGCGAAGATGTCACTGAACGAGACATTTTGATCTTTGTAGCCGACGGTGCTGAGATTGGCCAAGTTGTTTGATACCGACTGCAGCTGCTGCTGGCTGGCAATAAGACCGGAAAGAGGAACACCGAAGAGTGACATTTACTTGCCTCCGAAGGGAATGTTGAGAGTTGAGAGATTCAACGTTGAATTAGGGTCGCTGGCTGCTGCAAGTGCAGCCTGAGGTGAAGTGGACGAGGGGCTTGTGGAGGAACCGTTGAGCAGATCAGCCTGCTGTGCTATCAGCGCCGCAGAAGTTGCGGTCTGTGCGTCAGCCTTTACACCTCTCGTACTCGTCGTGCTGCTTGGTTTCAAAGTCTGATTGATGCTGATGAGTTGATCCAGCTGGTTGAGCGAAATCATCTGTCCAACCATGGCGGTCGAATCCATCGGTGCGCTTGGATCCTGATTCTGAAGTTCTTTCACCAGCAGGTTGAGGAACGTGCTCCCGGCCGTCGTGCTGGTCAGGCCGCCATCGCTTGTGGTTCCTGTTGAAGCAGCCTTGGGCTTGCTCGTAGTTCCGCCCAAAGGGGTAAGTGGAGAAAGTGAAGACATCGGCGTGATTGAAGTAGGTGACATCAAAGACCTCCTAGAGACTTGCTAGACTCTGATATCGAGTCGAGTTGATTCAAAACCTTGTGGAACGACCGACGCTGCTACCGGGACACCAACAGCAGAGAGACCCGTAAGGCTGTGAGAGACCCCTGACCCCCGGTGAGGCCGCTGGTCCTGATCTGCCTGCTGCTGACTTCCACCGTCCGACGCAGAACTACCATCCCGGAGTTCAACCCTCGCCTGAACTCCGTAAGCGCTGCCAAGCTTCTCCTGGATTGCAGGAAGATGCATTTGCAGCGCGCGCGTCAACTCCGTGTGGTCCGTCGATATCTGGGCCGAGATCGCCTGGTTCTTCAGTGAAGTACTGATCGAAAGATTGCCGAACTCAGCGGAGTGCATTCCGACTTTCATCTCAGCCTGGTGGATCGACTGGACGAGCTGCGCGCTGCTCACACTGTTCAAGGACTTTGCTTCGGGGGGAGGCAGGTGAGCGACCGTGCCGTTGCTTACGGAGGCAGCGTTTTCTTTGCTATCTACGGATGCCCCGGGCGCGGCCTGTACCTGACCTCCTGCCGAAGACGAGCCAGATCCTGCTGACGAGCCCGACAGAACCTGCTGGTCAGAAGCGCCCTTCGCGGCTTCAACCACGCCGTCCAGCTTCGCGGCAAAACCTTCACCTGCAGGCTTCACGTGTGATACCGGCTGGGCACTGTCCTCCGAGTCACCATTCTTCTCTGCTTTCGCAAAGTTGCCCGGCCGCCCCTTGCTCAATGCGGAGGCGGGGGTCGCGCTGTCAACCGTTCCTGTTTTGTCTACCGCGCCGGGCTTAGCAGAGCCGCCAGACTTTGCTACGTCAAAGAAAGCGGTTGACGGTGCGGCCGTGATTGTCGGCGTAGCGGCCGGCATACCCTGTGCTAGCAAGATGCTGTCCGTTGCGGCGTTCGCAGCATCTTTACTCTTCACCTGCGTTGCATCAGTCGCAGGCTGATCTCCAAACGTCGGAGTTGCGACCGTCTCCTTCGGCTTGAACGAAACGGCAGCTACGACATCTCCTGCATCTTTACTCGGGGGGACCAGGGCTGGATTTGTAACTTCTTTTAGAGCCTCAGCCGGCACCTCTTGCGTCTTGACTGGATTGTCCTCGGCAACTCGCTCTATGCCTGAATGCGCCGGCACGACCGCCTCCTGCTTCCTCTCAACCGGGCTCTGTACAGGCTCTAGCCCACTCAAAGGAGAGCGCAGATCAGACAGCATCTGAACGGGTGCCCCCGCTTCAGCCATCGAGGGTGTCGGGCCGGATACTGACACTTCAGCCGCCTGCGTTGCAGTGAGTAGCTCTTGCACGGACTCGGAGGGACCACCGGATGTGTTGTCCTGCACTATGCTTAATGAAATGACCGCCTCGCGTGGCTGCACAGGTACAACAGCAGGCACATCCGAGCTCCCTACTTTCGCCTCTGGCTTGTTGCTTGGGTCGCGTTGATCGTCTCGCTCTTGCTTTGCAGCAGAACCCTTCTTTGCGGTGCCCGTTTCATTCTTTGACAACACAGCGGCGTGAAGCACCTGACCGAAGACTCCATCCTTAGAAGCCAGGTTGCTGGCAGCTGGAGTCGGCCTTGCATCGTTCGCCGCAAGCTTATCTACAATTTGTGAGGAGACATGCACGTCTTGAGTAAAAGCACTTTCGTTGCCAAAGTTTAATCAGTGATAGGTCGATGCTTTGTCAGAAATAAGGGGAAATCAACTCGGTATTTGTTCGTTCTTTATAAGAGCACTAGGAGTGCCTGCCGGGGCTGCAAGCTTTGCCGCTCGTACCCGGCAATCGCTGCCTATCTGCGCGACTGACGAGATGAGAAATTGTCATCCATTTGCTCCTGCTCGCGTCGTGCACGGGCCTGGAGAAAGACCTCACGTTGATCTTCACGGAGGCTTGTCAGCACCTCCTTGTTCTGATAGGCGCTTTGATAGACACTCATCTGCTGCAGCCGCAATGTTTCGAGCTTGTTCAGCTGCTCCTGCGCTGCCCTTTGCAAAGTTTCTAGGGAGCGTTCTCGCTCGAAGGAGAGTAGCAATTCGGCAGCCGACGTAGTCCCTCCGAGGACGTTCTCTCGACGACTGATCTCCTGATTGCGACTTGCCGCAAGGTCCAGCAGGGTCTGCGCAGTCAGCCTTATCTGGCCCTGGATGTCGCCAAGCAGCCTCTCTTCGCGCTCGACGTTGATCTCGCGCAGACGCAGCAGGGTTGCAAGTGGGAAGATGAAGGCCATGATCAGCTCGGCAGACCGAGCAGTCTCTCCGACACCTCGGCAAAGTGCGGAGTTTCGGAAGATGACTGCTGCAAGAATTCGCGCACTTCAGGCAAGACGTCTACCGCGCGATCGAGAACAGGATCGTTCCCCTTGGTATAAGCACCTATCCTGATCAGGTCCTCTGAGCGTTCGTAGGAAGCAAGTAGAAGTCGGAGCGCCCTGCTCTTTGCCATGTGACCCTGCGAGGCAATTGATGGCATCAGTCTGCTGAGGCTATCGAGGATGGATATTGGTGGATAATGGTTCTTCAAGGCCAGGTTACGATCGAGAATGATGTGGCCATCAAGCAGTGACCGGACAGTATCAGCCACAGGATCCTGCTGATCATCGCCTTCCATCAGCACAGTGTAGTAAGCCGTTATGCTTCCAGACTTGAAGTTGCCGGCGCGTTCCACAAGCCTTGCCAAGGTGTTGATGACCGATGGAGTGTATCCCTTGGTCGTCGGCGGTTCCCCAGCGGCGAGGCCGATCTCTCTTTGAGCCATCGCGTAGCGAGTCAGAGAATCTACAACAAGCAGTACGTTCTTACCCGTCGAGGCAAAGTATTCAGCGATCGCCGTTGCCGAAAGAGCCGCGCGCATCTTGAGAAGGGGTGATTGGTCCGACGTCGATACCACGAGGACTGCCCGCTTTCTCCCCTCCTCACCAATTACCTCGAGGAACTCCTGCACTTCGCGTCCACGTTCGCCGATCAGCGCCATGACGGTCAGATCCGCTTCAGTGCCGCGACACATCATGCCGAGAAGCGTGCTCTTACCCACACCGCTGCCGCCGAAGATACCAAGACGCTGCCCACGGCCACAGGTGACGAAAGCATCTAGAGCACGCACCCCGCAACCTAAAGGATCACGTATCGGCACCCGGTCAAGCGGCAGTGGTGCTGAACCATCGACCACGACGGACCGTCGTGCCTTATAAGAGCCAAGCGAGTCGAGTGGCTCCCCTGTGCCGTCGATTACCCGGCCGAGTAGTTCCGGACCTACTCGAATTGATGACCTGTTGCCCGTCGCAACAATCTTGTCGCCATAGCGGACACCTCGTGGCAGTTGCAGGGTCATGGTGAGCATCACTGGGCCACGAAAGCCAACCACTTCCCCCGCGTAACTGGAACCGTCCGAAGTGACGATCGTGCACGCGTCTCCGACGGAACAGAAAGGGCCCTCCGACTCGACAAGGTTGCCAACAACCTGGAGTACCCGTCCACTCCACCTGAGGCTGCTGGTGTTTTCTAGCTGTTCGAAGTAGGGCGCGAGCGGAGTGGGCATCAGGCAGGCGGCTTCTGAGCGAGGACATCAAAGAAACCCTGCTCCACTTCTTTCAGTTGCGCCTGAAGGCTGAAGTTGACGACTCCCATTTCCGTTTCAAGAATGCAGTCACCAGGCTCAAGCGCATCATCTTCGACCACCGAGATCTTCAAGTCCAGCGTGAGCGTGCTGAAGTGGGCACGGAATCGCGAAGCCTCATGTGCGCGTACGCGAACCGTTGCAGACGATCCTTCCTTGAGCTGACCTAATGCCAACTGCACAATGGCAGCGATCAACATCGGATCGACCTGCGCTTCACGATGAATGATCTTACCTGCGATCGCTAGTGACAGCTTGACCAGTTCAGTCTCTACCCGGGCGAAATAGGTCTTTCTCGTCTGCTCAAAGTCCCTGAGAGCTGCAGATATATTCTCAACTTCTCGCCGAGACCTTTCCTCGTAATTCTGCCGAAGCGTTGATTCTGCTTCTGCAAAGCCGGCGGCGCGCTCAGCGGCTAAACGCTGCCTCAGGACCTCTTCGCTTACCTCAACGGCCGGCCGGACAGGGTTCTCGTTCGAGATAGACGGAGTGGCCACAGGTGCAGCTTTGCCGCTCGTAAGGTGACGATACTGAAAACTCGCAATCGGCATCGTGACCACACTTGAGCCGCTGTTCCGCTTAAACGACATACTCGTCACCCCCCTCGCTCTTCAGAACGATCTTGCCTTCCATCTCAAGCTTTCTCGCTGCGGCTACAACGTCCATCTGAGCTTTTGCCACGTCCTTGCTGCGAACTGGACCCAGCAGATCAGCCTCTTCCTTCATCATCTCGATCGCGCGCGATGACATGGTCGCGTAGAAGTGATTACGGATCGTCTCGCTTGCACCTTTGAGCGCCAGGGTCAGAATCTTCTTATCCACAGAAGATGACACAGTGCGAAGTTGTACCTCAGACACTCCAAGGAAGTCGTCAAAGGTAAACATCAGATCACGGATGCTGACCGCCAGGGTAGCCTCCTCACGCTCAATCGTCTCAAGGATTTCGCTTGATGTTGTGGCGTCGATATTGTTCATCAGGTCTGCCACATTCTGGAAGCCTGAGTAGGTTTTCTTCTTCTGTTCGCCAACCGAACGCAGCCGTCGGTTAAGAACGATGGCAACCTTCTCTGCCATGGCAGGTGAAAACTGTCGCAGGTTTGCAAGTCGCCGGACCGACTCTGCCCGCACCGGATGAGGCAGGCACATCAGCAATGCAGAAGCCTGCTTGGTCTCCAGATGGCCAAGGATAAGAGCAATGGTCTGCGGGTGCTCTCCTTCGAGAAAACGTGCCAGTTGCTTCGCTTCTATGCGCTGCAGTGACTCAACCCGGGATGAGTTCACTTCCTGAGACCGCACTAGGCGCTGCACCATCGACTGCGCTCCGTGCTCACCAAAGGCCCGCACCAGCAGACGCGTCGCAACCTCGTGACCGCCCTGCGCGATCTGATCCTGCGCCAGGGTCATCTGTTGATACTCTTCAAGAATCCGCAGCGACAACTCTTTCGACACGCTCCCGAGACGTGAGATCTCATGCGTGAGCCCTTGGAGATCTTCCTCGGAAAGATGATGGAAGATGGTTGCTGCCGCCTCGTCGCCCAGCAAGGCCATCAGAATAGCTGCCTTGCGAATTCCGGGCATACCCTGGATATCAGTATCTACGCTCAATTTGTCTCCTCGCGCAGCCATGCCTGCACCAGTCGAGCACTGTTGGCCGGCTCCGTCTTCACCTGCGTCACCAGCTGCTCTTTCAGAGCCAACGTACGTTGTAGATCACCTGAAGAGTGAGTGGGAAGCGAATAGGCAACCGTTTGCGCCTCTGGAAGTGAAGGCTGCGGAGTGGGCGCGGGTGCCGCCAGTTCAGCTGAAAGAACCTTTTTCTGCAGAGGCCGAATCATCAAGACGTAGGCCAGCACAAAGAGCGCCATCAAGGCTGCGTAACGAACAAGTGTCGAGTTGTCAGCCATCCCTTTGCGCGCGCGATCGAAAGCCGACGCTGGAGCAACCTCAACGTCTTCGGCGCGGGAGAACGCCATGTTCTGAACCGAAACGGTGTCGCCGCGGGTCTGGTCTAAGCCGATCGCATTGCCGGCGATTGTTTCAATCTGTTTCAACTCCGCCACTGAGTGCTTTGTTCGTGTCTCCGTCCACTTGCCATTGGCTCCGGGCCGACGAGTCACATTGTCATCCACCAGGATTGCAGCCGTTATGCGACGGATCCTTCCAGCGGGCATTACAGAGTGGCGCGTGGTCTTGTTGACTCCATATGTTGCATTCTCCGTCTTTGATGTCTGCGTCTGCCCGTCATCTGACGGTGACGGGACATTCGGTTCGCTCCGGGGAACGTTGCTCGTCGTACCTGCGACGCCGCCCACGCCGGCGTCCGGACCGGTATGCTCATCGGAGCGTTGAACAGAGAGCGGCACGCTTACCGCTGGATCGTACTTTTCCTGAGTTTCTTCAGAAGTTCCCGGCTCGTACTCCACGTTCACGCTCGCGCGAAGATGGTCGGCCCCGACCACGGGAACCAGCGTTGTCATCAGGCGCTGTGTGAGCTGCCGCTCGATACCCTCTTCCCCGTTGCCATCGGTCGCGCCAAGAGACCGGTTCGAGTCCGCGTCGATGATTGAAACATCCGTCGGTTTCAGTCCATCGACGGCGCCCGAGACCAGCCTCTGAATCGATGCTGTCTCCTCCCTCGACAAGCCGCTTGGTCCGAGCTTCAACGTGACCGACGCCTTAGCGCTGCGTTCACGATCAAGAAAGACAGAGTCGGTTGCCATTACAAGATGCACCCGTGCACTCTTAACCCCACCCAGGGTCATGATGGTTCTCTCAAGCTCACCCTCGAGTGCCCTCTGGTAGTTCACCTTCTCATCGAACTCCGTCTGCCCCCACGACACCTTGTCAAAGATCTCGAAGCCGAGCCTACCGCTATGTGTCGTCTGCGTTCCGGCAACATCAAGCCTCGCGGCATCCACTTGATCTGCCGGAACGCTGATGCTCTTGCCGTCCGGGCTTAGCTGAAATGGGATCTTTTTGGCCGTAAGTTCCGCGGAGATAGCTTGAGCATCTGCGCTCTCGAGCCCGCTCATCAAAGGTTTGAAGTCCGGTGTAGCCATCAGGTTTACAAAGAAGGCGACCACCGCCAGCGTAGCGACCGCGCCGACACCAAAGTAGATACGCTGATTGCTGGTCCTGGTAATCCAGAACTGCTTTGCTTGAGCTCCTATTTGGTTCATCTCAGCCATAATGTTCCAGCGTTTCCTCTGATCCCTGGCAGTGCGTTAAAACTGCATCTTCTCAATGTCTTGGTAAGCGGTCACAATCTTGTTGCGTACCTGCATCATCAACTGAAAGGCAACATCTGCTTTCTCGACTGAGACCATTACCTTGCTCATATCCGCATTGCCGCCTTGCAGCAGGTTGGTGACCTGGCTCTCCGCACTGCCCTGCAGATTTGATACCTGGTTGAAAGCAGTTTTCAGCACGTCACCGAAGCCGCCTGAGGTCTCAGTCGCTTCCACCTTGCCCAACGGGAGCTGCGAGATGCCACTTGGAATACTGCTGAAACCACCGATCATTGGAATATTCATAGACCCTTCCTCTCTCCTGCTAGCTCTTCAAGATGTCGATGGACTGCTGAATCATCTGCTTCGCCGCCGAGACGGCCGATGCATTGAGTTGGTAAGCACGTGTCGAGCCCATAAGGTCCACCATCTCCTGCACCGGATTGATGTTCGGGTAGGCGACGAACCCATCTTTGTCAGCATCCGGGTGGCCTGGTTCGTACCGCATCACAGGCGCTGCCTTGTCATTCACAACCTGGGTGATTCGCACCGTACCAGGTGTCTTCGTGGTCGACAGATGAGTTCCTGCCAGCGCAAGATGAAACGAGGAGTTCCCAACAGACGCAAAAACTACTTCCTTCCTCTGGAACGGGCCGCCCGCCTTGGTGTGGGTTGTCTCAGCGTTGGCCATGTTGGCCGCGATAATTTCAGACCGTTGGCGCTCTGCAGAAAGCGCCGAACCGCTGATATTCAGCATGTCGAAAGGACCCATTGTCAGTTGCCCCCGTTGATCGCACTAAGCAGTTGATGAAATTGAGCTTTAATGAGCTGAGTACCCATTGAATATTGGAGCTGTGTTTTCGCTAGCAACAAGCTTTCGCGGTCCAGGTCCACGTTGTTGCCATCGGGACGCTCCAGAAGGCCGTGCACGTTGTTGACCACAGGAGTGAAGTGGGCATCATCTCCTGCACCCCCCGACTGCCACAGAGCCTGCCGGAAGCTCACGTCCTTCGTGTGGTAACCAGGCGTGTCCACGTTGGCCATGTTCGAAGCAATCGTCTGCTCGCGATCACTCGTGAACTCAAGGAAGCGTTCTAGCGTGTTTGGGACCAGCGATGGACCAGACATTATGCGTACCTCCGTGGCGGCAGACCGTACTCCCGAATCCTGTTCCGCATGGTTCGGACGCTTATGCCGAGCATCTCTGCAGCAAGCGTCCTGTTTCCTTCGGTCATAGCAAGTGTGCTCTCAAGGTGTGCGCGCTCGAGTTGCCGGATGGGGACCACCGAAGCGCCCGTTTTTTCGCCGGCTGCGGCTGCCCGTGAAGCAGGTGCATGACGAGGCAGGAACTCTTCGTCAAAGCAAACCTCGTCAAGCACACCTTCAGGGTGCAACGAACAAACTCGACGCATGAAGTTACTAAGTTCCCGCACATTCCCCGGCCAGCTTTGCGCGGTCAGGCGGTCAATGAACCCGGCGCTCAGCACTTGCGGTTTCGACTGCGATCTTGCCGCAAACCTTGCAGCAAAACAACGTGCCAGTAGTTCTACATCGCCGGCCCGCTGGCGCAAAGGAGGCAGGCTTAGTGGGATCACGTTTAATCTGTAGTAGAGGTCGCTGCGGAACTTGCCCTCATCAACCATCGACGCAAGATCAACGTTGGTGGTCGCGATTACCCGGATATTGACGCGAACGGAGCGAGTTTCCCCAAGCCGCTCAAACTCACGCTCCTGCAACGCACGCAGCAGTTTTGGCTGCAGGTTCAGTGGCATCTCGCCGATCTCATCCAGCAGCAGCGTTCCATCATCCGCCATCTCAAACTTGCCCGCTTTGGCGTTCGTCGCACCTGTAAACGCGCCGCGCGTATGGCCGAAGAGTTCGCTCTCGAGGAGGTGCTCCGGAACCGCCGCACAGTTGACCGCGATAAAAGGCTTGGCGCTCCGGTCGCTGCAATCGTGGATGTAACGCGCGAGCAGCTCCTTCCCTGTGCCGCTCTCAGCCTCAACGAGAACGTCTGCATCGGTTGTGGCCGCTACCCTTGCACGTTCCAGGGCACGCAGCAACTGCGGCGCACGTCCCACGATCGGAGTCTCTGCGGAACCTTTCAGAACAGATGCGGTCGCTTGTTTCAGAACACGATGCGCGGCATCTTCAAGCTGGTCAAAAGAGATTGGCTTGGTAAGGTAATCGAAGGCCCCTCCGCGCATGGCCTCAACAGCATCAGGCACGTTGCCGTATGCAGTCAGCAGGATGACGGCGGTCTTGCCTCCTGCCTTGCGTGCTGACCTCATTACATCCAGGCCGTCACCGTCAGGCATGCGCATGTCACT
This sequence comes from uncultured Acidobacteriaceae bacterium, assembly GCA_964247475.1. Taxonomy (GTDB): domain Bacteria; phylum Acidobacteriota; class Terriglobia; order Terriglobales; family Acidobacteriaceae; genus Edaphobacter. Next base: position 9,816 of record CAXTUS010000018.1, on the reverse strand, counting down.
GACAACAAGCTGATACTGGCGCTTCTCAAGCAGCCTGGTTGCTTCGCCAAAGCCACTCGCCGTCTCAACCTCCCAACCCTTCGAGAGGAAGTTGGCCCGCAGCGCCGCCCTGATTCCTGCTTCATCATCAACCACAAGAACCGTTGATTTTTCCTGGTACGTCATAGGGTTGGTATCTCCACAACAAAAGTAGTACCGGCTCCGAACTCACTCCCGACATGGATCGTGCCACGGTGTTGTTCGACGACGTCCTTACAGACAGCGAGGCCGAGACCAGAGCTAGCACCGTTCACACTGAAGCCGAGCTGAAACAACTTATCGAGGTATTGCGGTTCAATGCCTGTCCCGGTATCTGAAAACAAGATCCTGGCACAGGGGCTCTCCCGATCTACCACCTGCATCTGCACCAAGATCGCACCCCCGCGGGACGTGTACCTCACTGCATTGCAGAGCAGGTTCAACACCATCTGCTGAAGTGCGCTCCCGTTTCCTTCGATTTCAACTGCACCGGTCGGACCACTAAAGTGCAACAGCACTCCGGCCTCATCGGCGATTGGCCTGACAAATTCCACGCTGCTGCGCAGAGACGCAACCAGGTCAAGACGCTTCATGCTGGGAAAACTGTTGCCGTGCACTGCTAGAACGTTGTTTACAGTTCCCGCCAGAAGCCGGATCCCGGCATGCAGGTGTGACACGTAGAGAGCCATGTCCGCGCCGCCCTTGCCCACTAGACCCGCGAATAATTCGAGGCTTGTCAGTGGGTTTCTAATTTCATGAGCAAGCGTAGTAGCAACCTCTGAGAGCGCGATCGCCCTTCGCGCTCGCTCCCGCTCCTGCTCGGCGACCTTATGGCTTGTGATGTCCCGCAGAGTAATAATGACCTGCTGCCCGGCGAGGCCTCGCGCTTCTTCCATCTGGCCAGAGGACAAGGACCGCTTCTGCACCGACAGCCACTGCCTCGCATCAGCAACCTTCCGGCAAAACTCCTGCTCCGCATCCACTTCGGTATGCCGCTCAAGGAATGTTTCTAAGTCGAGACCAGTAAGCTCGAAGATATCTCCAAGCTTTGACACCTCGGAATTGCCGAGGCCAAGCAGGTTGCGTCCCTCGGCATTGAGCATGGCTACCATCCCGGTCGACTCCACTACCAGAACCCCGCACGGCAGCGAACTTACAATCTGCTGGAGTGCGCGGTGTATACGCTCGTTCTCCGCGACACTTACCTTCAACGCATCATTGCGCTCAGCAAGTTCCTCGCTCAGCTGACAGACCTCTACCTTCAACTTCTCGTAAGAAGCCTCCAGGCTGGATGAAGCGGAGATGAAGTCTGAAAAAGCGTCAGCCAGTACGAACAACTCCGGCAGCGCGATCTCGGCGGCTCCAATTCTTGGTTCTTGATGAGAGTGGGTCAGCATCTGCTTATGTAGAAGCAAGATCAATGCCAAACACTGCTAGATCATGATGTGCTTTGACGTCAATGCACGTGCTCCGCCCGCCAGGATACTCGCACGCTCGATAACATTCCTAAGCTCTCGGACGTTGCCCGGCCAGTCGTGCTTGTATAACTCCTCGATAGCCTCAGAAGTTAATGAAACACCCGGTGCGAAGCGCGCAGCAAAGAAGTGCGCCAGCAGCGTGACATCCTTTTCGCGCTCTCTCAAAGGAGCCAAGCGGATCGGAAATACTGCCAGGCGAAAATACAGGTCTTCGCGGAACAGGCGCTCCTTTACGAGCTTTTGCAAGGGGGCATTCGTTGCGGTAACTACTCGCACATCCACCCGAAGGTTGTCGTTACTTCCTAACCTTTGAACCTCCCCCTGTTCCACAAAACGCAGGATCTTTCCTTGAAGAGGAAGTGGCATCTCACCAATTTCGTCGAGGAAGAGCGTGCCCCCGTGTGCGGCGTGGATTCTGCCGATCCTCGATTGCATCGCCCCCGTGAACGCTCCTTTGGCATAGCCGAAGAGCTCCGCTTCTAACAATGCTTCCGGAATTGCTGCGCAGTTAACCACAACGAACGGTGCCTGGCTCCGGGGACTTAGCTTATGAACCGCATGCGCGATCAGGTCCTTGCCCGTTCCGCTCTCGCCCGTGATCAAAACCGTTGTGTCTCGAGCGGCTACCATCTGCGTCAGGGAATAGGCCTGCTGCATCACCGTCGATTCGCCAATCACACCCGGGAGGCGGAGAGTAGTAGCAGAGCCCTGCATAAATTGTGAGGTCCGGGCCGGGCTACTTACAGAAGAAGATCTCGTACCTTGGCTTAGAAGCTCAGCAATCTTTGTCGTGGTAGATGTCGATCCTGCGCTATTTAGGCGAATATTGCCGCTATTCAACTCGACGGTCAGTATTTCCAGTCGAGGAAAGCTATGCTGCACAAGGCCGCATAGTTCAGCGGGAAGCAGGTCCGGCAAAGCAGGATCAAGTAACAACACGTCCGTTTGATGATAAGAATGCAGCATCTCCAGGGCTTCCGCACCGCTATGCGCCTCGCGCAGGCTCCATTGCAGAAGAGCGAGGCGTGAACGAAGCTGACCGAGAAACCCCGCGTCGCTGCTTACAAGAAGCACGCACACGGAAGAGTTCTCTACACCTTGGCTGGGGAGGACACTTGAGAGACTGATACGTCAATTCCCTTCACAAGGTTTAGGTGCTCTCAGATCATTCTCTGGCAGGCGATCTGATGAAGCTCTCATTACTGATGTTGAAGAAAACTGTTCCTGCAAGCACCACACGAAAAGGACGACAAAACAATCAGTTCTGGAACACGTAACCCAATCCCCGTACCGTGCGGATAAGCTTCTGCTCGTACTGGCCATCCACCTTGTCCCGAAGATATTTGATGTAGACGTCCACTATGTTTGTATTCGCCTCCATCGGCATGTTCCAGACTTCCTGTGTCAGCATCGCGCGCGAAAGTGTCTTCCCTGGGTTCTGAACCAGGTACTCGAGCAGCGCAAACTCACGCGGTGTCAGCTCGATCCTCCGCCCGTCACGCTCGACACACGACTGCTCCCGGTCAAGCACCAGCTTCGTGGACCTCGCAGCAGGCTTCGAGGCCGGAACCTCTGCACGCCGCCGAAAGACCCTGACCCGGGCCATCAGTTCCAGCAAGGAAAACGGCTTCTGCAGATAATCGTCAGCCCCATGATCGAGCGCGGACACCAGGCCATCGACCCCGGAGCGGGCGCTCAGCACCAGGATTGCCACATCCGGGTACAGTTGGCGCAGGTTGTCGAGCGTCGCCGGCCCATCGAGGTCAGGCAGGTCCAGATCCAGAATCAGTAGGTTGGCAGAGCGCGAGCTGAGTTCCTCATGCACCGACTCTAGGTCCTGAGCGACTTCGACCGCCAGCGATTCCGCCTTCAGCCCGGTCGCAAGCAGGCGAGCGAGCGAGCGGCTCCCTTCCATGATCACAACGCGATAGCTCGTCGTCTCGACCGCGTACGCGGCCGGACCACTCATGATGGGGAGAAACTGCGCCAGCATTCCAAACTGTTCACTCACCAGAGCCTGCATCGTCGGGTCACCTCAATCGTTAGTAACCTTATAGCAGGCCAGAAACGCGAAATGAAGGTGTACTGGCTTACACTTAAGTACCAGAAACGACACCACTGCGGCTGCTAGACTAGGCAGATTCGTTTTGCCAAATACCTCCTATGAGCTCAATCCGTAGCTTCCTCTACCGTTTGCCTCGCCTTCAGACCGAATGTCCCATGGACTTCATCTTTGGCGACGCCGTCATCCTCGGGGTATGTACCAGCATCAGCGAGTCAGGCCTGCGCGGTAAACTCTCGGCCAACGCCACCCCCGGCACGGAAGGGCAGCTCACCCTCTATAGAGATTCAAAGAGCGTCCAGGTCTCCGCGCTCATTGATTCCTACCCCGGGCAGGAGGTCTGCATCCGTTTCCAGCCCGCGTCCGATGCAGAGCTCCTTGCCCTGCGCGAGTTCCTCAAGTTACTCCGCCCGGCCGCCTCCTAGGCTCTCCCAGTCGGTGCTAATGGCGCCCGAAGAGGCCGGTTACCTTCTGCATCAACCCGGGCGCCGGCTTTGGAGTTGCCACCGCCATCGCTGCCGGAGCCGCAGCATTCGCCTCGGTTACCGCAGGCTTCGGCTGATCGTGCCCAGGCTCTGCCGGCGGTTTCGCCTCCTGGTCTGATGCGGCCCTCAATGTCTGGTCATCGGGGCTTCCGGTTGTCTTTTTCGCAGGGGCCTTCGGCAGGTTCTGCACCACCAGCGAGACCCGACGATTGGCTGGATCAAGCGGTTTCGAGGGGACATGCAGCTGCTGGTCAGCAAACCCTCGCACCTGCGAAACCTGGTTCAGCCGGATGCCGTTCGCCTGCATCTCCCTCCTCGCCACGTTCGCCCGGTCGGTGGACAGCTCCCAGTTGCCATACGCCGCCTGCTTCACATAGGCCTGTGCATCCGTATGTCCCTCGATCGAAATACTATTCGGCAGATCCTTCAATTGAGTCGCAAGTACCTGCAAGATCTCCACCAGTGCCGGCGTCGGCTGTGCACTTCCGGATTCGAAGAACGTGCCCTTCTGATCCTCGACCAGTTCGATCCTCAGCCCCTCATCGGTTAGATTGATCTCGATCTGCTTCTTCAAACGATTCAACGCGTCGATCTCGGCGATGGCCTTCAGAAGCTGGTTCTTCAAGGCAACCATCTCCTGCTTGTCTTTCGCTTCCTTCAGCGCCGGCTTGTTCTCAGAGCCCTTCTTGGTGGAGGTTCCCTTCGGATCGTTGAAGTAGCCGGCGATCTCCTCCTGCGTCTGTTTCGAGGTCGAGCTCATCAGCCACAGGACGATAAACAGCGCCATCATGGCCGTTACGAAATCGGCGTATGCGACCTTCCATGCCCCGCCGTGATGGCCTCCATGGCCGCCCTTCTTCTTAATAACGATGATTGGCTGCTCGTTCTCCATACAGCCCCCTTAGGCCGCGGCCGCAGCGCTCTTGGCGCGACATGCCTTTTCAACCTCTTGAAAGCTGGGCCGCAGATGCGCTGGAATTGCACGTCGCGCCATCTCTACCGCCAGGATCGGGCTCGTTCCCTTGATGAAGGCCAGCATCACCACCCGCAGAATGTGATAGTAGGCATGCTCCGCTTCATTGATCTTGCCCATCACAGAGCTCAGCGGACCAAGCACGCCGTAGCACATCAGAATGCCGAGGAACGTTCCCACCAGAGCAGCCGCAACCTTGTGCCCGATCTCCTCAGGCGGTCCGCCCAGCGCTCCCATGGTGATCACGATGCCCAGCACGGCAGCGACAATCCCTAATCCTGGCAGCGCATCAGCCACCGTGTTCAGCGCCGTCGTCGGCTGCCCTGCACAGTGGTGGTGGACCTCCATGTCCAGTTCCATCATCTGATCCACGTCAAACGGCTGCACGCCGCCTGTGATCGCCATCCGCATTGTGTCGCACACAAAATCGCGAATGTGATGGTCCTTCATAAACTTCGGATACTGCGTAAAGATCGGGCTCTTATCTGCCGCCTCGATGTCCTGTTCAATCGCAACCATCCCGTCTTTCCGAGCCTTGCTGAAGAGGTCAAACATCATCTTCAACGTTTCGAGATAGCGCTGCTTCGTAAACGGGGAGCCGCTGATCACTCCTGCCAGGCTCGATCCCAGGCCCTTCAAAATATGCAGCGGGTTCGCTGCGAGAAGTGTGCCAACCGCAGCGCCGCCGATCGTCACCAGCTCAGCTGGCTGGATCAGCACGCCCAGTTGACCCTTCTCCATCAGGAACCCGCCAATCACCGCTCCAAATACCACAAGTATTCCAACTATCGAGATCATTGTTACCCTCTCCCGGGGCTTACCCCGTCTTACAGCCCGGGTCGCGACCCCTCTATCGACGTTTCAAAGAAATCGTTCAACGAATCGGACAAACGAAAGTTGCAAAGCGCTCCCCGCCCGAATCGTTTATGTTGCCAGAGAAACATCGCTGAGCACTCCCTTACCTGCACCCTTACAAACAATGCACGCGCAAACCATAAGGGCGTTCGCACTCCGCACACCTTTACCCGCACCCCACGAAAGGCTTCGAGCCACGACGCTCGTAAAAGGCTTCGATGACATCTTCTGAAAACCAACGCAACTCAGGTTCAGCCACCGCCTTCGCCATCCTGAGCATCAGCCTTGACTTCTCAAAAGCCTTTCATGATCTCGTTGACGCGGCGCTCTCGGACGCCGCTCTATCCGTGTGCATCAAGCGGATCGAAGGCGCGCTCCGCGAACGCGATGCCATCCTCAATGCATCGAAAGACGAGATCACGGTCCTCCTGACTCCGCTCCGCAACGCCGCAGAATCGCGCATCGTGGCCAACCGGCTCATTGAGATCCTCGAAGGCCCCATCCTGCTCTCCTCGATCACTACCCACCTCACGGCCGCCATCGGCATCGTGCTTTCGGCCGGCGATGGAACCGCGATCGATATCCTTACCCGTCGTGCGGGCATTGCGATGCGCACCGCCCGCCGATCGACCGTCAGCCCGGTTCAGCTCTACGACAACTCCATGGAAGCCCGCATTCTCGCGCGACACTCCCTGCTCGGCGACCTCCACCACGCCATCGCGCGCCAGCAGCTCGAAGTCCACTACCAGCCTCAGATCAACCTGCAGGACCACCGGCTGGTCGGCTTTGAGGCGCTGCTGCGCTGGAACCATCCAGGTCTTGGCTGGGTCCCACCCGGAGAGTTCATCCCCCTGGCCGAAGAGGTTGGCCTCATCAACACCATCGGCGGCTGGGTGCTTGAAGCCGCATGCCGCCAGGCCGCAAAGCTGCCCGATCGTCTCATTGTCGCGGTCAATGCCTCACCCATCCAGCTCACCAGCGGCTCCCTGCTCAATGCTGTCACCCGCGCACTCGCAGCCTCCATGCTCCCCGCAAACCGCCTCGCCATTGAGATCACCGAAGGCGTCGTCCTGAACGACTCGGCGATGGTTAAATCCACCTTGCGCACGCTTCATTCCCTCGGCGTCAAGCTTGCCATGGATGACTTCGGCACCGGCTACTCGTCGCTTGGACAACTTGCACGGTTCCCCTTCGACACCATCAAGATCGATCGATCGCTTGTCGGTCGCAACAAGAAACAGAGAGCCATCGTCCGTTCGATTGCCATGCTCGGCCGGGAGCTGGGCATGGCTACGCTTGCAGAAGGAATCGAGACAGAAGAAGCCCTCGCCAATGCGAACCTCGACGGCTGCACCGCGGCCCAGGGCTACCTCTTCGGCAAGGCCATGCCCGCCGACACGATCCACCGGTTGGTCGAAGACTTCGAGCTCAGCGCCAGCCGCCAGCCTCCACAAGCGCAGATGATCGCCTGATCAAAGCGCCAGCGCAGCAGCAAGTACCTCCTGATGCCGGACGTGCGCCAATTCTCAGGGTGGAAGCCGCCCGCGATATCGGCGCTTTCGTCGTTGTTTCGATCAATCCCCCTCCCGTTGCACCGCAGCCCCTGTCCCGTGGCCATCCACGTGCAATCACCTATGCGCAAAGCAGGGCCGCTCCTCTCATAAGCGAGCAAGACCTCTAATCCCGACCGGTGATCCCCCACTGATGAGCAGAAAAAGTAATAAATCGAACCCACGCGAAGTCTGCAACCAACAGTCTCTCCTCGACCGTGGTCTGGCTCACCACCGCGCAGGCTCGCTCTGCGAGGCCTCAGACTGCTACGCCGCAATCCTTAAAGCCAACCCCGCCCACGCCGATGCACTCAACCTCTTGGGCGTTATCGCACGTCAGCAAGGCAGGCTCGCCGAATCAGAAGCTCTGGTTTGCCAGGCCATCGAACACAATCCATCTGCGGCCACCTATCACCACAGCCTTGCCCGCACCTTCGCGCTCAAGGGCAACATCCCTCAAGCGATTTGCAGCTACCGCCAGGCGCTCGCCCTCAACCCGCGCGATGCCGATTCCCTGCAGATGCTCGCCGACCTGCTTAGCCAGTCAGGCGAGACCCACGACGCGATTAAGGCCTACACCCAACTGCTCACCCTCGCCCCCGACCGCTCCGAGATCTACCTGCTTCTCAGTTCCCTCTGCCAGAAGGCGGGAGATCTACAGCAGGCGATCGACCATGCCCGCAAGGCCGTCGAGCTCTTCCCTCAAGTCGCCGAGTGCCACTTCTATCTCGCTGACTGCCTCACCGAAACTACCGAACCGCATCTCGCCATCCCCATCTACCGCGCAGGTCTAGAACTGCAGCCTCAACACGTCGCGGCGCAGACCCGCCTCGCCACCCTGCTCAGCCAGGTCGGATACACCGCCGAAGCCCAGGCCGCTTACCACCAGGCGCTGCGGCTTAATCCAGATACTGCCGACGTCCTCTCCAACCTCAGCACCCTTCCCCTCGGATGGAACGACCTCCGCACCGCCGAGGTCCTACTCCTGCGCGCCCTCGAACGCGATCCCAACCTCATCATGGCCAACTGCAATCTTGGCGCCGTCTATGAACGGCAGGGACGCTACCTTGAAGCTACCGAGTGCTTCCGCAAAGCGCTCACCACGGACCCCAGTCACGTTGCCACGCTTGGCAATCTCGGCCTTACCCTTGGCCACATGGGAGATCACGAAGGTGCCATCACCTGCTACGAGCTCGCACTCGCCCGCCAGCCCCAGACTCCCACCATCGAGTTCAACCTGAGTCTCGAATACCTGGCCGGTGGGGACCTTCTCCGCGGTTTCGCCGCCTACGAGTCCCGCTGGCGCACCCAGACCTTCGCCGGCAAATGCCCCACCTACCCGCAGCCGCAATGGCACGGCGAAGACATCACGGGACGTACTATCCTCATCCACTCCGAGCAGGGCCTTGGGGACACCCTGCAGTTCGTCCGCTTCGTCCCCCTGGTCGCCCAGCGCGGCGCCCGGATCATCCTGCAGATCCAGTCGCTCCTCATCGATCTGCTCGAAGACACTTCAGGCGCCGCTCAGGTGCTTTCGAACGAGGAGGACCCAACGCACTTCGACGTCCACATCCCCATGATGAGCCTTCCCGCGGCCCTCGGCACTACCCTTGAAACCATTCCGCCGCCCCTCTATCTGCAACCCGAGCGGCACCCCTCGGCCAGGGCTCTTGCCCACCACCTCGAAGCACCCGGCCTCCGCGTGGGCCTGGTCTGGAGCGGCAACCCCGAACACCTCCGCGACCGCCACCGCTCGCTCCCCCTCACCACCCTCGCACCCCTCTTCGCGCTCGAGGGCATCACCTTCTTCTCGCTGCAAAAGGGCCCGTCTTCCGCTCAACTGAACGGCATCCCGGTCGACCAGCGCCCCATCGACCTCGCCCCCCACCTCGCCAACTTCACCCACACCGCCGAGGCCATCCGCAACCTGGACCTCGTCCTCACAGTCGACACGGCCGTTTGTCATCTCGCCGGCACCCTCGGCAAGCCCGTCTGGATCCTGCTGCCGCACGTCGCCGACTGGCGCTGGTTGCGCGACCGCACCGACAATCCGTGGTACCCGCGAGCACGGCTCTTCCGGCAATCCATCGGCGGACGCTGGGACCAGGTCATTGATCAGGTCTGCCAGGAACTCAACAAACTTATGGCGCGCGCCGCATCGCCCACAAGCCTGCCGTTCGCAGCCACGGCTTACCACGAGGCTGTCCAACTATGAACAACCTGCAGTACCCCATCGCCATTGCGGACACGCAACCCTCCCCTTGCAAGATCTGCGGCACCCCCAGCCCTCTGCTGGGCGTAACCGACTTCAACAAGAGCTGCCTTGAAGAAAAAGGTATCCGCCTCGCACTCTCCGGCTGCCCCATCTACTACCGCCAGTGCCCCCAGTGCCGCT
>CAXTUS010000017.1:24392-46151 GCA_964247475.1 uncultured Acidobacteriaceae bacterium | reverse complement strand
GGGTCACGCTTCGTGGAGAGTCGCCGCGTGCGCTCATCCTCGGCAGCCATCTCGATTCGGTGCCCAGCGGCGGCTGGCTCGACGGTGCTCTGGGCGTGATTGCCGGTCTTGAGGTGCTGCGAGCGATCGCCGAGTCGACCGGCGGCCGGCCCCCGCTGACGGTGCGCCTCGTCGACTTCGCCGATGAAGAGGGAGCGCGCTTCGGTCGCAGCCTGTTCGGGTCGTCGGCGTTTGCGGGAAGCGCAAGCATCGCAGCCGACCGCAATCGGACGGACAGCAAAGGCATCACCCTCGCCGACGCGCTCCGGGAGTGCGGCGTCGAGGTCGAGCAGGTCGGGGACGCCACCTGCGAGCAGGCAGATGCCGCGGCCTATCTGGAGCTTCATATCGAGCAGGGGCCGGTGCTTGAAAGACTCGGCCTGCCGCTTGGCGTGGTGCTTGGTACCAAGGGCGTCGAACGCTGGTCGATCACCTTCAGGGGGCAGGAGGCGCACTCCGGGTCGACCCCCATGGCTGTCCGGCGCGATGCGCTGGCTGCCGCGGCGAAGCTCGCGCTTGAGATCCGCCCGATCGCGCGCAGGCATCCGGACGCCGTCGCCACCATGGGCTCGCTCAAGACCTTTCCGGGCATCGTCACGGCAGTGGTCGGCCGGTGTGAGGCGACGCTCGATCTGCGAGATCTGGACGCCGGCATCCTGGCAGGCATGCTGCGGGCGGCACAGGTGGCAAGCGAACGGTTCGCAGCCGAAGAAGGCTGCACCGTGACGTGGGCGAAGATCTGGTCGATCGAACCCGTTCCCTTTGACCCGGGGCTGATCGCGCTGGCGCAGAGGGCGATCGAGCAGGTGACCCCGGTCGCCTCTGAACTCCCCTCCGGGCCTTTGCACGACGCAGCGGAGGTGGCGCGTGCCGGGATCCCGACGGTGATGATGTTTGTGCAGTCGCTGGCCGGGCTGAGCCACAACGCCGCCGAGGACACATCGCGGGAGCACCTTGAACTGGCAGTACAGGCCTTCGCCGGCCTGGCGCACGAGGTGCTGAAGTCGCTTCAGCCAGGCTGATCGAGCTGTTTCTGATCTCCCACGTATGTCCGAAGGGATCGACCAGCCGGCCGCTCCGCCAGCCATGCTCCTCGGCGATGGGCTGGACGTCTACAGCTCCTGCGCTCAGCGCGCGCAGGAAGACCGCGTCAGGATCATCAGTCGAGAGGATCAACCGGACGGAGCTGCCGCCGAGCGACTCCGGCGAGGGGTTCTTCCACGCTACGGACTCCTCGCCGATCCAGAACTCAGCGCCCGCAATGGCAAGCCTCGCAACCACGGCGCTTCCGTCTTCAAGACGCAGCACCTCGGTCGCATCGAAGGCCCTGCGGTAGAAGTCGACAGCCTCCGCACTGCGTCGAACGTTCAGCCACGGGGCCAGCGAGGCAGGTGTCATGGCTGTCCATCATAGACCCGGGAAGTCGATGTACGGTGTACGTTTCTGGCGGGGGATGGTGCATAATGACCACTCCCACAGAATTCTCAACCAGGTAAGGATCTCTCGAACCCGGTGCTTCGTCCAGGTACCTTCACCCAGGTAGCAGGAGCGCAGGTAGAGCATGAACCAAGCAGGACGTCCTGAACCGCATGCACCCTTTGTGCCCTCGGCCGAGATCGCCGCCCGCTTCCCGGACCTGCATCCTCCGCTCAGCGCGCAGACGGCCATCGTCGAGGCGAACCGCTGCCTGTTCTGCTTCGACGCACCTTGTATGCAGGCCTGCCCGACACATATCGACGTGCCGGGGTTTATACGGAAGATCGTCACCGGAAATCTCGCGGGGTCGGCCAAGACGATCCTCGACGCCAACATCCTGGGCGCAAGCTGTGCGCGCGTTTGTCCGGTCGAGGTGCTGTGTGAAGGCGCCTGCGTGATGAAGCACCAGGACCGCCAGCCAATCGCCATCGGCCTTCTGCAGCGGCATGCAATGGAAGCGTTCGAGGCTGCGGATGCGCCCCTGCCCTTTGGGGCGGGGGAAGACAGCGGCGCCTCGGTGGCGCTGATCGGTGCCGGTCCCGCGTCGCTCGCCTGCGCCGCGGAGTTGCGGCGGCTTGGCATCGCGGCGACGCTCTTCGATGCGCGTCCGCTGCCCGGCGGGCTCAATACCTACGGGGTCGCCGAGTACAAGCTGCCGCTGATCGAAAGCCTGCGGGAGATCGAGATGCTGCGCAGACTGGGTGTTGGCTTTCGCTTCAATACGCCGGTAGATGCAGACGCGCTCAAGCGGCTGGAGCAGGAGCATGACGCCATCTTCCTCGGCATCGGCATGGGTGCGATCCGGCCTCTTGGCCTGCCGAGAGAAGATCTGCCGGGCGTCACCAACGCGCTCGATCTGATCGCCGGCTACAAGTCCGGCGAGATCACGCGTGTGCCGCGAACAGTGGTTGTCATCGGGGCAGGGAACACCGCCATCGACGCAGCAATTGCTTCGGTCCGCCTGGGTGCGAGCGAGGTTTACATGGTCTACCGCCGCGGGCGCGAGCAGATGTCCGCCTTCAGCTTCGAGTACGAACATGCGCGCCGCGAAGGCGTCAGGTTCCTGTGGAATCTTGAGCCCGCGGCCATCGTCGGCACAAGCCGCGTGGATGCGATCGAGCTTCGCCCCCTTGCAAGCACGGGGCAGCCGGTGACGGTCGCATGCGAGATGATCGTGCTTTCGATTGGTCAGGCTCCGCACAAAGATCTGCCAGGGGAACTTGAACGGGACCAGGGCCGCATTGTGATCGATCCAGCTACCGGGCAGACCTCTCGGCAAGGCTACTTCGCTGGCGGAGACTGCACCAACGGCGGTCGCGAGGTGGTGGACGCAGTGGCCGACGGCAAGCGTGCAGCACGCGGTATCGCGACGTGGCTCGCCGCGCGGCCCGAGGTGCGGCATGCCTAGGGCAACACTTCAAACGACCTTCGCCGGCATCCCCTGCCTCAATCCCTTCTGGCTGGCCAGCGCACCGCCGACCAATACCGGTGAGCAGGTGATGCGCGCCTTCGATGCGGGTTGGGGCGGCGCGGTGTGGAAGACCATCGGCGAGCCCATCACGAACGTCAGCTCGCGTTACTCTTCGATCGACTACGGCAACTCGAGGATGATGGGGCTGAACAATATCGAGCTCATCTCCGATCGTCCCATTGAGACCAACCTGCGCGAGATCGCCGAGGTAAAGCGTCGCTACCCGAAGCACGTGGTCATCGCATCCCTGATGGTCGAAAGCACGCGCGAGGCGTGGCACACCATGGTGGCACGCGCCGAAGATGCGGGAGCGGACGGGCTCGAGCTGAACTTCGGCTGTCCGCACGGGATGAGCGAGCGCGGCATGGGCTCGGCTGTCGGGCAGGTGCCCGAGTACTGCGAACAGATCACGGGCTGGGTGAAGGAGCGTGCGCGCACACCGGTCATCGTGAAGCTGACGCCAAATATCTCTGATATCCGCATGCCCGCGCGCGCCGCAAAGCGGGGCGGGGCGGATGCGCTCTCCGCCATCAACACCCTCAATTCGATCACCAGCATCGACCTCGATACATTTGTCGCAAGCCCGAACGTCGATGGCCTCAGCTCTCATGGCGGCTTCTGCGGGCCCGCCGTAAAGCCGATCGCGCTGAACCTGGTGCGGGAGATCCTGGCCGATGGTGAGTGCGGCCTGCCGGTATCCGGCATCGGCGGCATCGGCACCTGGCGCGATGCGGCGGAGTTCATCCTGCTGGGCTGCGGCAACCTGCAGGTGTGCACGGCAGCGATGCACTTCGGCTTCCGGATCGTTGAAGACATGACCGATGGCCTGCTGAACTGGATGGCAGCCAAGGGCTTCGACACACTCGACGACTTCCGCGGACTTGCTCTGCCCAACGTACGCGAATGGAAGAACCTGAACCTCAACTTCAAGGTCGTCGCGAAGATCAATCCGGGTCTCTGCATCGGTTGCCAGCTTTGCTATACCGCCTGCTGGGATGGAGCGCACCAGTGCATCCATCTCGATCGTGCGGGCGCGGTCGATACCTCGCGAACGCCCGCCATGAGTGCGGCCGCGAGCGCCGGCTCTATCACCTGGACGCCGATCCCGAAGCTCGATCATGCAGCCTCTCCGGCGCTTGCAGGCACGCCCCTCGCACGCATTCCGCGGGTCGATGAAGATCACTGCGTGGGCTGCAATCTCTGCTCGCTGGTGTGTCCGGTAGACCGCTGCATCACCATGGAGCGGGTAGAGAATGGGCTCGCACCAGAGACGTGGGAGGAGCGCAGCCGAGGTTTGGAAGCAGTGGAGATCTAGAACCAGCGGAGGTCAGAGCACGATAATGGGGATCCTGATTCAACACGGCACCGTGGTCAACGGCGACGCGACGTTCGCAGCGGATGTCCTGATCGAAGGCGAGAAGATTGCCCGCGTCGAAGATGCCCTTGATCCCACCGGGCATACGTTGATCGACGCGGCCGGCCTGCTGCTGATGCCGGGCGGGATCGATGTTCACACCCACCTGGACATGCCCTTCGGCGGCACCGTCTCGGCTGATAACTACGACACCGGCACCCGTGCTGCGGCCGTCGGCGGTACCACCATGGTCATCGATTTCGCGCTGCAGTCGCGTGGACACACCCTGCGCGAGGCATACGATACGTGGCGCGCCAAGGGTGAAGGCAAGGCATGTGTGGACTACTCCCTGCACATGGCGGTGACCGATCTTGGCCACGCTGACGAGACGCTCCGGGAGATGAACGAGATGGTCGCCGAGGGGATCGCTTCGTTCAAGCTCTTCATGGCATACCCGAACGTGCTCATGATCGATGACGGCCTGATGTACAAGGTGATGGGGCGTGCGGCGGCTTTGAACGCGCTCTGCATGATCCATGCGGAGAACGGCAGCGTCATCGATGTCACGGTAGGCGAGTACATCGCAGCCGGCAAGGTTCAGCCGCACTTCCACGCGTTGAGCCGCAGTCCGCTGGCTGAGGCCGAGGCCACACACCGTGCGATCGCCCTTGCCGAGATGGCAGGTGCTGCCGTGTACATCGTGCACCTTTCGAATGAAGACGCGCTGCGTGAGCTTACAGCGGCCCAGGGAAGAGGCCTGAAGGCGCTGGCCGAGACCTGCCCGCAGTACCTCGTCCTCTCACTCGAGGAGCAGATGCCAGGCCGCTCGTGGGAGGAGGCAAAGTATGTCTTCACGCCTCCACTGCGCGAACAGCGTAACCAGGGTCCGCTCTGGCGCGGACTCCAGGACGGCGCGCTTGCCGTGGTCTCGACCGATCATTGTCCCTTCCGCTTTGCCGACCAGAAGACACTCGGACGCGAGGACTTCCGCAAGATCCCGAATGGCGGACCGGGCATCGAGAACCGGCTGCAGATCCTCTGGCACTTTGGCGTGAACAGAGGGCTGCTTACCCCCGAACGATTTGTACAGCTGGTTGCAGCAGAGCCTGCACGCATCTTCGGTCTGGAGCAGAAGGGCGTCATCAGGGCCGGCATGGACGCAGATGTGCTGCTCTGGGATTCGGCCGCCGAATACACCATCGAGGCCTCGACGCAAACGATGGCCACCGACTACAACCTCTTCGAAGGCTGGCGCGTGCATGGCAACGCGAAGCACGTCTTCGCACGCGGAGTGCAGGTCGTTACCAGCGGCCGGTTCACCGGTGCGTCCGGTCATGGCAGGTTCGTGAAGCGGCTGGCGAATGCAGGAGGCTTCGCATGATCACACCCGACAGCCTGACCAACAGTGACCTGGCACCGACCACTCCCGCCCAGCGAACCTGGACGACTTATAACTACATCGCCCTGTGGTTTTCGATGTCGATGGAGATCACCACCTACATGCTCGCCTCGTCGTTGATCGCGGGCGGCATGAACTGGTGGCAGGCCGTGGGCACAATCCTGCTTGGCAACCTGATCGTGCTGGTGCCGATGCTGTTGAACGCGCATGCCGGTGCGAAGTACGGGATCCCGTTCCCGGTGCTGGTTCGCGCAAGCTTCGGCACCCGCGGCGCCAACGTGCCGGCGATGCTGCGTGCCATCGTGGCGTGTGGCTGGTTCGGGATCCAAAGCTGGATCGGCGGCCAGGCCATTGCCGCCATGATCGCCGTACTCTGGCCGCAGACGCTGCATGTGCCCGCGGTAGTCTGGGCGAGCTTTCTCGGCTTCTGGCTGCTGAATATGGCTGTCGTGTGGCGCGGGGTCGAATCGATCCGCTTTCTGCAGAGCTATTCCGCCCCCTTTATGCTCGTCATGTCCCTTGCCCTGCTCGCCTACATGCACCAGAAGGCCGGCGGGTTCGGACCCATGCTCTCCGCCCCGTCGCGCTTCACCTCCACCTCGGCTTTGCTCAGGTTCTTCTTCCCGTCGCTGACCGCGATGGTAGGCTACTGGGCTACGCTGTCGCTGAATATCCCGGACTTCACACGCTACTCCAGATCGCAGGAGTCGCAGATCATCGGCCAGGCCTTTGGGCTGCCGATCGCGATGACCCTGTACAGCTTCATCGGCATCGCCTGCACCTCCGCCTCGGTCGCCATCTTTGGCACCGCGGTCTGGTCTCCAATCGAACTCATCGGACGCTTCCATCAGCCCATGACCGCCTTTATCGCTCTCGTCACCATCCTGGTGGCGACGCTCAACGTAAACATCGGGGCCAACGTGGTCTCGCCCTCGAACGACTTCTCGAACCTTGCCCCGCGCCTGATCAGCTTCCGCACCGGCGGCCTGATCACAGGCTTTCTGGGGCTTGCCATGATGCCGTGGAAGCTGATGTCCACCTTCGGCAGCTACGTCTTCGGCTGGCTCGTCGGCTACTCGGCGCTGCTCGGGCCGGTAGCGGGCATCATGGTCGTGGACTACTTCCTGATCCGCAGCACGCAGCTGGATATCTATTCGCTCTACCATCGCGAAGGACCCTACGAGTACAGCCGCGGCATCAATCCGCGTGCCCTGGTCGCACTGGCTGCAGGCATCGTGCTCGCTCTGATCGGGCTTCTCGTACCCTCGCTGCGCCCGCTCTATGACTACGCCTGGTTCGTCGGATTCCTGGTCTCCGGCTTCGTGTACTACCTGGCGATGTCGGGGCTCGCGGCCGGTCGCGTCCCAACGTACCGCAGCACTCCTGCCCTTGACGATCCACCTGCCGCCTAGGCGTTCGGCACGCCTTAAAGCGAGGCATACGGTGCAAGCAAGCAGAGACGTGCGGCCCTGTCTTCTTGTAATCCTCGACATATTCCTGTAACAAAGAGACATCACCGAAAAAGTGTCATTGCTGCATCCGCTCTTCGCAACGGAACGCCACGACTTATAGACTTCGCAGCCTGCGCGCCCACGAGCGTGCAAGGCGCCGCTTCACTTTCTTTGGAGGAAAGAATGCCCCGTCGCATGTATGCCCCTCTCGTGCTCGCACCCTTCGCCCTGGTGGCGCCCGCCACCCTGGCCCAGAATGCCTCGACCTCGCTCCACGGCGTGGTGAAGGATCCGTCCGGAGCGCTGGTGTCCTCGGCGACGATCGCGATTCGGAACAATGCGGTCGGATCGGTCGCTACGTCTCACTCGGACAAGCGCGGCGAGTACTCGTTTCAGCAGGTGTCGCCGGGAGACTACACCATCACCGTCGACGCCCAGGGCTTCGCCACGAAGACAGTCAACGCCACCCTGCTGGTGGCGCAGCCGGCCACGGTCGATGTCCAGCTCGGCGTAGGCGCAGAGTCCGTCAACGTGGAGGTCTCAGCCGCCCCCCAGACGATCAACACCACCGACGCAACCATCGGCAACGCGATCGATAACCAGACCATCATGGAGCTGCCCAGCGAAGCCCGCAACCCGCAGACGCTGCTCGGTCTGCAGCCCGGCGTGCTCTTCATCGGCAATACCAACTCCACTGAAAGCCGCAACGGCGTGGTCAGCGGAGCGCGCGCCGATCAGACCAACATCACCCTCGATGGCGTAGACAACAACGACCAGATCGCACCCTCGGCCTTCACCGGCGTGCTGCGTACGACGCTTGATTCGACCGAGGAGTTCCGTGTCACCACCTCAAACGCGAACGCAGACACCGGCCGTTCCTCCGGGGGCCAGGTAAACCTGGTGACGCGGACCGGGACCAACCAGGTACACGGTGCGTTCTACGAGTACAACCGGAGCAATCTCGGCCAGGCCAACGAGTGGTTTGTGAAGCAGTCGCAGGTCGCCTCCGACCAGCCGAATGTTCCGGGGAAACTGATCTATAACGTGTACGGAACAAGGCTCGGCGGCCCGATCAAACACGACAAGATCTTCCTCTTCGGCAACTACGAGGGAGAGCGCCGCCTTGAAGGCGCTTCGGTGGTGCAGACCGTGCCGCTTGAAGATCTCAAGAAGGGCATCGTGCACTATCCGGATGCGAACGGCAACACGGTGACGCTGACCCCGGCCCAGATTGCCACCATGGATCCAAACTGCACCGGGAACGGCACCTGCCCGCTTGGTCCGGGAGTCGACCCCGCGTCGCTCGCGCTCTTTCAGCTCTACCCGGCCGCCAACGGCCTGAACACAGGCGATGGATTGAACACCGGGTCCTACACCTTCAGCAGCGCAGCCAGGACCATCGATAACGTCTACATCACCAGGCTCGACTACAACGTCACCCCAAGGCATCACTTCTATCTAAGGGCCAGCATGCAGAATGATGCCGCCGGTGGAACGGCCTTCTACACGGGACAGCCGTCTGCTTCAAAGAACACCGACGACTCGAAGGGCATCTCCGGCAACTACACCTGGACGATCAACGACGCGCTCGTCAACAACCTGCGCTACGGCTTCATCCGTCAGAGCTTCGCAACCACCGGTATCGGCCAGGGCAACTACACGCTGTTTCGTTCGCTCAGTGCGCCCGAAGCCACCACGCGCAGCAGCTCCACCGTGGTCCCCACGCACAACTTCATCGACGACCTGACCTGGACCAAGGGCAAACACACGCTTCAGTTTGGCGTGAACTATCGCAGCTTTGACTACCAGAACAGCACCGATGCCAACTCCTACAACAATGCCACTGCGAATTCATTCTGGATGCTGAACTCGGGCTTCGCCAACAAGGGAGGCACCTTCGACCCCGCCAGCTTCAACCTTCCGGCAGTCAACAAAAACTTCAACACGAACTATGACTTCGCCATCACCATGCTCGCCGGTCTGACCAACGAGGAGACCGATCACTTCAACTACTCGCTTTCAAAGGACGGAGCAACCGGCACCCTGCTTGGCATCGGTACGCCTGTCGTGCGCAGCTTCAAGACGAACGAGGTGGAGTACTACGTTCAGGATTCGTTCCGCCCCATGCCGAACCTTACCGTCACGGCGGGTCTGCGTCATACCATCCTGCAGACACCGTACGAGGCCAACGGTCAGCAGGTGCAGCCGACCATCAACATCCACGACTGGTTCGTGACGCGCGGTCAGCAGGCAGCCCAGGGCAGGAGCGTCCAGCCGGATATCTCCTTCGCCCCCTCGGGCCAGGCGCGCGGCGGCAAGCCCTTCTACCCGATGAACTGGAAGAACGTGGCGCCGCGTTTATCGCTCGCCTTTTCGCCCGTCACGGAGGAAGGTTCGCTGTTCAACAGGGTCTTCGGCAGCGCAGGCAAGTCTTCGATCCGCGCCGGTGCGGGCATCTACTTCGATCACTTCGGCGAAGGGCTGGTGACGAACTACAGCCGGCACGGTTCGTTCAGCCTGGCGAGCTCCATCTCGAACCCGGCCAGCACGCTGACTGCGGACACGACGCCCCGGTTCCGCGGCCTGCATACCCTGCCCGGGCTCGTACCTTCCGCCGGCAACATCACCTATCCCCAGACCCCGTCGAATGACCCGAACGGGACCGGCTTCGCCATCACCACCGGCCTCGACGATCACATCAAGACACCGTACTCCGAGGTCTTTGACCTCTCCTTTCAGCGCGAGTTGAAGGGTGGCTTCACCATCGAGACCGACTATGTGGGAAGGCTCGGACGGCACCTGCTGCAGCAGGAAGATCTCGCCCAGCCACTCAACCTGGTCGATCCTCAGACTGGTGTCGACTACTACACCGCGGCCACGCAGCTGTCGAAGTTCGTGGACCAGGGCTTGACCACGGTGCCGACGCAGCAGTACTGGGAAGACCTGTTCCCGGACGCGAAGGGCCTGAACACCTCGGGCGACGGCGCGCAGGGCAACTCGGCCACCCAGAACATCTATACCGATGTGTGGCAGTCCGTCCGCGGCAACGAAACAGCCGCGCTCAACCTGATGGATGAGCAATGCTATCCGGGCTGCGGTGGGCAGGTTGGACGGTACTGGCCGCTCCAGTACTCCTCGCTCTACGTCACGTCCTCGCTTGGTACCAGCAGCTACAACGCGGCGCAGGTCATCCTCCGGCATCCCATGAAGCACAACGTGCAGCTCGACCTGAGCTACACCTTCTCGAAGTCCCTTGATCTCGGCTCGGACAGCGAGAGCAATCCTGCAAGCGCAGGCACCAACTTCGCCTTTATCCTCGATGGCTTCAACCCGGGCAAGAACTACGGCACCTCGGACTTCGACACGCGTCATCTGCTCACCGCGGACTGGGTGGTGCGGCTGCCGGTCGGCAAGGGGCAGGCGTTGCTCGGCGGCTCGAATCGCCTGGCGGATGCAATCCTTGGCGGATGGGACACATCCGGTATCCTGCGTGTCTCAAGCGGCTTGCCCTTCAGCCTCTTTGACGGAGATGGCTGGTCAACCAACTGGGAGTACGAGAGCTACCAGGTGAAGACCGGGCCGATCGACATCCAGAAGCACCGGGATGCGAACGGCAGTCCGCAGATCTTCGGCAAGCGCGCACCGGTCACGGGCGTCAACATGCGGGATCCGTACCCGGGCGAGGCCGGCCAGCGCAACAACTTCTACGGTGACGGCTACTTCAACATCGATGCCGGTCTGCACAAGGTGATACGCCTTGGCGAACGCTACAGCTTTGCCCTGGCTGGTGAGATGTTCAACGTCACCAACACCAATCGCTTCGATGTGCACTCGCTTGATACCGGATCGACCGACGGCGCGCAGCTTGGTGTCTACAGCGGCAGCCTCACCCAGGCGCGTCGCATGCAGTTCTCCGGCCGCTTCGAGTTCTAGCCTTCGCTGGCGCGAAAGAAAATGGCCGCTCGAGATGATGCTCTCGAGCGGCCCTAAGAAGTGAAGCAGGTGAAGGGAACTACTCAGAGCGGCGCCCATTTCCTATCCGGACGCTCACTCCTAACGACGCTACCGGCAGGAACCGAAGCGGCGAAAGGTCATTTTGTAACTGTGTCTGCTCCTGTTGAACGTTGGTCTGATCGACTGCGCCGCAACCGGCTTCGGTCGTGCCGTCTGCCTCAGTCCGGGTGCCGCAGGAGTTGCCGGTGATGTTCAGCGCCACGGCGGGCGCAGCGATGTACTGAAATCCAATCTCGACGGGGAAGCTGACGCGGCCGCCGGCGTGCGGCATCACGTTGCCCCAGCCGGTGGTGATGCGCGGCGCGAACCGTTTGCCAAGCACGAACGCTGCGCTGCCGCGAACCGGGTTCAACGGGTCGCTGTAGTAAGTGCCGCCGTCACCGAACGAAAAGCTTTGTCCGCCCGGCACCAGCAGGGTCGCGCCCAGGTAGTTCTGGTTGCTGAAGGAGAGGCCCGGGCTGATGCGAAACGAGTTGTGGAATGGGTAGATATCAACGCCCGCGGCCGCGCTCTGCAGGTGCAGCGAGCCGGTGATGTGCATCCCGTCCTCAGTCAGGCTGGTGTTGTAAGAGAAGAACGAAGCGCCCGTACGCAGCGCGAAGTGGCGTGCCAGCGGTGATGAGAGGTCGAAGCCGACTCCCGTTGTGCCGGCTTTCACGGTCAGAGCCATGCTCGAGAACGGCCTGACACCCTGGGCTGCTGCAGCCCTTGGCGCGCGTACAACCGCGACCGCCCCCGGGACGGCCGCTGGGTTGGCTGCTGCAAAGCTCGCGGGGTTGGGCGCCGGGTCCTTCGAAGCTGACGCAGGTCCTGAAGAGGAGAAGAGCGCCTCTGCCAGCAGCGACCCCGAAGAAGGAGCATGCAAGGTCGCCATCAACGCGGCATCCTGGGCGCAGGCCGCAGAGGCCGACAACGCCAGCACGCTCAGGATTGTCATGGGACCGAGGGAAAGAGGATGAGCGGGCATGTTGATCGATCCTGTAGGTTTACGCGGAACCGATTGCGTTTTCGCGTAGACCCAGAAGAAACCAACGAACCGCAGGCGTAAATGCCACCTTCTTCGAGGTAATGACACCTTGTGGTCAAACAAGCTGAGCCGGTGCTTAAGCCTGCTTGCTCCATTCAGGCCGCTGCGGACCCGAAGCTCACTCGCCGATCAGGTGCAGCACGACGTCGCGCGTATGGGGGCGCACCCGGTGTTCAAAGAGATAGATTCCCTGCCATGTGCCGAGCGTGAGCGCACCCTCGGCCACCGGCACGGAAAGCTGCACCTGCGTCAACGCTGTCTTCAGGTGCGCCGGCATATCGTCCGGCCCCTCGGAGTGGTGTTCGTACGGTCCATGCTCGGGTGCGATCCTGCTGAAAAAGGTCTTGAGGTCATGGCGAACCGTTGGATCAGCATTTTCCTGGATCAGCAGCGACGCCGAGGTGTGTTTGCAGAAGACGGTCAGCAGGCCGGTCTCAATACCCTGGCGTCCGGTCCAGTCACTTGCAGTTGCTGTGAACTCATAGAGCCCCTGGCCACGCGTCGCGATGCGTAAGGTGTGGATCGCCTGCTTCAATATGCTCTGTCTCCGCTTTCCATGAATGATAATCGGTGCTCACCAGGCTATTCGATGCTGAGCCTTTCTCCTGAGCTTCCCTGAGCCTTGTAGCGTGCGCACCTGCGTTCGCGACTGCGTGTAACCGTCTGAAGACCTGCTGCTACGCGGTCTCGGTATGGAACGCCACCAACTCGACAAGCGAGATCGCACACGCTGGCACCGGCAAGCAGGCGAACGCACCCAGCAACTTCAAGTGATGCACCAGAAAAACAAAGCGGGGCTCGCATGGAAGCGAGCCCCGTACCTTGCTACCGCACCGGGCTACTTGGCAGCCGCTTCAAACTGGTTGCTCATGCTCGTCATGCCCAGGCTGTCGAACAGCGGCTGCGCAGGCGCCACCGCGGGCTCTTCCGCCGCCACCGACATGCCCATGATCCGCACATTCGCATTGTCCGGCAGCGTGATGGACTTCGCATCCTTCGGGACATCCAGCGCATACACGAAGAGATAGCTGTACTGGTAAGGCTCGTTCAGCCCCTGCGCGTTGTGATGATGCGAGGCATACCAGGCAACCGTCGCCGGCTTGATAAAGCCCGGACGCAGCCCGATGTAGTCCTCGGGATACTTCGGCGACCAGTCCGGCGAGCCCGAGTTCTTGAGGTCCCACTGCTGGTGCCCGGCCGAGATCGCATAATCCTGGCGCAGAGCCACCTGCTGCTCCGGTTGTCCGCGACGTCCTCCCTCGGTCACTGATTCGGGCTTGGGCTTCCAAAGCCGCGTATCCCACTGGCCGATGAAGCCGCCCCAGTCCTCCACGTTGACGTTGACCGGGTCGCTGCCCACCTTGAAGGTAGCGCGCTGATCGCCGTCGCCCGACGCAGCCAACACGTACACCTTGTTGAACCTGCCCTGCGGCAGCTCAATCGTCTGGCCCTTGGCGATCACGGCGTCCGGCTTGCCGGTCGCATGGGGCGCAAGGTTGAAGCCCACACCATCGATCTTCAGTTCCGTCGGCAGCATCTCTGCCGGCAGCGCATCTCCCTTGCTGTCAAATCCGCCGACCGACTTCGTATCATCGTTGCTTGCCACGGCGGTATCGTAGTTCAGCTTCACCGGCTGCGAGCTGATGGCAGCTTCGCGCATCGCGGGTGCCCCCAGCTTCAGCGCAAAGGTACGTGGCTGGTAGGGCTTGAACGAAGTCTCAAGCGCACCATCGACCACCGACGCAGAGCCAATCGGCAGCTCCTGGCCATTCACCTCGCGCGCGGCGGCGAGCGCTCCTGCGAACTTCACCCGCACCTTCTCCGCCGGCCTGCCGTCAAGCTCCACCAGGCGCACGATCACCTCGTCGCTCAGCTCCGACTTCTTCAGCGCAAGCATGCGGATATTCGGGTTGTCGATGTTGACCAGCGAGAAGCTATGCCCGAGGGTGCCCGCATGCCTGCCCGTGTTGAAGGCGATCATCGGTGTGCTCAGCCGGTAGGCCTGCCAGTCCGTGCGGCCCTTGCGCCAGTCACCCGCATGGCCCGCAAGGCCGAACAGGATCTCGTGATGTCCCCAGTCCTGGTTCAGCTCGTCGGTGTACGCGCCCTTCATCTCAGAGGCCTCACCCGGGGAGCGCAGCAGCGTCAGCCGGATGGTGCTCGCGTCGCGTTTGTCTGAACCGTTTTTGACGTCGGTCAGGATGGTCGCGCCAAAGCTGCCGGACTCATCCGTCTGGTCGATCCAGTGATGCGAAGCAACCTCGAACTGGCGATCAAACGCCGCTGGCCGCTGGATGGTGCCGACCTCCCAGTTGTAGGTCGCGAGCTTGTTGGCGGAAGCCAGCGGGAAGACCGCCTTCACATTCGCCGAAAGCGAACGCCAGTCGATCGACTCACCGAACTCGACGCGATTGCCCGCGTCGCCGGCCGCGAGTCGCACCGTCTGCACGAACTTTGAACCCTCGCCTTCGCGCGTCACCTCGAGGGCGATACGCGCCGGTCCGTTCTCGACGATGCGCGCCTTCGCCGTGCTCCCGCCGGTGGCTCCGATGAAGGCGCGCGGCGCGGCCTGCTCCTGGTCAAAGTCCATATTCCAGGCGGGCCACTGCTTCGGCGCGTCATGGTTGATGGCAAGCCGCATCGGGCTCGCCAGCAGCTCCTTGTTGATCGACTTGTCGAAGATGCTGCTCACATCTCCCGCGTCATTGAGAGTCACCTTGTAGCGTGCATTCTCAAGGCTCGACTCCGTTACCTTCAGCTCCTTCGAAGCTTCTGACTTCGCTCCTTCGCGAACGTCGTATACCGCATAGCCAACCGACGGAACCTTCGCCAGGAAGAGCACCTTGCCTGCACTCACCTGGGCCGGAACCTGCCTGCCGTCAGGGCCAAAGACCGCAACCTCGCTGGTCACGCCCGGGACGGCAGCCTCAACCACGTCTTCGCGCGCGATGTTCAACGGGTTGTAGACGACCACCGGCGAGCCCTTCACCTGCGTATCCAGTCCGGACGCGATCGACTGGGTGGCGCTGGTCAGAACATCGGCAAACTGGTTCGCGGCGATGATGTCGTCGTTCTGGGCAAACTCGTAAGCGCGCGGCGTCGCCGTGCCTGCGCCGGTGTCATGGAACTGCCCGCCCATGACCAGCGTCCACGCGTTGTTCATCTGCTGCTGCGGATAGGGCCGGCCACCCATCCATGCAGCCGCGACTGAGGCTTTCTCGGCCGCATCCGCCAGCAGCTCGTTCTTGCGGTTCCAGCGCTTGTGATAAGCCTGCGAGGTCAGCGATCCGGCCGAGTGGTTGATCAACTCCAGATCGCCCTGGTAGGTCGGCATCCTGGTCTGCATCTCGGGCTTGATGTCGAGGAACATCTGGTCAGCCGCGGCCGACACCACCTTCACCGGACCGTCGCCCATACGCACCGGCGTCCCTTCGGTTGTGATCGATCCCGTCGCGCCGGCCGGTGTAGGCGTGTACGCCGTCGGCAGCACCGCCTGGCCGCCGGTCACGGTCGCTTCAAGCAGCTTCACCGACTCTTCGTTGGTGGCGCCGCCGATGTCTCCCGTGCCGATGTAGTGGTAATCGGCGAAGATGCCGGTGGCCTTGCCATCGATGTCGATACGCGCCGGCCAGTCCGTCTCACGGTCGCGTCCCCTCCACTCCGAAGGATCAGCGGGCGGCGCCAACGGGGTGGTTGGAGCCTTGCTGAGGTCAGAGTGGATCTGGCTGCCGTAGCCGCCGGGGTTCAGCGCCGCAAGCACGTGCTCGCCATCCGGACCGGTCCAGACACCCACGTTGAAGGGGATGCCCTCGGGCGTCTTTTCAGGCGAATCCGGGCCGCCGATCTTCGGCGCCGGCTGCCAGGATGCACTCAGCTTCTGGGTCGAAAAGCCCTTCACGCCTGAAGCCGCCAGGATCGTAGGCAGCGAGGCAGGGAAGCCGAAGCAGTCCGGCAGCATGTACTCCGCGCTTGCCTTGCCGAACTCGCCGCGGAAGTAGGTGTTGCCATAGAGCACCTGGCGAAAGATTGACTCGGCGCTCGGCAGGTTCACATCGCCCTCTTCAACCGAAGACCCGGCGGGGAACCACTGACCCTTCGCCACGTAGCCTTTCAACCGGGCATAATCGGCCGGATAGTACTCCTTCATCAATCGGTAGCGGTTCGAACCCGACCAGTTGAAGACGTAGTGCGGGTACTTGTCCATGTAGTCGAAGTTCACCCGCATCGTCTTCAGCAGGTATTCGCTGATCACCTGCGGAAACTCCCACCGCCATTGCGTATCAAGATGCGCGTAGGGCACCACGTAGAGCGTCGGCTGCTTGGTGATGTCGGGGGCTTGCATGGTCTGCGCCCTGGCGCCCGGGAACGCAGAGACGAAGGCAAGGGCGGCGCTAAGAGCGAGAAGGGGGTTTCTTTGCAGGCAGGTCACAGGCACCTCATGGGGAACGAAGCGGGCGTTCAGGCTGGGGACGGCTCTCCCGTGGCGGCGGCGCGAAGATCTTCAGCCCCGGGATGATCGGATCGGAGCCCGCAAACGATGCAACATCAGCGGGCCGTGGTTTGCGCGTGGAACCGTTTCCAAAAACTCGATACAGGGATAGTAAGAAGCGCCCCTGAACACTGTCAAGGAGCCTGCTCCGGAGAAAAGAAAAAGGGACCACCTTTTTTCGGGGGTCCCTTTCGGTGCGCGGGCAGCAGGGAACGGTTTCTCTACGCTGTCCGCAGATCGAACCGGTCGAGCTCCATCACCTTGGTCCATGCGGCGACAAAGTCAGTCACGAACTTCTGCTTCGCGTCGGACGAGGCGTAGACCTCGGCGACCGCACGCAGCTGGGAGTTCGAGCCGAAGACGAGGTCAACACGGGTCGCCGTCCACTTCATCTCGCCCGTCTCACGGTCGAGCCCCTCGAAAAGACCCTCGGCCGTCGACGACGCCTTCCACTCGGTCGCCATGTCCAGCAGGTTGACGAAGAAGTCGTTGGTCAGCGTCTCCGGCTGCGCGGTGAAGACACCATGCCCGGCCCCGCGATAGTTCGCGCCAAGCACCCGCAGACCACCCACCAGCACGGCCATCTCCGGCGCCGTCAGCGTCAGCAGCTGCGCCCGGTCGATCAGCAGCGTCTCCGCCTTCTCGGTATGGCCAAGCCGCAGATAGTTGCGGAAGCCGTCGGCGGTCTGCTCGAGCGGAGCGAACGATGCCACATCGGTCTGCTCCTGCGAAGCGTCCGTGCGACCAGGCTTGAATGGCACCGTGATCTCGTGTCCAGCCTGCTTCGCCGCGGCTTCGACCGCAGCCGAGCCGGCCAGCACGACCAGGTCGGCGAGCGAGACCTGTTTGCCGCCCGCGTTGAACTCCTGCTGAATGCGCTCGAGCGTGCTCAGCACCTTGCCTAGCACCAGCGGCTGGTTTACCTCCCAGCTCTTCTGCGGCTCCAGCCGGATGCGTCCACCGTTCGCGCCGCCGCGCTTGTCGGAGCCACGGAACGAGGCCGCCGCCGCCCACGCTGTCGAAACCAGCTGCGAGATCGACAGCCCGGATGCGAGGATCTTCGCCTTCAGCGCAGCGACATCCGCCTCGCCGATCAACTCCTGATCGGCCGCCGGCACCGGATCCTGCCAAAGCAGAGTCTCCTTCGGAACCAGGGGGCCAAGGTAGCGAACGACCGGCCCCATGTCGCGGTGCGTGAGCTTGTACCAGGCACGTGCGAAGGCGTCGGCGAACTGGTCAGGGTTCGCCTGGAAGCGCCTGCCGATCTGCTCGTACGCCGGGTCAAAGCGCAGCGCGAGGTCGGACGTATACATCATCGGGACATGCTTCTTGTCCTTGATGTGTGCATCGGGGATGCGCGCCTCGATCCCCTTCGCGTACCACTGCCACGCGCCGCCCGGGCCCTTGGCAAGCTCCCATTCATAGTTGTACAGATTGTCCAGGTACTCGCTGTCCCACTTGATCGGCTCGGTCGTCCACGCGCCTTCAAGGCCCGACGAGATGGTGTCCTCGGCGTTGCCCTTGCCAGCCGAGTTCTTCCAGCCAAAGCCCTGCTGCTCGATCGGCGCACCCTCCGGCTCCGGGCCGACATACTTGCCCGGATCGTGCGCACCGTGGCCCTTGCCGAAGGTGTGACCGCCTGCGATCAGCGCGAAGGTCTCCTCGTCGTTCATCGCCATACGCCCGAAGGTTTCGCGGATGTCGCGCGCCGAGGCCACCGGGTCGGGCTTGCCGTCAGGACCCTCAGGGTTCACATAGATCAGGCCCATCTGCACCGCCGCCAGCGGGTGCGCCAGGTCGCGGTCGCCCTGGTAACGGTCGCTGCCAAGCCACGTGTGCTCTGTGCCCCAGAAGATGTCCTCCTGCGGCACCCACACGTCGGCGCGCCCACCTGCGTAGCCAAAGGTCTTGAAGCCCATCGACTCGAGCGCCACGTTGCCGGTCAGGATCATCAGGTCGGCCCAGGAGATCTTCTTGCCATATTTCTGCTTGATCGGCCAGAGCAGGCGGCGCGCCTTGTCGAGCGAGACGTTATCGGGCCAGCTGTTCAAGGGAGCGAAACGCTGTGTGCCCATGCCCGCACCGCCGCGGCCGTCCGACGTCCGGTAGGTGCCGGCGCTGTGCCATGCCATGCGGATAAAGAACGGGCCATAGTGGCCGAAGTCCGCCGGCCACCAGGGCTGGGAGTCGGTCATCAGCGCATGCAGGTCCTTGATCACCGCATCGAGATCGAGCGTCTTGAACTCCGCGGCATAGCTGAACTGTTCGCCGAGCGGATCCGCCAGCTTGGTGTTCTGATGGAGCACCGCAAGGTCGAGCCGGTCCGGCCACCAGTGCTCGTTGCGCGTGATCTTGCGCGAGTTATGCGTGACCGCCCCATGCATCGGAGATTCGGTTTCGGTCGCGGTGACGCTTGCCGGAGGATTGGCGCCGTGCGGCACCGGGCACTTCATTTCGTTCGACATGTCTGCTCCTTCGTTCTGTTGCGGGCTTTGCTTGAGAGAGGCCTGCGCTCTTCGGTTCAGGCTGCGCGTGCCAAGGTATTCGAGCGTTTCTGAGATCGTTCGGGAATGAGGTGTACGGGCTGACTCACCTGCTGCCTGGCTTCTGGCCTGCAACCTGGCAGCGAGCGCAGATGCCGATCACATCGATCGCATAGCGCTCGGCCTGAAAGCCCCCGGGCAGCCTTTGCAGCGCCGGCAGGGCTCCCAGGTCCTCTTCTTCTATATCCGTGATGGCCTTGCAGTGCGAGCAGACCATGTGATGGTGGAGATGGCCGTTCAGCTCGACACGCATCGAGCCGTGGTGCATGCTCACTTCCTTGAGCACGCCCCGTTCAACGAACAGGTGGATGTTTTTGTAGACGGTTGCAAGCGAGATCGCCGGGATCCGTTTTCTGACCCTGGCAAAGACCTCCTCGGGGCTGGGGTGCCCAGGCATGGTCTGCATCACCTCGTAGAGCACCTGGCGCTGGTGCGTCGCCGTGAGCCCATGATCGGCACAAAGATCACGGAAGGGACGAGTTTTGCTGACCTTCAGAGGATGCATCAGGGATTAGTAAACAAGAATGATTATCATTCGTCAAGCGCTACGGATCGCTCAGCCTCGGGCTCTGACCAGGGCTCAGCCCTCAGCCCTCAGGCTCGCACACCAGCCCTCGGCCTTCAGGCCTCGCGCACCGGCCCCTAAACTCAGCCCTCGGCCGCCGAGGCAAGCGGGGGACCAGGCACACAGCAGGACGAAAAATCCCATCCGGTAAAGAACTCCATCGCCCCAGCCGATAGCTTCACTGAAGCCGACCCACCGCTGCAAGCTTCAAAGCCAGTCATCCGGACCCGCGTCTCAGAAACCCAGAGGGAGAAAAGGCCAAGGGTGTTTTCCCCAATGCAACACACACTCCGTCGCGTCCTGTTCTCTGTTCGAGAGCTGCGAACCTGCCTCCTGGCAGGAGCCGTGCTCACCCTCGCGCCCTCCGTGCTGGTAAGCCAGACGGCGCACTTTGCCGGCGTGCAAAGCAATCTCGTCACGGGCTCGCTCAGTTCGCCGCACAGCCTGTCGGTCGATCCCAACGGCAACCTGATCATCGCCGACACGTTCAACAACCGGCTGCTCGAGGAGACCCCGCAGCCCGGCGGCAGCTTCAGCGAAACTGTGCTCTACAGCGGCGGTTCGTCCCCCTTCGCGGGTACCGCCGACGCAGCCGGGAACGTATATGTCGCCGATACGGGCCACAACCGGGTGCTCAAGGAGACGCTCTCCGGCGGTGCCTACACCGAGACCATCATCGGCAGCGGCCTTTCGAACCCGAGATCCGTGGCGGTTGATGGCAGCGGCAACGTTTACATCGCGGACTCGCAGAACCGGCGCGTGCTCAAGGAGACGCCTTCGGGCAGCGTCTACACCCAGACCGTCATCGCGAGCGGCTCCTACGTGCCAAGCTCGGTCGCGGTAAACGCAAGCGGCAACGTCTACATCGCGGACTTCACCAACAGCCTCGTCAGGCTCGAGACGCTGCAGGGCGACGGCAGCTACATGGAGACGACGATCTCTGCGTCCGGGCTTTCGGGCCCGACCGGACTCGCGGTCGATAGCAGCGGCAACCTCTTCCTGGCCGACTATGGCAACAAGCGCGTACTCAAGGAGACGCTCAGCGGGGGCAGCTACACCCAGACCATCCTCGGCAGCGGCAGCGGCATCGCTCAGCCGTTCGGCGTAGCGGTCGATGCGGTTGGCAATGTCTACGTGTCCGACGAGAGCGGCAACCGCATCGTGCTCGAGTCGACCGTGGCCGGTGACTTCGGCAGCGTAGCCGTCGCGGCAACCACCCCGGCGCTCACCCTGATCTTCACCTTCAACACCGCGGGCCCACTTGGCAGTACGCCCTCCCCGATCACCACGGGAGGGGCTGCCGGGCTCGACTTCGCCGACGCCGGGGCCGGTACCTGCACCGCGGGTACAGCCTTTGCGATCGGTGCAAGCTGCACGGTCAACATCAGGTTCACGCCGCAGGCTTCGGGCACGCGATTTGGAGGAGCCTGGCTGGAGGACAGCGCAAACAGCCCCATCGCCTCGGGCTACGTCAAGGGCACCGGCACCGGACCCCAGGTCGCCTTCCTGCCCGCAACCCAGACCGTGGTCGCCAGTGGCTTGTATAACCCGCGCGGCATGGCGCTTGATCCCGCGGGCAATCTGTACATCGCCGAGACGGACTACCCGCAGACCGGCAACTTCGTCGCGGGCCGCATCCTCAAGGAGACACTCGCGGGCGGCACCTACACCCAGAGTGTCCTGTCCACCTCTGCTCTCTGGTTCCCGCTCTCTGTCTCGGTCGGCAGCAGCGGCAACCTCTACGTCGCCGACAGCTGGCACTTCCGCATCTTCAACGAGGCCTGGGGAGGCTCGAGCTACAACGAGAAGACGGTCGTCTCAAGCACCCTCAGCTATCCGTCGAGCGTGGCGGCCGATGCCAGCGGAAGCGTCTATATCGCGGACGCAGGCAACAACCGGATCGTCAAGGAGACACTGACCGGCACCAACAC
>CAXTUS010000017.1:0-24382 GCA_964247475.1 uncultured Acidobacteriaceae bacterium | reverse complement strand
CACCAACACCTACGCGCAGACCGTTGTCGCCTTTACCGGTTTGAACAACCCTCAGTCCGTGGCGGTGGATGGAGCGGGCAACCTCTACATAGGCGACAGCGGCAACAATCGCATCGTGAAGGGTGCGCTCTCGGGCACCACCTACACGCAGAGTACGATCTCGACCACGACCGCGCTCAGCTTTCCGACTGTCTCCATAGACCCGTGGGGTAATCTCTACATCGCGGACCGCAACCACAACCGTGTGCTCAAGGAGACGGTCACGGGGAGCAGCTATGTCGAAAGCACCGTCGGCAGCGGCTTCAACAGCCCCAACTATGCGCTCTCGGACAGCAAGGGAAGTGTCTTTGTCGCCGACACCGGCAACGGCGAGATCGTCAGGGTAGACTCCGCCAGCCCTCCCGCTCTCAGCTTCCCGCCGACCTACGCGGGGAATACAAGTTCAGCCCAGCCGGTCACGTTTGCGAACATCGGCAACGCGCCGTTGAACTTCGCGGCACCGGGCAGCGGCCTCAATCCCGGCACAAGTCCTTCGTTCAGCCTGAATACCGCGAACGGTGCGGCATGTCCGCAGCTCTCCCCGGTCTCTGCGGCCACCTCGCTGGCCGCGGGTGGCGCGTGCCTGCTGACCGTCAGCTTTACGCCCGCTTCGGCCGGCGCGCTCACCGGCGCGCTGACCATCACAGACAACGCCCTGAACGCCGGCAGTGCCGTCCAGTCGATTCCTTTAAGCGGGACAGGCCTTGCACCCGACCCGACCTCAATGACGTTATCAGGCAGCCCGAGTCCTGTGACGGCAGGCAGCAGCCTGACACTGCAGGCGACGGTGACCGATACGCTGAACACCGGCTCGGTGCCCTCCGGCTCGGTCACCTTTGCAGACACGTACCAGGGTGTAACCACCTCCCTCAACGCGGGCGCGCAGGTCTCGGTCAGCGGCGGCGTTGCGACGCTTACCTATGCCATCAGCGGGGTTGGTGTGCACGCCATTGCGGCCGCCTACGGGGGGACAAACCAGTCGGCCGCGGCAACTGCCGGCACCTCCGTGACCGCGATCGCCGCCACCCCGGTCCTGGCCTTTGCCTTGATCTCCAACCGGACGTACGGGGTAGCGCCCTTCGCCGTGACCGCGACATCCGCTTCAAGCGGGGCCGTCACCTACACGGTCACCAGCGGGCCGGCGGTCCTCGCAGGCAACGTGCTCACGATCACCGGTGCCGGGACCGTCGTACTGAGCGCGGTGCAGGCCGCGAACGGCAACTTCAGCTCAGCATCGGCAGGCACAAGCTTCACCGTCAGCAAAGCCGCGGTCGCCATCGTCTCCACCAGCTCACTCAATCCTTCGATCTTCGGGGACAGCGTCACGTTGTCGTTCCAGTTCACCGGGGCGGGCGCCGTGCCTTCCGGTACAGCGACCCTCAAGGACGGCGCCACCGCGGTTGCCACGCTGAGCCTCAATGCAGGCGGACGTTCTACCTTCACCCCTGCGATCACCCTGGCAGGCGCCGCGGCTCATCTCTATACCGTGAGCTACGTGGGAGATGCGAACTACTTCTGACCGCCTCCAGCGCATTCTTCAACCGCACGCAGAACGGCCCGGCACCAGGGCCGGGCCGTTCCCGCATGGCATGCCTCCCTTAGAAGACGTACTTCGCCGAAAGCTGCAGCTGACGAGCCTGCGAGCGGGACGAGGTGATCTGGCCAAAGGTGGTGGACTGCGTGTTGTTGTTCGGGTTGCCGAGCGAGGTGATGTTGAAGACGTTCGCCGCATCCGCACGGAAGCTGATGTGCTGCGCTTCGGTGATGGCGAAGTCCTTGAACACCGACGCATTGGCCGACTGGTAGCCGGGTGCGCGCTCGGAGTCGACGCCTGCGTTGCCGAAGGTTCCTTCCGCCGGCTGAGCGTAGGCACAGACGCCGTTGTCCTGGATCCCGATGCAGGGCTGGGCCGACGGATCGCTTCCGAACCAGCGGTCCGCCGTGCGTCCCGTGATCTTCATCGGACGCAGATGGTTGGCGCGCTCGGAGTTGTTCTTCGAGTCGCTGACCGTGGTTGCGCTCATGTTGACCGGGAAGCCCGAGTACACCAGCGCCGTCATCGCCACATGCCATCCACCCACAGCCTCATCGAGCAGATGGTTCATGTTCGCGCCGTATCTTTGGCCGCGCCCGACGGGGAGCGTGTAGTTCATGTGCCCGTTCAGGTTGTGCCGCACATCCTGCGCCGTGGGCCCGTATTCGGAGTGGTTGTCATAGTAGTTCTGCGCATAGGGCGACTGGCCGTTGATCCCCTGCGAGCCGAAGAAGCCGGTGCTGTTGGTCATCGCCTTCGACCAGGTGTAGTTCGCCGTAAGCTCGAGCCCCTTGCTCAAACGCTGACGATAGGTGGACTGCAGGCTGTTGTAGTTCTCCATCGCGTTCGAGTTCGTGAAGACGACCGACCCACCCTGACCCACCAGGTTGGCAAACGGCGTCGGGCAGGCAGCGGTTCCGGCAGCGGTTGTCGGATCGGTCGGCACACCGTTGACCAGGCACGCCGAGGGCAGCGCGTTGCCCGCACCCGCCGTCACCAGGTGCTGACCTGTCTGACCGAGATAGCCGACGGTGACCGAAGCCGTGTTGTTCAGCTGGTACTCGGCCGTCAGGTTGAACTCCTGCAGGAACATCGGCTTGATTTTCATGTCCCATGCACGGATGGTCGTAGTGCAGGGGGTCGGGCTGGTCGTAATGTCGCAGCTCGTGTTTGTCGTGCCGAAACCCTGTGCGGTGTTGAAGGGCGCGCCCGCGCTGGTTGCAGTGGGGATCGCAGCGGTAGCGGTAAACGCGTTCTGGAAGGGATAGTTGAAGTTCAGCCGCAGGTTCGCGCCAGTGCCTTCAAAGTAGGTGGTCACGCCGTAGCCGCCACGCAGGACCGCCTTGGGAGTCGGGTTCCAGGCGAATCCAAGCCGCGGCATGAAGTTCGTCCACACGCCGTTGAAGAGCGCGCGGCTGTTGCCGTTCTGTCCGGCGAGCACCACCCGCTTGGTCGCAACGTCGATGTTGGCCTGCTTGTTGTTGACCTCGTAGATCGGCTCGTCATACTCCCACCGCAGACCCAGGTTCAGGGTCAGCGATGGCGTCGCCTTGTAGTCGTCCTGGGCAAATGCGGAGGTGCGATACTGACGCTGTCCGGCAGGCCCGGTCACCCCGCCGATAGCGCGCGTGTAGATCCGGTCAAGGTTGAAGTCAGCGAGCGAGAAGCCGCCGGTCGTACCGCCCAGAGCCGTGTACTGACCGCTGTAATCATAGTGGCCAAGCGCGCCATCGTTGCCGGGATAGAACGTGTTCTGCTGGTAGCGCAGGCTCTGGAAGCCGGCCTTGATGGTGTGACGGTCCAGCTGGTAGGTCACCGTGTCCGTATAGCTGAAGGTGTTGTCGATGTAGTTGGTGCCGGTCGATGAGTTGCCAAGCGTCGACAGGCTTCCCGTGTTGTTGCCGGTAAAGGTCTGCGCAACAAAGCCGGGCTGCGCCTGGGTGATGCCGGGGATGCCGATCGTCGTGTCTCCGCTCAGGCCGAAGGCGCCTGTCGAGTCTGTCGTGTTCGCGCCCAGCTGCACCACCCGCGAAAAGCCGATGTTCAGATCATTGATCAGCCGCGGCGTGAAGGTGCGCACGTAATCGAACGAGAAGCTCTGGAACGGATCACTGGTCACGCCCGGGAAGCTGATCGCAAGCGCCGGCGTCGAGAAGTCGCCTGCCAGACCGTGCGAGTAGCTGCCCGAGAAGGTGTCGCGCGGCGAAAGGGTGTAGTTCACCTTCACATCGAACTGGTTGTTGAAGCGATTTTCCTTGTTGGGCGCCTGGTAGTTGTTCTGCGTCGCGGTGCCCGAAGTAGGTGCATGGTTGGGCAGCGGGTAGAACTCGGGATGCGCGTACAGGTATTGGGCCACCGGGTTCGTTGGCGCGCCAAGCTGGTTGTTCAGATACGCCGGCTGACCCGCCGCCTGGGTGTTATACAGCTGAATCGGAGAGCTGCCGATGATCGCAGGGTCGAGCAGCTCGCTGAAGTCGCCCGTACGCATCTTGGCCGTAGCGACCGACGCAAGCCCGACACCCGCCGAGTGGAAGCGGATGCCCTCGTAGTCCACGAAGAAGAACAGCTTGTCCTTCACGATTGGACCGCCGAAGGTGCCACCAAAGGTCGACTGGGTATAGGGCGTGATCGGCGTGAACGACGCGGGAGACGCGAAGTGCTTGTTCGCGTAAGTATTCGCATCCATGTTGTAGTTCGACAGGTAGAAGAAGGCGCTGCCATGGAACTGGTTGGTGCCGTTCTTCAGCAGCGTGATCACCTGGCCGCCACCGACGTTGCCGAACTCAGCGTCGGCATTCGAAGAGATCACGCGCATCTGGCCGATCGCATCCGGGCTCGGGTTATAGCCAAGCTGGTTGTTGATCGTCTCGTTGATGTCGATGCCTTCGAGCAGGAAGTTGTTCGACTCCTGCCGGTTGCCGTTCTGCGACGCCAGCGTCCCGTTGCCGTTGCGTTCCACGGTCGCGGAGCTGTTGGTGAAGCCCGAAGGATTGCCCGTCACCGCTCCCGGCACAAACAGCGTCAGCTCGGTAAAGTTACGCCCCACCAGCGGGATCGCGGCGATCGCAGTCGCATCAAGCGTGGTACCCAGCGTGGGGTTCTCGGTATTCAGCAGCGGAGCGACCTCGCCACTTACCTGCACGTTGCTGGTTGAACCCTCTACCCCCAGCTTCGAATCGAGCTTGGCCTCCTGGCCAGACTCGAGCGTGAACGGCCCAAGCGTCTGTGTCGCGAAGCCCTGGGCCTCGATCGTCAGCTTGTACTGGCCAATCTGCAGATTACGCAGCACGTACACGCCCTCCTTCGTGGTGGGCGTCGCGGCCGAAACGTTGGTTGCGACGTTGGTCGCAGTCACTGTCGCATTGGGCAGCGCCGCACCGGTCGAATCGGTCACCGTTCCGTTCACGCCTGCGGTAGTCGTCTGCGCGGTCGCCGGGATCGTACAGGCGACGCTTAATGCAAAAGGAATTGTAAGTAGATTTTTATGGAACACTTTGCCTCCAGGAATATCGAGCAGGAGTTAAAAGAACCCACGAGCCTTGATGTGCACTCATTGAGCAGGTTTTGCGGGGATCGCTAGAGATAATCTAGCTCACATCTCGCGGCGTGAATAAATATTGTTGCAATCTTTTTAGTAGTAGGACATCCGTCTTATTGCTGGGTGGTAAAAGGAATATCCGCATCCTGCCGCATCGCTCAAACATGATTCCCGATAAGAATCTTCGACTTACCATCGTGCCCCGGCTTCAACAATGCCCTCGGCAATCCATGAGCATCGCCGCCGGCGGAGCTCTGGCTCTAAGATCAACGGAGTGATGGAAACGACCAGGACCCCGCTCAGCACAAACCACGCAAAATCAGCCGCAAACGACCAGGTTCCGCTGCGCGTCGGACTGATCGGCTACGGCTACGTCGGCAAGACCTTCCACGCGCCGCTCATCCGCTCGATCGAGGGATTCGACCTCGCCGTGGTGGCTTCAGGCCGCCCCGCTGCCGTCCTCGCCGACTTCCCCGAGACCCAGGTGATTGCAGATCCCATGGCGGTCGCCACGCACCCCGCTCTTGACCTCGTGATCATTGCAAGTCCTAACCAGAGTCACTATCCGCTGACCGCGGCAGCCCTCCGCGCGGGCAAACATGTCGTCTGCGACAAGCCCTTTACGCTCAATTTAGCTGAAGCTGAGTCGCTGGCAGCAATCGCCCGAGATCACGACCGGCTGCTCTCGGTCTTTCACAACCGCCGCTGGGACAGCGAAGTGCTGGCCACGCGCGACATCATCGCTTCAGGTGTTCTGGGCGAGATCTCACTCATGGAAGTACACATGGACCGCTTCCGCCCCGCGGTCCGGAAGCGCTGGCGCGAGTCAACAGGTCCTGGCGCCGGCCTGTGGTTCGATCTTGGCCCCCACCTCATCGATCAGGCTCTCCAGCAGTTCGGCATGCCCCTGTCAGTCTTCGCAAACCTTGCCGTTCAAAGACCTGGCGGTGAGACCGACGACTGGGCGCACATCCTGCTGTCGTATCCGCGAACCCGTGTCATCCTTCATGCCACGCTGCTCGCCGCAGGCGGAGGCGCGCCCCGCACCGTCGTGCATGGAAGCCGCGGAAGCTGGTCGAAGTTCGGCGGCGACCTGCAGGAGTCGCGCCTGCAGCAGGGCATGCGACCCGACGCTGCAGGCTTCGGCGATGATCCGAACCCGGGCCTGCTCTACGAAGCTCTCGGAGCCGAGCCGAGACCGATCCCTGCGCCCGGCGCGAACCAGCGCGACTACTACGTAGCCATCCATGAGGCCCTGCGTGGACGTGGCCCGAACCCGGTCACCCCGGCCGAAGCAGTCGCTGTCATGGCGGTGCTCGAGACCACGTTCGAGTCCGCACGCCAAGGCACGATGCTGCCCGTGATCCCCACTGAGAGACCGAACCCGGCGCTGTGAAATGATGTTCAGCATGAAATCACGCCGCAACTTCCTCCTCTCCGCATCCGCCTTCGCAATCGCCGCCCGTGCTGCCCTTGCCGGCATGCGTTCGCTGGCCGAGACCTCCGCTGAAGCGTCGAGAATCTACATCGGAACCAACGGAGACGGCATCTACACCGCTTCATGGAACCCGGCCAACGGGCAGATCGGGGCCATCAGCCTCGCTGCAGAGGTTGCCAAGCCCACCTTCCTGGCCTGCCACAAGCGCGGCGGCCAAACGCTTATCTACGCCGTCACCGAAGCCGGGGAGACGGATTCGAAGGTAAGCGCCTTCACCACCGAGCCAGAATCTGCGGCGCTCAAGCCGCTCGGCTCCCGCACCACGCTGGGGTCTGGCCCCACCCATATTTCGGTCACCCCCGATGGTCAGTCCGCCTTCGTCGCCAACTATGGCGGCGGCAGCGTGACCTCCTACCATGTGCGGGCGGATGGAGCCCTTTCGGCTCCCGTGTCGCACGTGCAATACACAGGCTCGGGCCCCTATCCTGAACGCCAGACCGCTCCGCATGCCCACTCGGTCATGCCGTCGCTCGATGGCAGGTTCCTGCTGGTGAACGATCTCGGCCTTGACCGCATCATGGTCTATCGCATCGACGCCGCCACCGCGAAACTCACCCCGTCGAACCCGCCCTTCTACACCGCTCGGCCGGCCAGCGGCCCCCGGCATCTCGCCTGGAATCCGAACGGCAGGCTCGTCTACTGCAGCAACGAACTCGATTCGACCGTCGATGTCCTTGCATGGAACGCGGACCAGGGCTCGCTCAGCCTGCTGCAGACGATCTCTTGCCTGCGAGATGGCTTCCCCAAAGACAAGGCATTCGTAGGTGAGATCATCGTCTCCGCCGACGGCCGCAATGTCTACGCCGGCAACCGTGTAGCCGATGACACCATCGCTGTCTTCAACATCGACCGCAGGACGGGCCGGCTCACCCGGACTCAACTTGCGCCAAGCGGCGGCAGGAACTCGCGCCACATCGCACTCGATCCCTCCGGGCGCTGGCTGGTTATCTCGCATCAGGAGAGCAACGACCTCGTCGTGCTCGAACGCAACCCCGCCATCGGCGCCCTTTCAGCCCCGCGCCAGACCCTCCCCCAGCAGAAGCCGATGTGCGTCGTATTCGTCTGATCGTAAGACCTCGGCACAGGACATTTGTCCGTTGACAGCAGGGTCAGCTGCTTCGAGAATCGCGCAAGTACCCTGAACATCAGCTTAAGCCGTTTGCATCAGGAGCAACCGGAACTGGAGCGCCATGGCTGCGACCATCACCAGGCAGGACCCCCGCTATCCTGTGCTCAGCAGGAGCAAGAACGCCCGCTTCCCCATGTCGAGCTCAGAGTCTGTGGCACGCATCGAACTTTGCGAGTCCGCGGAAGAAGTGGCCGGGGTGTTGCAAAGGATCGTGAAAGCAGGCATGCGGCCCACGGTGCGTTCAGGCGGGCACTGCTACGAAGACTTCGTCGTCAACAATCCGAACGGCGCAATCCTCGATCTCGGCATGTTAAATACGGTCGCTTCAGCCCCTGGCGGCAAAGGGCCTTTCAAGATCGGCACGGGTGCTATCCTCGGCTCGGCTTACAGCGACCTTTACCGCAGGTACAACGTCACCATCCCCGGTGGCAGCTGTTACTCGGTAGCCTGTGGAGGCCACCTGAGCGGCGGCGGATATGGCCTGCTGAGCCGCCTTGAAGGGCTTTCCGTCGATTGGATCACCGGCGTCGACATCCTCACGGTCGAAGCCAACGGGAGCGTCGTCGAACGGCATGTCTCCGAGCATCAGGACCCCGACCTCTTCCGTGCTCTGCGCGGCGCCGGCGGAGCAAACTACGGCGTCATCACTCACTTCTACTTCGATACGCTGCCCCGGGCGCCGCAGAACCTCAGCATCGCCGCAGTCTCGTTTCCCTGGGAGACGATGACCGAAGAAAAGTTCATCCACATCGCTCTCACTTACGGCAGCTACTGGGAGAAGCGAGGCCAGGAACCGGACACCTGGCCGCTCTTCACCTTCCTCGGCTTGAACCACAAGACCCCCAACGGGCGCATCAACATCTCCGCCTCGATGCACGACATGGATGGCAAGGTCAATCTCGATGTCCCCACTGAGTTCCTCGATCTCTTCCTCAAGTGCGGAGACGCGGAACCGGTCAGCGACCCGGCCGGTACCGCGCATCAGCACCTCGAGCAACAGCCCACGGGACGGGTCGAAAGCAGCCAGGGCCCATGCGTCCTCGGCAGGCACCGCTTCAAAACCCGTCCCTGGATCGAAGCCACAACCGGCGGCGGAGGCGGTGTCGGCATCAACGGAACGACCCGGGGCAAGTACAAGTCCTGTTATCAAAAGAAGAACTTTTCAGCTGAAGAAGTGCGCAGAATGTACCAGCACCTCACGCGTGAGCTCCCCGGCATCAACGGCGGTGCGGTCATCTCGGTCGACTCCTACGGCGGCGCGGCGAACAAAGCTTCAATGGCGGACAAGACAGCGATCCCGCAACGATCATCGGTCATGAAGCTGCAGTACATGATGTTCTGGGATGACCCGAAGGAAGATGCAGTGCGGCTCAAGTACTTCGACGAGCTTTACACCGATGTCTATTCCGCCAACGTAAGCGGGCCGCATGCAGGCACTCCTTTCCACAACGACTTCTACCAGGGCTGCTACATCAACTATCCCGACGTCGACATGATCCGCTACCCTTTCTGGCCAGAGCTCTACTACGGAGAAGACGGTCTCTACCCGTTCCTGCAGCAGGTGAAAAAGAAATACGACCCGAACAACATCTTTCACAACAGCATGTCCGTCAGGACCTAAAGCCAACCGCGAGGAACCACCGTGAGCGCAGGCAGGAAAGATAATCAGATCTCGCGCCGCCTCTTCACCAGCGGACTCATCGCCGGCGCCGCCCTGACCAGGCCCTCATGGGCGGGACTGATCCCGATGGCCACGGACAAGACCCAGAGCAGTGCCCAAGACGCCCATAGCGATCCCCATCGCGACAACCCTCACCATGCCGATGACGACCAGCCGGGGTACGCATACATCGGTGCGCCCGACGCTCTGCATATCTTCCGCATTGAGGCCCAGGGGTGGCGGCGCGTCGAAGTGCTGCCCATGCGCGCACCCATCCACATCGAGCCTCATCCGACGCTGCCCATCCTCTACGTGGTCCATCATGTCGACCAGTGGGATCATCTGCCGCGCGGAGCCGTCAGCGTCTATCGCACAGATCATGCCTCGCTCGAACGCCTGCACACCCAGCCTCTCTCGCTGTCCGCAGCCTATCCGACGCATGCCAGTGTTCGCCCCGATGGCAGATCACTTGCCGTCGCCGCGGAGCAGGGAGGCATCTACAACCTGCTGCCGATCGAAGCGGATGGCTCACTAGGGGGCGCGACAGCCATCCATAAGGACCTCGCACGCACCGGCACGCCCGCCCGGCCGCGCTTCGTGACGTGGCATCCCGATCGACGTACCCTGTTTACGGCAGACCCTGGCAACCAAGCCATCAGCTGCTTCTCGTCCACTGACTCCGAGCTTCAACGCGACGATCAACTCGAGATGCATCCCGGTGCCGGTCCCTCGCACCTTGCGATCGCACCCAGTGGCAAAGCCGCGTACGCCCTCAACGCTGAGGACGGATCGATCGACGTTCACGGCTTCGATCCACTCACACGTCGATTCACCACTCACCTCCAGACACTCAGCGTCATGCGTCAGCCCTCCGTCATGGCCTCTCGCCCGCATGGCAATCTCCTGGTTGCCGCCGGCTCGACACCCTTTGCGACCACGCTGACCGCCTGGCGAATCGACCCGTTGACCGGCCGTCTCGAATGCGCGGACCAGGTGAAGGTGAAGCAGGGGCAGACTGCCATCGCGTTCGCAGACAGAGATGGCCGACTCTTCGGAGTCTCCGCCGCCACAGGTGCCATCACCGCGTGGCGCCTCGACGGGAGTGGTCAAATCTCGCACGCCACAAAGGTCGCCAACGTGGAAGGAGCCTGGTCCCTCTTCGTCTCGCTGCCGGGGAGTGCAAACGCCTGATGACGAGGGCTCTCAACCTTTGCAAAGCGTTCGTCTTCGCCGCTCTCTCCTGCCTTCTAACCGCCGCAGCACAATCTGCGGCGCCATCCGCCGCGCAGGCCGATCCCTGCGCCAGGCTCCCTCACTCCCATCATCCGCTCGCCAGGATCGAAGCCGGTGACCTGCGTGCCGCGGTCTTTCTGCCGGACGCCGCGCACGGCTACTACAGAGGCTCGCGCTTCGACTGGTCAGGCATCGTAGCCTGTGTCTCGCTCGATGGTCATCAGTTCTTCGGCGAATGGTTCGACCAGTACGATCCCCTCGCGAACGATGCCGTGACCGGTCCAGCCGAGGAGTTTCGCAGCCCGCAGGGAGAGATCGGCTACGACGAAGCAAGGCCCGGCGGAGAGTTCCTCAAGATCGGCGTCGGAACCCTGCGGCGCAAGGATGGCTCGCCCTACTCCTTCGGCACGAGCTATCCCATCGTCAATGGGGGAAGCTGGAGCGTGAAGCCGCACAAGGATTCCATCGTCTTCCGTCACGAGCTTACTTCAGCCCTCGGCTATAGCTACGTCTACGAAAAGACAGTGCAGCTGGATCGCAAAAGCTCGACGCTGCGGCTGACCCACAGGCTGACCAACACCGGCACAAAACCGATGCGCACCGCGGTCTACGATCATGACTTCTTTATGTTTGACCGAAAGGAAACAGGCCCCGGGATGGAGGTGCGCCTGCCCTTCACCCCCATGCCGGACAAGCCTCTGCCCGAAGCAGCCAAGATCGATGGCAACACCATTCGCTTCGTCTCTGCGCTCGATCCGCGCAAGGGCTTGGGCGCATACATCACGGGCTACACAGACCAGGTCTCGGACTACAACATCGTCTTCACCGACACCTCGACCGGCATGCGCATCGAGCAGACCTCCGATTCGCCCATGAGCCGCATGTATCTTTG
This sequence comes from uncultured Acidobacteriaceae bacterium, assembly GCA_964247475.1. Lineage (GTDB taxonomy): Bacteria > Acidobacteriota > Terriglobia > Terriglobales > Acidobacteriaceae > Edaphobacter. The sequence continues at coordinate 12,859 of CAXTUS010000017.1, read as the reverse complement.
GGCGACCCGAAAGACCGTGTGCCCAGAGGCTTACATCGCGATCGATCTGCCGCCCGGCAAGTCACAGCAGTGGTCGATCCGGTACCGCTTCGCCACCCGCTGACCACCCTCAAAGCGAGACAACCCTCTATGCCCTCAAGTACCTTCAGGCGGCTCGGCGTAAGCGTCACCGCACTGCTCTCGCTCGCAACCCACGCGATCGCGCACCCGCAAACAGCAGCTCAGCCGGCCAACCGTCCCGAGCGGCTGGAGTGGTTCAGAGACCAGGGCCTCGGCCTCTTCATCCATTGGAGCGTTGACTCACAGCTCGGCCTCATCATCAGCCACTCGCTCGCCGGAGCAAGCCCCGACTTTGTCGACCGCTTCTACAAGCAGCTGCCGCAGACCTTCGATCCCGTGCACTTCGACCCTGATTCGCTTGCCCGGCTTGCGCGCGTGGCCGGCTTTCGTTACATGATGTTCACCACCAAGCATCACAACGGCTTCTGTATGTGGGATACGCAGACGACCGCGTTCAACATCATGAAGACTCCATACGGCAAAGACATCACGGCCGGGCTCTTCTCCGCGTTTCGCAAGCAGGGCATCAGCCCGGGTGCCTACTTTTCCCCGGACGATTTCCTCTGGCTGCATGAACACGGCAAGGCGATGGAACGACTTGTGCCGGGCGTGCAGCCGGGTGCGAATCCCGGACTGATGGCGCGCGACCAGGCGCAGGTGACAGAGCTCATGACGCACTATGGCCCGCTTGCCGCCGTCTTCTTCGATGGCGAAGCAAAGGGCCTGCGCGAGATCGTCTGGAAGACGCAGCCCGACGCAGTCGTAACGCGTGGCGCGATCGAGACGCCCGAACAGAACGTGCCCGGAGCACCGCTTGTAGGCGCCTGGGAGGCGAACATGACAGTTGGCTCGGCCTGGGGCTATCAACCGTCCGACGATCGCTTGAAGTCGGTAGAAGAACTGATCCACATCCTGATCGAGACCCGTGCACGCGGTGGCAATTTGCTGCTCAACGTAGGCCTCAAGGCCGATGGCTCCCTGCCCGTCGAGCAGGAGCAGCGCCTCCAGACCCTTGGCTCGTGGATGTTCATCAACGGCGATGCGATCTACGCCACACGTCCCTGGGTGGTGACCAACGAAGGCGACATCTGGTTCACCCGGGCCAGGGACAAGCACGCGCTTTACGCGATCGTCGACGACCAGGCGGAGTGGAAGCGCGGTACGTGGCGTGAGTTCGTCTTGAAGACCGTGAAGGCTACGCCGCACACATCGATCGGGGTACTGGGACAGGACGACAAGTCGGTCGAGTACCGTCCCGAGTTGAAGCCGCAGAGTAGCTTTCACCAGGAAGCAGATGGCCTTCATGTCCGTGTCATGCGGGCGCAGCGGCTGCGCGACAGCGACGTCTGGGAGTACCCGTCGGTGATTCGCCTGGGTGAAGTGGAAGAGGCCTTCAAGCCGCCGGTGGTGCATACCCTGGCACCTGCCTGGTCAGGCCAGGATGTCACGTTGAAGGGCAGCTGGTCCGAGGGCGCAGTCGCCGACGGCGCGAAGTTCGGCTTTGAGGTCAGGCTCATCACCGGCGAGGACGCACGGTCGCGCCTCCACGCATGGCAGAAGCTGCCCCTGCAGCCGGCCGCTCAGCCCCAGGAGTACAAGTGGTCCTTTACCCCGCAGGCCGGTGAGCGGTACGAGTACCGTGCGGTGCTCGAGCACCCCTTGTTGACGCTCTACGGGGAGACGATCGCGCTGCCGCCCCGCTAGTTGACGAAACGTCCGGAGTCAGCCTGTCGCCTACTTGGGAGCAGTCGCCGGGGCAGCGCTCGCGGGCGTCGAAGCAGGGAAGCGCTCGCCCTTCTCAGCCGCCATCGGACGCTCGTTGAAGGTGGTCCAGCGACGCGCCTTTGTCGCATCGGCCGTGTGCTTCCTGGCGTTCCACGCATCGGCAGAAATTCCGTTCAGGTCGTAGACAATCCTGCCGTCGCGAATGGTGAGCTGGCAGTCCAGCTTCCTGGTGCCCATCATCTTCGTGTTGTACATATCCACAAACGCGAACTTGCCGGTCTCGACCGAAAGCACAGCCACGTCCGCAGGCGCGCCGACCGAAAGATTGCCGAGCTGCTCCTGCTTGATCTCATGCGCAGGGTGCGAGGTCATCTCGGCGATCACCTGCTCGAGCGTCTCGCCAAGCGCCATCAGCTTATCGGCGACGTTCAACATATCCTTCATGCCATTGTTCATCGAGGTGATGTGCAGATCGGTGGAGATCGAGTCGGGCAGGTATCCACCCTTGACGATCGGGCTTGCCACGGTCCAGGAGAACGAGCCGCCGCCATGCCCCACGTCACAGAAGATCCCACGCTTGCGCATCACGAGCAGCGCATCAGAAGGGCCGCCCGTCGTTGGGTTCTGCTCACCACGCAGCCCGGAAAAGCAGTGCGTGTAGATGTCGCCCGGACGCAGGTACTTCGAGACCAGGTCATACAGCGGGCGCTCCTTGCGGTTGGCGCCAAAGTCGATCATCACGGGAATATTGGCGACGTTGCCGGCGATCACAGCCTGTTCATAGGGCTTCCACTCGGGACCGCTGAAGTGGGCGCTCTTGATCCCGACAATCACACCGGGGAACTGCTTCGCCTTCTCCCCGGTCAGCTTGCCGTCCATGTCCGCCAGGTTGTCTTCATACTTCGGCCCGCGCATACCGGCGCCTACAATATTCAGCTCTGCCAGGACGCGGGTCTTCGAACGGTCGATGATCCGGTCCTTGAAGTCATCGAAGTTCTTGTACCCCGAAGATCCCGCATCAACCACCGTGGTTACGCCCGTCCGGAAGGTGAAGCCGTCCGGATAGACCGAGTTGTCACCCGCGTACGAGTCGCGCTCGCCGGTCCCCGCATAGACGTGAACGTGAATATCGATCAGCCCTGGAGTCACGTAGTTGCCCGTGACATCGACCGTCTTCAGAGCGTCCCTGACATTCAGATGCTCGGCCACGGCAACGATCTTGCCGTCCTTGATGCCGACATCGCGCATGCCGTCGATCTTGTTCTTGTCATCGATGACATGGCCGTGCGTAAGCAGCAGATCGTAGCGCAGCTCGTTCGGCGGCAAGGGACGCGTTGCGCCTTCCTGGGCCAGTGCAACGCCCCAGATGAGGTTGGTGAAGAGCAGCATTGCGGCGGAGCGTTGGGACATCGAGGAGTCTCCCTGTTCTTACTTCTCTGAAGCAAAAAGTTTCTTTCAGCTAAGCCCTGCTGGCTTTGAACGTGGCGGCACCGTACTCGCCCATGTGCACCGAGCCCGCCATCGTCGAGCCCTGTGCGACGCCGTTGAAGTGGAACGGTACTTCGTACCCCGCGGCATGCATCACGGAGTTCAGGCTCACCTGATCGGCAACCACCTTGCCGGTAAAGTCAGCCGCGTAGTTCTCGCCCTTCTGCGTGCCGGTGATCGTGGCTCCACTCTGCGTAAGCACAAACTGCTGGTGCCCGGTGCCGCGCGTGTAGCTGATCACGGCGTTCCACGTGCCCGCAAGCTGCGCAAGTGGCCCCGTGGGCACAGGAGGATCCTCATAGTGGCCAGGCTTGCGCAGATGCCGCGAAAGCTGTTCGGCCACTATCGTGTAGTCGCCCGGCTGCATCATGTAAGGCATGATCGAGATCGAGGACGCCATCTCGTCCGGGCGCTGGCCCTTGCCACCCATCACAAGGATGCGCGGTGTTCCCTTGTCAAGCGCCTCAACCAGCTCCGTGCCCGTGATCCCAACCTTCGCTGCGTCCCAGGTAATCGTCAGCACCGGCGCGCGGTTCGACAGGTCTTTGTCCGGTCCGTCGATCTTCGTCGTCAGCGAATCGATGCCCTTCAGTGCACCGGCGATATGGTTGTCCCAGGCCAGCCATTGTCTCTGTTCGGCATCGTGATCGCGCTTGTACCAGGCACGCACCGCTGCCAGCATGCCCATCGCTTCTTCCTTGCCCACCTTCAAAGCGCGACCCCAGTTATGGTGCGGCGCCGCATTCCAGAAGGCCGCGCTGACAAGATCCTTGGGCCCCAGCAGCACCCCCGCATTCTGCGGCCCGCGCATACACTTGCCCCCAGAATAGCCGACGAACGTAGCGCCCGCGGCCAGGTGGATGTTGGGGTTGAGCGGCTCTTCCGCAGCCGCATCCACAAAGACCGGGATGTTCTTCTCCCTGGCAATCGCGCAGACTGTCTTGATCGAGAGCGGCTCCTCGAAGGCGCGCGGACCGGACAGCAGATAGATCATCGCAGTGCGCCCGGAGATCTTCTGGCGGAGCTCGGCGTCGGTCTCCACTTCAACAATCTCGGGCCCCGACATCCGTACGCCAAAGTCATACGGGTTGCGCGAGTAGGCAGGGATGATCACCTGGTCGCGCTGCTTTCTGTAAGGGAAGGCCTGCGAAAGTTCAGGATCCGTCCCGCAGATGCAGGCCACCGTAGCCAGCGCAATCGCTGCCTCGCAACCCGTCGTGACAATGGCCGATGGTGCGCCCATGTGCTGCGCAATCTCCGCGCCCACCGCCGCCATCAGCTCGTCCATGTGAACGTAGAAGCGCGAAGCCTCGAGCATGGCCTGCTTCACCTCGGGCAGCGACTGCGAGCCCGAGATGATGGTGTAGGTGCCACGTGCATTCAGGATCGGCCGTACGCCGATGCGTGTGTAGAGATTCTCCGCTCCGGCTGCAGAGCTCGTCGTTGTGTGCTCGGCAGCGAGCGACGGCAGCGAAGTCGCAGCCACAGCCGAGAAGATGCCGGAGTTGCGAAGCACCTGGCGGCGAGACCAGCGTGGAGTGTCATACGGCATTGCGTGTCCTTTCATCTGCTGCACTAGTGACCAACTGCCATCGATCTAAACCCGGCCATAACCCTGGCCAGTGAGCTAGATCGAAGCAATGCAATCGATCTCGACCAGCGAATCACCCGGCACTCCGTTCACCACGGCGATCGTGGTGCGCACCGGGGGTACCATCCCAAAGCGACCCTGGTACGTCGCGTTCATGCGCGCATAGTTCGCCAGGTCGGACAGGTATACGTTCACTTTGAGGACCTTATCGAGCGACGAGCCCGCCGCCAGCAGATTCTGTTCAATCTCATCGAGCACATGCTTGGTGTGCTCTTCAATCGTCCCGGGAAAGTGCGCGCCGATCCCCGCAATGAAGACCAGGTTGCCGAACGTGATGATGCCGTTGAACAACGGGCCTTTGCCCGCAGCCGCAGCCGGGGCGGTGGTCGGAGCCGCGGCAGCTGCAGCAGGCGCAGCGGCATGAACCGGAGGCGGGGTCGGGGGCGAGACGCGCTGGATGGCCTTCTTCACCCACACCGGCTGCTGGGCGGCCTGGGCCTCGGCGACCGCCGGCGCAAGGGTGGCTGCGCCCGTAACGGCTGCAGCGGCTGCGGCTGCGTTCTTGATCAGGTTGCGGCGTGATTGCTTTTCCATGAAGTTCTCCTTAGGCCTTGCTGAGTGCCTCGCGTATACGTTGTCCAACGACATGTTCCTCGCCGGGCTGCAGCATCCACACACCGACCACCAGCGTGTTGGCGTCAGACGGGATGCCCTGGTTGGGCTTGTTGCCGGAGTTCGGGTTCAGTTCAATCGAGGGCGTGCCTCCGCGAAGCCTGGCAAGCACCTCGGGCACAGTCACGCCGGTCACAGCCGGATCAAACCGGATGAGCAGGTGCGGGACATGATTCGCAATCCTTGGCGTAACGATCTCGGTGCGCACGGAAGCAACACCCTGCACCGCGTCGGCGATGGTCTCGGCTAGTCGCCGGTTATCGCCCTGCATGGTCTCTTCGGTATGCGACAGCACCCAGTCGACCGCCGCAACCATCCCCACAATCTGCTCCTTCGCCACCTTCATCCCGCGGCCCACACCATCGGTAGGATTATTGTTAGCAGCAGCTAAATCAGTCAGCTTTTTTTTGCCGAGCAGCAGCCCGGCGTTCTGCGGACCGCGCATACCCTTGCCGCCAGAGAAGCTCACCAGGTCAAAGCCCATCCCCGTGTACTTCCACAAATTCGAGATCGGCGGCATATCGGCGGCAGCATCCAGGTGGCAGGGAATCGCATGCTGATGGGCCACCTCAAGCCACTGTTCGCGGCCAATCTGCGCCGTGCCTGCAACACCGTCTTCATCCTCAGCGGCGTTGAAGAAGTTGGTCATCACGGCATCGCCGGCTGCGCACGCTCGCCTGTAATCCTCAGGCGTCACAACCTCGGTCACACGCGCGCCGCAAAGAAACATGGCGTGATCATACCCATAGCGATGCGCCTTCTGCACAATCACCTGGTTCTTTCTACCTTCGATCGATTGCGGCATCGCAAGCGGATCAAGCCCCGGGTTCGCATGCAGCATACACGCCGCGGTCGCAAGCGAGATCGCACCCGACGCGCCTGAAGTCACCACTGCGCCTTCACAGCGAAGCCGCTTTCGAATGTACTCGCCCGCCTTCGTCTGCAGGTCGTGCAGACGAACCGGATGAAGCGCCGCCCGCGCTACCGCGGCGACGACCGGCGCAGGCATACAGGCCGCGGTAAGTGTCGTGTAGGTGCCGGCAGCGTTGATGATCTTCGTCACACCCAGCTTGGCGTAGAAATCTTCGCCATCCGCCATCGCAGGCGCGTGGGCGCGGGCCAACGCAGACGGAGTTCCAAGCGTCGCGGCAAGCGCGGCAGTACGCTCAAAGAAGCTGCGGCGGGTTAGCCGGTTCGGCGACTTGCTGTGCAATCGAATCTCCGTGCTTCCGGTTGCTGCTGACCATCATGGTGGCTGACGTAAACACAAAATCTATCGCAACGATGAGCCGACGTCATCAGCCAGAAGCCCCTGCCCGCTCTAGGGCAAATGAACTACACCGTCCCGCCTCTTCAAATCCGCCCGAACTGCTTCACCGCTTCAACGATCGAATGAAACTTCTCGATGTAGGAATACATGCTGTGCTCGGAAAAATCGAGCTGCTGCGCCTTGATCAGCACCTTTGCCGCGCTCGCTCGCGGCACCACCACAACGCCGTCCTGATCCGCGACGATGATGTCATTCGCCTCAACATGCGTTCCTGCAACCTCAAGTGGCACATCCACGCCACCGAACCGATAGTGACCCACCGAGGTCGAGGGCACAGGTCCGGTTGCGAACACCGGAAACCCAATCTTCTTTAGCTGCGGCAGGTCCCGCACCCCGCCGTCCACTACCGCGCCCGCGAAGCCGCGCGCAAACATTGCCGTGCCCATCAGCCCGCCCATGCCCGCAATGTCTTCGCCATCCTCCACCTTCATCACGTACACCGCGCCCGGCCCGCCGCTGTCGATCGCGGCCAGCATGCCGGAGAGCGCCTTTGGATCAGTGTTCTCCTCCTTCTTCAGCAGCACGGTCAGCGCGGTTCCGGCGAACTTGGTCGGAAAGATCGCCTGCATCTTGTGGCTCATGTAATGCTTCTCGTGCAGCAGCTGCTCCTCGGCGTCAGACACCGAGGCCGCTTCCACGTGCCGGTACGCTTCCAGCATCAGCCTCGGGTCGCGATCATAGTCGGCTTCTGAGAGCGGCGTATCGGCATGGAGGGAGAGGAAGGTGCAGGCACTGATAAGCGCACAACATGCGGCGGTCAGGATCGTACGGCTGGTCATACGGTGGCGGTCTCCCCGGAAAACTTGGCTGATGTCAGCATAAGCTGCTGGCGTCCCGATCAGAAGTTGATCTTGCCCGCCAGCTGCAGGATGCGCGCCGTGCTCTGTGTGCCGGAGATGGTGCCAAACGTCGAGCCGGTGAAGTTGAAGGCTCCCGTGGTCGCGTTCGCAGAAGGCAAGGTCAGAGCCGCAGGGTTCATCGGGCTCGGATGATTGAGCGCGTTGAACGCCTCGGCGCGGATCTGCGCCGAGAAGCGCTCAAACAAAGGGAAGTTCTTGAACAAAGAAAAGTTCACATTTTCATAGCCGGGTCCGTGCAGGTCGTTGCGGTGGAGGTTGCCAAAGGTCCCCAGTGCCGGCAGCGCATAGGCCGAGGTGTCGATGCAGCTCGCCACATTGTGCCGTTCGCTGTACGCGCCGCGGCTGCAGTTCGCATGGCCGGCGTGCACATAGTTTGGGCGCTGGGTGCCGACGCCGCCTACGTTCGCCTGGTCATTCGCGATGCCGACGTTGAAGGGCATGCCACTCTGCAAGGTCACGATCGCGTTCGCCTGCCAGCCGCCGATCACCGCGCGCTCCACCGGCCGCATGCCTTGAAACTCTGGCAGCGCATACGTGATGGTCGCGACGAAGCGATTGCGGATATCCCAGTTCGAGTTCCCGTAGTCCGCCTTCAGGTTGTACTGAATCATGGGCGTGCCGCCACCGTTCGCGTCGTTCGATGTATCCAGGTTGTGCGCCCACGTGTAGCCAAGCATCATGTCCAGGCCGTGGTAGCTGTGCTGGCGGAAGATCACGCTCAGCCCGTGATACGTGGAAAATCCGTCGTTCTGGATCTGGCGGATCTGGCCGAACAGTTGGTGGGGGCGGCTCGCATTGGTGAACCTCGTCGCGCTCGGCAGCGGCTGGTTGGGATAAAGCGAATGGTCGAGATCGATCGCACGCGAGCCCAGGTACTGCATCTCAAAGGCGCCGTTCCGCCATAGCTCGACACCGGTATCGAGGTTCCACTGGTAAAGCCGCGGCGTCGGCAGGTAGTGGTTGTCGGTGAAGGCAGAGGAGTAGGTCCCGGGTGTGCCCGCAACCGCTGACGCCGAGCCCGCACCCGCGGTAGGATTCGCGAAGCTGAGAGTCGCCACCGCACCCGCGCCGGTTGCCCCGTTGTACACGGTCGATGCCGCGAACGGATAGTTGCTCGAAGCCAGCGTGAAGGAGTTCAGGTGGTTCGGGTTGTAGTAGATGCCGCCCCCGCCGCGCACCACGATCTTATCGGTCGCGCGATAGGCGATGCCGAGCCGCGGAGACACCAGGTCATGGTTCGGTCCGATGAACTTGAAGCCCGGCACCGGTTTATAAGCCGCTCCCGTGGTCGCATCGCTGGTCGGAATCAAAGCCGTGTAGTCGGAGTTCAGGATTCGTCCTTCGCCATTCAAGCTGTAGGGAACCGTCGGCAACTCGTAGCGAACACCGTAGTTGACGGTCAGCTTCTGCGACACCTGCCAGCCATCCTGCACAAAAAAGCCATCGCGCCACTCGCCCACCGAGCCCTTAACCTGGAAGACGGGCGTGGTCACCTGCGACGCATAGCCGCTGATGAAATCAGCCGCCGCATTGCCCGTGTAGCTGCCAATGAAGTTGAATTGCCCGCGCGGCGTGTTGCCCGCGGAACGCCCGATCGTCATGCGCCGGATATCCGCACCCGCCATGATGTTGTGCTTGCCCAGCGTGTAGCTCACCTGGTCGTAGCCATGCAGCGTACGATCATCCTGGAACCAGTTCGTGCCCTCGGCGCCCAGCCCCGAGTAGTTCGTGATCAGGATCGTCGGGATGCCGGGGTTGCCGTTCGCCGTATCCGCCGTGAAGCCCGGTATGCCAAGGTCTGTGCCCGCCGTGTTCAGGCCGTTTGTATAGAAGTAGTTCAGCGTGTTGCTCGAAAGCTTGTTGAAACCCAGGCGAAGGTCGTTGATCAGCCGCGGCGTGATGATGTGCGTATAACCGATCACCCCGTTCATGTTCTTGGTCGGGGATGTGCTGGCCGAAGTGGGCACCGCGTTACCCGATACCGAGTTGATCGTCTGATAGTCAAAGCGTGCAAACAGCCGCACCTTCTCGCCGAGCGTATAGTCCACACGATCAAGCGTCTGATCCTGGTTGAACAGGTTGCCCACCGCGATGTTCTGGTTCAGCACCGCACCCGGCAGGTTGGGGGTGGGATAGAAGTTCAGCAGCTCCTGGGTCACAGGAGAAACCGTCACCTGGTTATTGATCAGCGGCGCCTTGGTGACAGGATCCGTAAGCTGCGTCCCTGCGCCCGGCGCGCACAGCCCCGCGATGAAGCTTGAACACAGGCCAGAAAAGTCGCCCGTGCGCTCGGCCGCCGTCAGCACCGTGGCCGGAGTGTTGGTCTGGTTGATCTGTCGAATGCCTTCGTAGGAGCCCATGAAGAAGGCCTTGTCGCGACCGTTGAACAGGTGCGGAACCAGGATCGGCCCATCGAGCACGCCGCCGAACTGGTTGAAGCGAAGCACCGGCGTGCGCGCCGTCGACAGGGTTGTCCAGCTCTTCGCATTGAAGAAGTCGTTCTGCACATAGTCATACGCCGTGCCGTGAAACTGGTTCGTGCCGCTCTTGGTGTCGACGTTGATATGCACGCCCATATAGGCGCCATACTGCGCGGTGTAGTTGCCGGTCTGCGTCTGCACCGCGGCCACCGCATCCGCATTCGGCGTCACGGGCGAGTTCGAGATCAGCGAGTTCATGATCGTGATGCCATCAAGCGTCAACGAGTTCGTCACCTCGCGCGTGCCCGCCCCGATGAAATTCGCACCCGGCGGATTGCCCGTGTAAGACGTCTTCGGTCCCACAATCACACTCGGATCAGTGGAGGCAAGCTCGAGCACACGACGCCCCGCGGTCGGCAGGTTTTCCACCTGCTTCGCGCTCAGCGTTTCGCCTACCAGCGCATCATCGGTCGACAGCGCAGGCGTGTCCGCAACCACACTCACCGTGTCCGTGTTCGCGCCAACGCTCAGCTTCGCATCGGAACGCACCGCAAGATTCAAAGTCACAGTGACCCCGCTGATCGTGGTCTTCTGAAAGCCCTGGTCCTCGATCACAACGTCATAGGTGCCCGGCTGAACGAACGGGATCGAGTAGAATCCCTCGGCGTTCGTCACACCCGCATACTGAACCTTGGTCGCCACGTTGGTCCCGGTCACCGTTGCACCGGCAACCACGCCCCCGGTCGGATCGGTGACGGTGCCTACCAGCGAAGTATTGTTGGCCACCTGTGCATAGCCGACGCCCGCAAAAGACATCACCCAAAATGGCATCACCGTGAACGGGTTCATCATTGCGTTTCTGAAGATCTTCTTCATGGTTCGACACTCCTGTGACCTCGGCCGCGGCCGGGACGAACGATCCGTGCAACAACACGATCCGTGCAACAACACGATCCGTGCAACAACACGCAAGGTGCAACAACACGCAAGGTGCGGCAACACGCTACAGCGCAGGACGGCTGGCTGAAGCCGATCGGTCAGATTGTAGGTACGGATGCTGTCACTGATTACACGCCCGGTCGGCAGTGCTGTCATCAGACGGGTGACGCAGTCATTTCTAGGCCATTAAGCGTAGTTCAATTTTTCATAGAAAAGTGAAAACGAGCGCATGGGTAGCGCCGCCTGCCCTCAGTCCAGATGCACCAGGCCCCGCTGCAGCGCATAGATCGTCGCCTGCGTCCGGTCACGCGCACCCATCTTCTCAAGCACCGAAGACACGTGGATCCGCACCGTCTTTTCTGCGATTCCCAGCTCCTCGGCGATCTCGCGGTTCGACCGGCCCTGCGTAATACACAGCAGCACCTGGCTTTCGCGCGGCGTCAGCTCAACCGCTGGCATCCGCTCAGCCAGCCGGTCAAGCGCCAGCCGTGGAAGAAAACGCAGGTCGCGATGCACCGCCTGGATCGCGCTGATCAGGTCTTCACCACTCGCATCCTTGGTCAGGTATCCCCGCGCGCCGGCCTTCACCGCACGGTAGATATCCTCAGAGCCATGGTAGTTCGAAAGGATAATGATCCGCGCCGGCACCGGCTCGCTGCGCAGCTGCGTGATGACATCAAAGCCAGACATCCGCGGCAGACGTAGATCAAGCAGCACCACGTCCGGCAGGAGCGTGCGGTAAAGCTCAATGCCTCGTTCACCATCCGGAGCCTCGCCCACCACCGCGATCTGGGCATGTCCGGCAAGCACCGACTGCAGCGCGATGCGGGCGAGAAAGTGGTCTTCGATCAGCAGGACTCGTATCTGTTTTATCGTGGATGCTCCCTGTCTCGCCTACGCCCGGTGTGACATCAAGATCGCACAAACCAGCATCTACACGCCAATCCACGGCACCACATAATGCTGTTGATGTGCAGGACGATGAATCGACTGGAAAGCGACCGTCACGGTCACCTCCGTGCCCCGGTCCGCAGAGGTCAGGATGCTCAGGTCGCCGCCCAGCTTGCGTGCACGCTCTTCCATCACCAGGATGCCGAAGTGGCCGCTGCGTACCGCATGGTCCGACGGATCGAAGCCGCGGCCATCATCGCGCACAGAAAGCCGCAGCGTCTCCTGCTCATAGTGCAGCCCCACATTGATCGAGGTCGAATCTGCATGACGCAGCGCATTGCTGACCGCCTCCTGCCCGATGCAGACCAGATGATGTACCGCACCCGGCGAGATCGGGATTTCTTCGCCCTCCATAGCAAACGTCGTCTGCACCTTGCCGTGAAGGCGGTGTGCGCCCACCGTGCGCGTCAGCGCTTCGGACAGCCGATCCGTCACCTCCGTCGAGTCCCGCAGGTCCCATATAATTCGTCGCGCCTCGGCCTGGCAGTGCGCCACCATCGACCGCGCAAGCTCGCATGACTGCGCCGCCGGATCCTCCACCCCGCCCTGCTCGCGAAAGAGCCTGCTCGTCGCCTCCAGCTGCCATGAGATCGCTGCGAAGCCCGCCATCAGCGTGTCGTGACAGTCGCTCGCAATGCGGTTGCGCTCCTCAAGCACCATCGCCACCTGCCCCTTCAGCAGCTGGTCGCGCTGCGTCAGCAGCTGCCCGGCAACCGCCACCACAACCAGCAGCACAATCAGGTCCGCATACCAGGTCTGGTAAAAGAACGGCCGCTGCGTCACGCGCAGCTTTGCCGGGCCATTACACGTTTGAGGTGCAGAC
>CAXTUS010000016.1:17479-46255 GCA_964247475.1 uncultured Acidobacteriaceae bacterium | reverse complement strand
CCCTGTTTACGCTGCCGCCGAGCGCCTTCAACCCACCGCCGGACGTCTACTCGACGGTGATCCGGCTGCACTTCCGTTCACGCTTTGGCGAGCTGCGCCTGGAGCCGCGGGCGTTCGACAGCTTCCTGCGCAAGGCATTCGCGCAGAAGCGGAAGACGCTCGGGAACAACCTGCGCTTTGCCGGCTACCCGGCCGAAGTGGTCGCGGCACGCTGGCCGGCTGCGATCCCGGCGCAGATTCGTGCCGAGCAGACGACTCTCGAGCAGATGGCCGAGCTCTTCCTTGCCCTTGAAACGACAGTCTAAGTCGCAGCCGCACGGCGCAGCCGTCCAGTACCCCACGAAGTGGTCGCGGCCCGCGACAAGGGCGAACCCGTCCTAAGAAAAGAGCGAACCCGCCCTAGGGAATCAGCACGTCGCCAGGCCCTAACGGCTGGCTGTCGCCTGTTCCAGCAGCTTCGCCGCGCGGGACCGCACCCGTTCAAGCACCTGCGGATCGTCCACCAGCGACTGGAGGATCGGCGCGATGGTCAGGAGCTCACTGGCTCTTCCCTCCTTCACCATCTTCACCAGGTAGTAACTCTCAGGATCGAGCGCGAGGCGGTCGAAGCGATGCTTCTCCTCAAGCCTGCGGCCCTCATCGAGGGTGAGGGCGATCGACTGGAAGGTGTTGTTCAGGGCCTGAATCGTCTTGTCCTCGGTGTAGTTGAAGGTGCACTCGGCTTTTCCCGCGGGCGAGAGGTACGTGAGGGTCTTGGCTCCCGTATCTGCGATATTTTTGGCCTTCGACGCGCATCCATTCCGGAAACCACCTGTGCCACGCACCTGGTCGAAGAGCCGCGCGGTCGTGGCAGGGGTGAGCATGGTGTGCAGCGTCACCTCGGTCGGCGGGAGGGCGGCCTGAGTCGCGGCGTAAGGGCTGAACTTCGGAACCTCCGGCGGGTAGAAGACGTGATAGATCGCTGAACCGTCGGAGTTCACCTTGAGATCGAAGCTTGGGACGGGTAGCCCGTGGCGGTCCAATGTGAAGGTGACACTTTCAGGAGTAGTCGCAGACTGGTGAAGAGACGCAGGTTGCTGACCAAAGGCAGGTTGCAAGACAAGCGTCATCGCCCACCGCATGCAGCCAGCGTCTGGGCACAGTGCAGATGGCAGATGGCGATGGCCAGGGCATCTGCGGCATCCGGCGAGTCGGGCTGCTGCTCGAGCTTCAAAATACGCATCACCATGAACTGGACCTGCTCCTTGGCGGCCAGACCGTAACCGACCACGGCGGACTTGATCGACAGCGGCGCGTACTCGGCGACCGGCCGGCCAGACATGGCGGCAGCCAGCAGGGCGACGCCTCGTACCTGGCCGAGTTTCAGCGCGCTCTTTGCGTTCGCGGAAAAGAAGACCTCTTCGATCGCGACCACGTCAGGCCGGTGGATCTCGATCTGCGCAGTCAGTTCCGCGAACACCTGGGCGAGACGGTCGGGAGTCGTGTGCTTCTTGTTGAGCCGGATGGTGCCCGCCGCGATGTGTTTCAGTTTGGACGTGGCGGCATCGGTGTCAACAACACCGAAGCCCGTGAACTCTGTCCCGCAATCGACTCCCAGCACGCGCATGGGTGGAGTCTAATCGATCGCATGCCGCGGCGGAGTGCCCGGGAATGTTCCTACTTCGAGATTCCGTCCATCGGCGAACTCGCGGAGGCGTAAAGCTTGCGTGGCATACGCCCTGCCAGGAAGGACTCGCGACCCGCCTGCACCGCCTTGCCCATGGCCGAGGCCATCAGCACGGGATTCGATGCGGCGGCGATCGCGGTATTCAGCAGCACGCCGTCGAAGCCCAGCTCCATCGCAAGGGCTGCGTCCGATGCGGTCCCGAGCCCGGCGTCGATGATCAGCGGAACCTCCGTGATGAGCTCCCGCATCATCCGGAGGGAGGTGCTGTTGCTGATGCCGATGCCGGTGCCGATGGGCGCCCCGAGCGGCATGACTGCGGCTGCGCCGGCATCAATGAGCCGTTTCGCAAACACAATGTCATCAGAGGTATAGGGGAGGACAGTGAATCCTTCTTTCACCAGGACCCGGGTAGCCTCGAGGGTCGCCTGAATGTCGGGGTAGAGCGTGGGAAGATCGCCGATCACCTCGATCTTGACCCAGTCGGAGAGCCCCACCTCGCGGCCCAGCCGCGCAGCCCGGATCGCCTCCTCGGCGGTATAGCAACCTGCGGTGTTTGGGAGGAGGAAGTACCTCTGCGGATCGATGTAGTCGAGCAGCGACTCGGCGGTACGATCGAGATTCACCCGGCGCACGGCAACTGTGACCATCTCAGCGCCGGAGGCTTCGATCGCTGTCTTTGTCTGCGGCCCATCCTTGTACTTGCCCGTTCCAACGATCAGCCGAGAACTGAAGGTGCGCCCACCGATAATCAAAGAGTCCATAACCTCATTCTACCGAGTGAGGCAGAGGCTGCCGTTGAAGCGCAAGCCTGGCCTCCGGCGAAGCTGGCTCACCGGCTCCCGACCAGCCCCTCCTACCGCCTGCAGGCCTCCTGATTACCCCTGAACGACCAAACCCCCCGATCTCGTTAGAGAGCCGGGGGTCATGGCGGTGAACTGTTGAGATTGACCTGAGGCATCCACACTCGCGGATGGACCTCGACGTAGAGTACTTCGCTGAAACGCCAGGCTCTAGAGCGGGATGCTCTAAGCCTCAGTCACCTCACGTACCGTTTTGCAACATTTACCATCAATTTTCATAGGCTGGACCATCCTCCTTTCCCGTGTAAGAAGACCATATCGCCTCTCGTTGCCCGCCGTCAAGTTCGGCCGGCGTGGTGAAGATTGTGTAAACCCGGGGCGGGGATGCTCCCCGTTCTGAGAAGATGAAGCGATGCTTCTAAGGACCTTTTGCTTCACCCTGACGCTTCTTACAGGCGGAGGCTGTATCCTCGCTCAGCAGCCGACGGAGCCCCCACCGACCGGCCAGCCGAGCGACGCGGCGGCATCGGACCAGGCGGCGCCTGCCATCTTCCGCCATCCAAACGGAGCTCGCTACCTGGTACAGGGACAGGCGAACATCATCTTTCAGGCGCATGGCCCCTTTCACTCCCCCTATGCCGCCGAGAACAGCCTGGTGGGTCGCGGCGAGTACAAGACATCGTTGCTTGGGACGCTCTACCTGGGGTACCAGCTCAACAGAAATGTGCGCTATGCGACCGATGCAATCCTCGATGTGGAGTCCTCGGGCGGACGCGGCATCTCGCAGGCGCTGGGTCTGGCAGGTTTTACCAATCTGGACGTGGTGCGTAACCCGAGCCTCGGTTCGAAGCCCTACCTGGCACGCTATCAGCTGCACCAGGTGATCGGCTTTACCGACAAGCAGGTCGACACCGAACGGACGCCCTACTCGCTGGCAACCCGGCTTCCGGAGCGTCGGCTCGAGCTGCACGTGGGCAGGTTGGGGCTGTCCGATTTCCTCGATACCAACTCGGTGGGTACCGATTCACACCTGCAATTCCTGAATTGGACCGTCGATAACAATGGAGCCTGGGACTACGCGGCGAATACGCGGGGCTACACGGATGCGCTCGTGGCCGAGTACGTCGATCGTGATTTCACGGCGCGCTACGCCCTGGCGGCGATGCCGGTGGTGGCCAATGGAACAGACCTCCAGTACCAGTTCCGGCAGGGCAACGGTCAGAATGTTGAACTCGAGCTTCGCCGCAGTGCCATTCCCGCACGTAAAGGTGCAATCCGCCTGCTGGGCTTTGTAAACCGTGCCAACATGGGGGACTACCGGCAGCAGAACCAGGCGTTCCTGGCGGGGCTTACGACGCGTCCCATCATCACGGCGCACAGCTTTACGGACTCAGAAAAGTACGGCGTCGGGCTGAACTTCGAGCAGGAGGTGAGCCAGAATGCGCGGGTGTTCGGGCGCTTCGGCTGGAATGAAGGTCAGCACGAGTCCTTCGCCTACACCGAGGTGGATCAGACCTTCAGCACCGGAGGCGACTTTGCGATGCGGCGCTTCAACCGGCCGAGCGACAAGCTGGGCCTGGCGTTTGTCACCAACGCAATCAAAAAAGACCACCAGGCCTACCTTGCGCTTGGTGGTGAAGGATTTTTGCTGGGCGACGGAAAGCTGAGCTACGCACGCGAAGATATCCTCGAGGGCTACTACAACCTGCACACGTGGAAAGGGGTGTACTACGCGCTGGACGGCCAGTTCATAGAGCACCCGGGTTACAACCAGGCGCGCGGACCGGTTCTGGTCGAATCGGTCAGGATGCACGTGGACTTCTAGCGAGAACGGCGAGCGGTAAGTGCATCCTGATTGCGGACGGCTACCGCTTCGCGAGATGGCAGCGCGTGCGCACTCCCGGCAGCGGTAGGCCGTCAGCGGTCCTCGGCGCGCAAGCGCTCGTCCTGTGTCGGGACGCGGTTGCAATCGCCCTCCTATACTGAACCCGTGAGCCTTTTTGTTGCGGCGGCTGTTGGCGCGTTAGTGGGGCTGCTGTTTGGCAGCTTCCTGAATGTCTGTATCGTCCGCGTTCCGCGCGGCCTGAGCGTGGTGTCGCCGGGGTCGCACTGCATCGCGTGTGGGCATGCTGTGCGCTGGTTTGACAATATCCCGGTGGTGTCCTGGCTGCGGCTAGGGGCACGCTGCCGTGACTGCGGGGCCAGGATCTCCTGGCAGTACCCGGCGGTTGAGCTCGCAACCTGCCTGTGGTTTGCCTTCGCGGCGATAAGGCTATGGGACGTCTGGCATCCTCCTGCGCACGTGCTGGGATCGTACGTTCCGTTTTGGACCATCGAGACCTCAGGGCTCGCGATCCTGGGCTTCCTGCTGATCGGCCTGATCATCATGGATTGGCAGACGCAGCGCCTGCCGGATGCGTTCACCCTGGGTGGTTTGTTTATCGGCGTGTTTCTGGTCTGCCTTGAGGCAATCTTTTTAGAGCCGGGCGAAGATCAGATCACCTTCACCAGCAAGCACCTGAGACTCTCAAGTCCAGGGAGTTTCGCGGCGCGGGGGAACGTCTTCCTGACCGGGCCCGAGGCCCTGATCTTCGGACGCATCGCCGAGGTGCTGGGCGCAGCGCTGATCCTGCTGGTGGTCCGCTGGACCTACCGGGCCATCCGCAAGCGGGACGGGCTGGGGCTTGGCGATGTCAAGCTCCTGGCGATGACGGCAGCCTTTCTTGGCTTCTGGCCAGCAGTCCTGTCGCTGTTTACCGGCGTGATCCTTGCGACGGTTTACGCGTTGAGCCTTGTGGTGCGGCGCCAGGCCGGCGCAGCAACGCGCATTCCGCTCGGCAGCTTCCTGGGAGTGGGTGCGCTGTTTGCAGCGGCCGCCGGGGGGCCAGTGATCGCGTGGTATCGCGGACTCTTTTCCTGATCACCCCGGCCGCGACATAGACCACGGATCCCGCCTGACCCTCGCGTTTCAACCTGGGAACCGTGCCCCGGATGGGAATGACGCGGCAACTGCCTTTGAATGAAGCGCGGATCCACGGATTCTACAGATCGCAGCCGCCGATAACCGTCGAACGCCGCGTGGACCGCAGTGTGATCAACAAGCTGCCTTGACTCTTCCCCGGGCGGCTCATACGCTGAAGACTGGTCATGCAGACATATCCTTATATCTGGCAATATCTTCCGCTGGTCCTGCAGGTGCTGGTTGCGGTCGGTCTCGCAGGCGGCATGGTGGGCGGCTCGTTCTTTATCGGCAAGCACAAGAACTCGCGGACGAAGTCTGGCGCGTATGAGTGCGGCATGGACCCGGTGGGCGATGCCCGCGGCCGCTTCTCCGTGCGCTTTTACATGGTGGCCATGCTGTTCATCCTGTTCGATGTCGAAGCCGTCTTTATGCTTCCGTGGGCGGTGATCTTCAAGCAGCTTCCGGCGATCACTGGCTCCCGCATGTTTGGCTTCTGGGAGATGCTGGTTTATCTGGCGTTTGTCGCGGTCGGTCTCTTCTATGTGTGGAAGAAGGGCATCCTGAGCTGGGCGAACGATAAGGGAGACCTCTAGCCATGTACGATCCCGCTTCTGCCCTAAAGGGTACGGACGCCGTCTTCGCCGCGCTTGCCGAGGTTCCTGCGGTGCAGGCCATCGGGGCGAACGCTCTGGACGCCACCTTTGACCGCAACGAACTTACCATTGAGGTCGCGCCCGAGAACAACGTCGCCGCTGCGGACGCACTGAAGCAGGCCGGCTATAACTTCCTCGAAGACGTCACATGCGTTGACTGGTACCCGTCAGAACCAAGATTCCAGGTGACCTACCATATCCTTTCTCATCGCCTGAAGTCGCGTGTGCGGCTGGTGGCGAAGCTTTATTCAGAGGGCGCTTCGATCAACTCGATCATGCCGGTCTGGCCTTCGGCCAACTTCTATGAACGGGAGATCTTCGATCTGTTCGGGGTGCACTTCGGCGGGCACCCGAACCTGGTTCGCATCATGATGCCCGAGGACTGGCAGGGTCATCCCCTGCGCAAGGACTACCCGGTGGAGGGGTACCGCTAATGGCTCCTGTAGCTGAAGATCAGAAGGTTGAGCAAGCCCGTCGCGAGTACAGCAACGACAGCATCAGCGGGGTCATGGCAGACTCCGCCCGGCACAATGCGTCGGGCCAGGACAACACCATGGTGCTGAACATGGGCCCGCAGCATCCGTCGACGCACGGCGTGCTGCGCCTGCTGCTCGAGATCGACGGTGAGACCGTGGTCAAGTGCGCCGTCGACATCGGCTACCTGCATACCGGGATCGAAAAGACCTGCGAGGCGAAGTTCTACCAGCAGGTGGTGCCGCTGACCGACCGCATCGACTACCTGTCGCCTATGTCGAATAATCTCTGCTATTGCCTGGCGGTTGAAAAGCTGCTTGGCCTCGAGATTCCGGAGCGTGCGCAGTACCTGCGTGTGATGTTGAACGAACTCACCCGCATCCAGTCGCACCTGGTCTGGCTCGGCACCCATGCGCTCGACGTTGGCGCGCTGACCATGTTCCTCTACTGCTTCCGCGAGCGGGAGGAGCTGCTGCGCATCTTCGAGAACGTGGCCGGCCAGCGCATGATGACCAGCTACTTCCGCATCGGCGGCGTCTCGCTTGAGCCCCCGCTCGACTTCTACAAGCAGGTGCAGAACTTCCTGAACATCATGCCCGGCCGCATCGACCAGTACGAAGGCATGCTGCAGGCGAACCCCATCTGGATGGGTCGTTTGAAGGGTGTCGGGTACCTTTCGCCCGAGGATGCGATCGCGCTCGGTGTGACCGGGCCCCCGCTGCGTGCTTCAGGGGTCGACTGGGATCTGCGTCGTGACATGCCGTACACGGGCTACGAGAAGTTCGACTTCAAGGTTCCTACCTCGACCGTCGGCGATGTTTGGGCCCGCTATGAAGTCCGCATGCAGGAGATGCGCGAGTCGGTGAAGATTGCGCAGCAGGCGCTGAACGGTCTGCCCGAGGGTCGGATCGTCGCCGATGCGCCGAAGATCATCCTTCCTGATCGGGAGCAGATGAAGACGCAGATGGAGTCGCTGATCCATCACTTCAAGATCGTGACCGAAGGCTTCGGCGTGCCGGCAGGTCAGGTCTTCCAGGCGATCGAGTCGCCGCGCGGCGAGATGGGCTACTACGTAGTCTCCGACGGGACGGCCAAGCCGTACCGGGTGCACATGCGAAACCCCAGCTTTGCGACGCTGCAGGCGCTTGAGACTATGTGCAAGGGACGGCTGCTGGCCGACGTGGTCAGCGTCATCGGTTCGATCGACATCGTACTCGGTGAGATCGACCGCTAACCCGTCTGCATGAGATGACTTCGCCTCGCACGCCCATCCCGCGGGGAGTGCCCTCCCGGGATGGCACTCCCCCGGGGCTAAGTTCTCCCGATTACGGAAACTTGAGGGCGCAAAGACCGTGCTGCGGGGGAGGCCGGTCCATTTTGAAATGGACCATCACTATTCCGGGATCACTCGTCAAATGGCAGGGAAAGCTCCCATAGGATGGGGAAGGAAGTACCCCTGAGCGGATCCTGTGTTACCGGGATGCCCGGGTCACGCAGGGGTTTGGGTCAACGACGCAACGGGGATCATCCGGGTTCCGGGCGCCTCCGGACACTTGCGCTTTTAGGATTTAGACGCACTCGTCCGCACGTACCCCGGGGACGTTCCAGGCTGTTTCGGACGGTTGTTTGTGGGCAACATCAGCGGCAGGGGAGAAGAAGATGCGCAGCAACAAAGAGAGCAGTGCGCGTTCATCCGCGGAGATCGGCAAGCGGATTGCCGGCGAGATGAGGCAGCAGTTCAACTGGTCGCGCGGAAAGGAACAGGCTCAGTACCTGACCAGCAAACGTCTTCTGGACGCAGTGACCAGGCTGCGGGCGGCGCTCTACGAGGCGGTCGACGGCTTCAACAGGCAGGCCCCCCGGAGCTACCAGTTAGCGCTGTTGAACCGTGGGGACAGGATGATCTTCAACTCCCTGGGACGGTTCACCCTTACCGTGATGTTTGACGAGGACCAGGTAGTGATCCATCCTCCCCCTGAAGATGTGGCGGCGTGCGCGCCCATGCGGCTGCAGATCCTCCGCAGCGACAGCGGGTTTCGCTTCCGCGCAGCCCAGGGCTCTTCCCTGCCCTCTACCTTTGTGTCGGGACCTGCGGGCGACCCATCGGTTCTGACCGAGCTGCAGTTCGTAGACAGCGTCATCCGTTTGGCATGCACGTCGCCGATCGCGGGTTCGGTAGCTTGCTGAAGGACCCGGCACTCGAGCGCGAGCTCTGGACCTCCTGGGCGTCCATGTTGCGGGTTTATGCGGCGGCGCACGGACTGACCAGCACGCACCATGCGGTGGTCGAGGTGGGCGCGAATGAGATCGTGCTGCGCGTGGACACACGCTGGGTGCGCTTTACGCGGGATACGATGACGACCAGCGAAGGGCTCCGCACGGGCTTTACGATGGAGGTGGATGGGAGCATCCGGATTGGCGATGTGACCGAAGAGATGGATATGGCCGCCGAAGAGGTGGCGCGCAGGATGCTCACCGGGGCGTGACAGAGTTAGACTGTTTAGGACACGCACCAAAAGGTCACAAGCAGCAGCCAAGATCGTAGGGCCTCGCGCTGCGACCGGTTTGCGAAGAGGCTGGCTGGAGTGGGAAGGAGCAGGATGAGCGCAGTTGCGAACACGATTTTTTCAGAGGAAATGGCGGCAAAGTTCGACCGGCTGGAGACGCTTTATCCTTTGAAGCGTTCGGCCCTGGTGCCGATGTTGCTCTATGCGCAGGATGAGATCGGCTTCGTCTCCGAGGCGGCGATCCAGGAGATCAGCACGCGTCTCGACCTGTTCGACCTCGATGTTCGCAACGTGCTGAGCTATTACTCGATGCTGCGCACCAAGCCCGCGGGCAAGTACAACGTGCAGGTCTGCACCAACATCAGCTGCATGCTGCGCGGCGGTTACGAGATCCTGGATCACTGCAAGGCGAAGCTTGGCATCGGCCACAAGCAGGTCACCGGGGATGGCATGTTCTCGCTTGAGGAAGTCGAGTGCATTGGTGCCTGCTGCTGGGCGCCGGCCATGCAGGTGAACTATGACTTTCATGATGATCTGACCACGGTGAAGGTCGATGCGATCATCGAACAGTATCGGCAAGGCCAGGGAAAGGACGTGAAATAGTGCCACGTCTTGTGTCGCATCCGGATGAGGTAAGGGTTCTTTCACGTCGCTTCGGGCAGGGCGCGGCGAACATCGACAAGTACATCGAGCTCGATGGCTACAAGGCAGTGCAGGACGCGATCGCCAAGGGGCCGGAGGCGATGGCGCCCTGGATCATCGATACCATGAAGGCCTCCGGGCTGCGTGGCCGGGGCGGTGCAGGCTTCCCGACCGGGCTCAAGTGGAGCTTTGTTCCGAAGACCAGTGAGAAGCCCAAATATGTGCTTGTGAACGGCGACGAGTCGGAGCCTGGTACCTGCAAGGACCACGTCATCTTCCTCGAAGACCCGCATGCGGTGATCGAGGGGACGATGATCGCTGGCCTGGCGATCGGTTCAAAGCTGGGCTTCATCTACCTGCGCGGGGAATATCGCTACCTGCTGAAGATCGTCGAGAAGGCGGTGGCCGATGCCTATGCCAAGGGCTTCCTCGGCAAAAACATCTTCGGCTCAGGCCTCGACTTCGACATCATCACGCAGACCGGAGCCGGCGCCTATGAAGTCGGCGAAGAGTCGGCGCTGATGGAGTCGCTCGAGGGCAAGCGCGGCGTGCCGCGGATCAAGCCCCCCTTCCCCGCCGTAGTTGGTCTTTATGGCGGACCCACCGTGATCAACAACGCCGAGACGATCGCGAGCGCGCCGCATATCCTGCTGATGGGCGGCGAGGCGTATGCGAAGCTCGGCTCCGAGCGCAATGGTGGCACGCGGCTGTTCGGGATCTCGGGCCACGTGGAGCGGCCGGGCGTCTACGAGCTGCCGATGGGCTACAACCTGCACGATGCGATCTACAAGGTGGCGGGCGGCGTGAAGGGCGGCAGGAAGCTGAAGGCTGTGGTGCCCGGCGGGTCGTCGTGCCCGGTGCTTACAGCTGACGAGCTGAACGTCGGCCTGGACTTCGACCAGATGGGCAAGGCGGGCACCATGCTCGGTTCAGGTGGCATCGTGGTGCTCGATGAGACGGTTTCGATCGTTGAGTTCGCGCTGCGCGTGATCAGCTTTTACCAGCATGAGAGCTGCGGCTGGTGCATCCCCTGCCGTGAAGGTACGGACTGGATCAAGAAGACGCTGGCGCGCGTGTATGCCGGCGGCGGCTCACGCAAGGACGTCGATAACGTGCAGTATCTGGCGGAAAACATGATGGGACGGACGTTCTGCCCGCTCGGGGACGCGGCGGCCATGCCTACGCTGGGCTTCGTGAAGAAGTTCCGGCAGGAGTTCGAAGACTACATCGACGGCAAGCGCGCCGGGACGCCGGTCATGAGCGAGCAGGAGCTGGTCGGAGCAGGACACTGAAGCTGAACCTGCCGCGCCTGCTGATGGTCGCGGCATCGGTGATGATCGCGATCCTGGTGATCGGGCTGGTGATGGCGAGGCTGCCGCACCGTAGCCATGATCAGCAGGTCCTGATCGACAAGGCAAGGCACTAGAAGCAAGGCGTTCCGGGGAACGAGTTTAGAGGGTCAAAGATGGCTGACGTAACGTTTACTGTAGACGGTAGAAAGGTCACCGCGCCCGCGGGGACACTCCTGATTGAGGCCTGCAAGACCGCCGGCATCGATATTCCGGCGTTCTGCTACTACCCGGGTCTGAGCCTGCAGGCCGCCTGCCGGATGTGCGTGGTGCGGATCGAGAAGATGCCCAAGCTCCAGACCGCATGCACGACGCCGGTGGCCGAAGGCATGGTTGTTGCCACCGAGACGCCAGAGATTGCGCAGGCCAGGAAGTCCACCCTGCAGCTGCTGCTCGGCAACCATCCGCTTGACTGCCCGGTGTGCGATGCGGGCGGCGAGTGCGAGCTGCAGGACATGACCTTCAAGTACGGCGCGGCGGACTCGTTCTATGCCGAGCCAAAGAATCA
Organism: uncultured Acidobacteriaceae bacterium; assembly: GCA_964247475.1. GTDB lineage: Bacteria > Acidobacteriota > Terriglobia > Terriglobales > Acidobacteriaceae > Edaphobacter. The sequence continues at coordinate 34,694 of CAXTUS010000016.1, read as the reverse complement.
CCGCGAAGAGCAGAAATGGTCGCCGGTGGTCTACTTCGACCGCCCGCGCTGCATCCTCTGCTATCGCTGCGTGCGCATGTGCGGCGAGGGCATGGACGTCTTCGCGCTGGGCATCCAGAACCGCGGCAGCTCGGCCGTGATCGCGCCGAACAGCCCCGCCGGTGTCAACCCGGACGATCTGGCCCATGTGGACTGCGAACAGTGCGGCATGTGTATCGATGCCTGCCCGGTCGGCGCACTCACCTCCGGCACCTACCGCTACAAGACCCGGCCATGGGAGATGAATCACGTCTCGACCGTATGCACGCACTGCGGCGACGGCTGCAAGACGACCCTCGGCGTCCGCTCTACCAGCGATGGCGCGGAGATCGTGCGCGGCGACAATCGCGATAAATCCGGCATGAACGGTGACTTCCTATGCAACAAGGGGCGTTATGCCTTTGACTTTGCCAACCACAAAGACCGGATTACGACGCCCCTGGTCCGTTCCGCGGCGGGCAAGCTTGAACCCGTCAGCTGGGAGGTAGCGTTCGACACGATCGGGCGTGGACTGAAGCAGGTCCGCGACACCAGGGGTGGCGAGTCGATCGGCGTGATCGGCGGCAACCGGCTGACCAACGAAGAGGCCTACCTGCTGCAGAAGCTGGCGCGGACGGTGCTCAAGACCAACAATATCGATCACCACCGGACGGCGGATCATGTGGCGTTTGCCCAGGCGCTCGCCGGGCACTCGGACCGGACCGGTTCCCTGCGCGATACGCTGACAGCGAAGTCGGTGCTCATTGTGGGCGGTGATCCTTCGAACCAGTCGCCGGCGACGGCCTGGAACCTGCGCTCGAACGTGCGGATCAACGGCGCGAAGCTCTACGTGGTCCATCACGAGGAGATCAAGCTGCGGCGCCAGGCGAAGGCGTTCGTTCGCCTGCAGCCGTTCGGCTACGGCGCGCTGGCGAGCTTCCTGGCAGGCGATGACGCGGCGGGTTCAGGTGCCGTGAACGATGTCGCGGCGCTCAGCAGCTTCCGTGAAGTACTGAAGGGTGCGGAAGATCTGCTGATCCTGATCGGCTCGGACCTGCGAGGCGCCGACCTCAGGAAGCTGATCGAGTTTGGTCTCACCGTCCCGGGGGCGAAGTTCGCGCTGCTGTCCGATTACGTGAACTCACGCGGCGCGGCGGATATGGGCCTGCTGCCGGACATGCTGCCGGGCTACACGCCGGTAGGCTCGGACCGCTTCGCCGAGTACGGCGCGCCCACCACGGCTGGTCTCGACCTGCTCGATATCTTCGAGGCTGCCGGCAAGGGCGCACTCGGTGCCCTTTACGTGGTTGCGGCCAACCCGGTGCTGCGCTACTCGGTGGACGCGGCGGCCCTCAAGAACACCTTCCTGGTGGTTCAGGATATGTTCATGACGGAGACGGCTGTCCTTGCGGACGTGGTTCTGCCGGCTGCCAATCTTTATGAGAAGTCGGGCTCAGTCACCAATCACTACGGCGATCTGCAGCAGGTGAACAAGGCCGGCGACCGTGCCGGGGTTCGCTCGGACTTCGAGATGATGGTGCGGATCGCGGACCGTCTGGGCGCCCACATCCCTTCACTCATTCCGTTTGGCAAAGGCCTCCGCGCCGATATGGGGCAGACGCGCGGCGCCCAGAGCGGCGAGGCGGATCGTCACGCGGTATGGCTGACGGCGAACAATATGGAGCCACGTCTTAGCCCGTTTGATCCTTATGCCATCTTTGACGAGATCCAGCGGCTGGTTCCGGGCTACGATAAGACGTTGCGTCTGCAGCTGCTGAGCGGGAACGATCAGCACCTGGAGCCGGCGGCGACGCTGGTCCAGATCGAGACAAACCGTCGCGACCTGGTGCTGCCGTCGGGCGACACGCTCTTCACCTCGGGAACACTTGGCCACTACTCGGAGATGCTGGCGGATCTGCAGGCCAACGAGAGCAGCCGGATGCCTATTTTGAACCAGATTGCTGCAGACTAGAGCGGTGAGCCGGGCTCCTAGGAGCTTCGGACCAGCTTCAGGAACCTTATGAGAGAGCCAGGAAGACGATTTGAATAACCTGACCCCGTTTCAGACCTTCTTTCTCTTGAGCGTGCTCAAGATCGTGGTGGTGCTTCTCATCACGCTCACCGCCGTTGCCTACACCGTGCTGCTCGAGCGCAAGGTGCTGGGCCGGATGCAGAACCGCTGGGGACCTTCGCGCACCGGGCCCTTTGGGCTTCTGCAGCCGCTCGCCGACGGCATCAAGCTCTTTCTCAAGGAAGATCTCACGCCCCTGCTGGTCGAGCGGCCGCTGTTCCTGGCCGCGCCGATGATCGCACTCGCATGCGCCCTGATCTCGATTTCGGTGGTGCCCTTCGGCAGCCTCACCACCTTCAAGGGGGTCGACCTGTTCGAGATCTCGAACGTCAACATCGGGCTGCTGGTCATCCTCGGCGTCACCTCGATCGGCGTCTACGGCATCGCACTCTCGGGCTGGTCGAGCAACAACAAGTTCGCGCTGCTGGGCAGCCTGCGCGCCACGTCGCAGATGATCAGCTACGAGCTTGCCCTCGGTCTTTCACTGGTTGGCGTGGTCCTGCGCGCCGGTTCGCTCAACCTGCGGACGATCGTGAACTCGCAGGGCGCGCACGGTGCGCTGAGCTGGAACGTGCTCGGCGGCTTCCAGATCGTCGGCTTCCTGATCTACCTGATGAGCGCCTATGCCGAAACCAACCGGTCCCCCTTCGACCTTCCCGAGGCGGAAAGCGAGCTGGTTGCCGGCTACCACACCGAGTATTCCTCGATGAAGTTCGCGATGTTCTTCATGGCCGAGTACGCGAACATGATCACGGTCTCGTGCGTTGCCACGCTGCTCTTCTTCGGCGGCGCATCCAGTCCGTTCGGGCACCTGATCCCCGACTTCGGTGGGCCGGTGGTCGCCGCCATCCTGCCGATCTTCTGGTTTGTCGTCAAGATCTTCGCGTTCCTGCTGCTCTTCATCTGGGTGCGTGCGACCCTGCCGCGCTTCCGTTACGACCAGCTGATGAGCTTCGGCTGGAAGTTCCTGCTGCCGGTAGCCATGGCGAATATCGTCGTCACGGCGCTGGTCATTGCGCTTCGCGGGTAGTTCCGGCGGTCAAGGGCTGTCCTGCTGTTTTACAATCAGCAGGACAGCCTTACAGACAAGCACCGCCTGAAACTCTGATCACCGTTCCTGGTCACAGCATTTTTCCCTGGCAACGCATCAAGGAACCGCGAAGGATCTCGCCCGCCCTATGCAACTTGCAATCTTTATCATCTTCGCCGCGCTCGCCATCGCAGGAGCCCTCAACCTGTTGCTGCAGAAGCATCCCATCAACTCCGCCCTGTCGCTGGTGGTGGTGATGATGTCGCTTGCGGTGCTCTACTGGTCGCTTGGCGCGGAGTTCCTGGCCGCGGCCCAGGTCATCGTCTATTCGGGCGCGATCATGGTGCTCTTCGTCTTCGTGATCATGCTGCTGAATGCGGGCGAAGAGGAGCAGACGACGGGCAGCAAGGCTGCCTACTTCGCCGGCATCCCTGGCGCGACCGCGGTCTTCTGCCTCCTGAGCTTCGTCTTCCTCAACCAGAACAGGGCCATCGGCAACGTACACCTGAACAGCTCGGTGACACCGACGGTCAACATCGTCGAGATCAGCCAGCTGCTCTTCACCAAGCTGCTGCTGCCCTTCGAGGTGACCAGCGTCCTGATCCTGGTGGCGATCCTCGGGGCCGTGGTCCTGGCCCGGAAAGAAGAGGATCAGCCATGATGTCAGAAGTGCCCATCGCAGCCTACCTGATCCTCGCAGCCATCCTGTTTTCGATCGGCATCGCGGCGTTCCTGATCAAGCGCAACATCATCTCCATCTTCATGTCGATCGAGCTGATGCTGAACGCGGTCAACCTGACCTTCGTCGCCTTCGCGCATCGCTGGGGCGCCGTCTCCGGGCAGATCTTCGTCTTCTTCGTCATGGTGGTGGCCGCGGCCGAGGCCGCAGTTGGACTCGCCATCATCATCGCCATCTATCGTTCGCGAAAGACCTTGAACGTCGACCAGATCAACCTGATGAACAACTAGCTTCTTCGCAGGAATAAGAACTTCATGCCGCCTACGCTTCTCTGGTACATCCCGCTGCTTCCCTTCGCCGGCTTCGTCCTGAACGGGACGATCGGGCGCAGGCTGCCGCGCGCCGCGGTATCGGGCATCGCGCTCCTGTTCACAGCACTTCCAGCCCTAATCGTTGCCTGGCTCTGGGTCACGATGAAGGCGCCCGGCGCGCCTCTCAGCATGACGGTCCGGTCCGTGCCGTGGATCGCCATCACCGGCTTCCATGTCGACTTCGCCTTCACCGTCGATCACCTGACGATGATCATGCTGGCTGTCGTGACAGGCGTCGGCTTCCTTATCCACCTGTACTCGGTCGGATACATGGCGCATGAGGACGGCTACTGGCGTTTCTTCGCCTATCTGAACCTCTTCATGTTTTTCATGTCGGTGCTGGTGCTGGCCGAAAGCTTCCTGCTGCTCTTCGTCGGCTGGGAGGGCGTAGGCCTGGCGTCGTACCTGCTGATCGGCTTCTACTATCAGAAGAAGTCAGCTGCGGATGCGGGCAAGAAGGCGTTCATCGTCAACCGCATCGGCGACTTCGGCTTTCTGCTTGCGATGTTCCTGCTCATCGCGCACTTCGGCAGCCTGAGCTTCACACAGGTCTTCGCGCAGATCTCGGCCAGCCCGCTCCACGGCGGCTTCCTGACGGCGATCGCGCTCCTGCTGGTGGTCGGGGCGACCGGCAAATCGGCGCAGATTCCGCTCTATGTCTGGCTGCCCGATGCCATGGAAGGTCCTACACCGGTTTCGGCGCTCATCCATGCAGCGACCATGGTCACGGCGGGAATCTACATGGTGGCGCGCTGCCATACGCTGTTTGACCGCTCTCCCTTCGCGCTCGGCGTGGTTGCGATCATCGGTGCTGCGACTGCGCTATTCGCGGCTTTGATCGGCGTCGTTCAACACGACATCAAGCGGGTGCTCGCGTACTCGACCATCTCACAGCTTGGCTACATGTTCCTCGGCTGCGGCGTCGCGGCTTACTCGGCCGCGGTCTTCCACCTGGTCACGCACGCGTTCTTCAAGGCGCTCCTCTTCCTGGCCGCCGGTTCGGTGATCCATGCGCTCTCGGGCGAGCAGGACATGCGCGCCATGGGCGGTCTGCGCAGGCGCATCCCGGTGACCTTCTGGACGATGACGATGGGTGTCATCGCCATCGCGGGTATCTACCCCTTCGCTGGATTCTTCTCGAAGGATGAGATTCTCTACCGGACGTTTGCCGATCCTTCGAACCCTCTGGCGAAGCTGCTGTGGCTGATCGGCTTGATCACTGCCGGGATCACGTCCTTCTACATGTTCCGCCTCTGGTTCAAGACGTTCTTTGGGCCGGAGCACTTCGAGGAGCATGCTGCGCTCGCCCATCATGGCGCGCCGGTGCATGCAGGCTCCACCTCGAAGCTGACCATCGAAGCCGAGCACGACGACGGGCAGACCACCCAGGCGCACGGCGTGCACGAGTCGCCCTGGGTGATGCTGCTGCCGCTGGTCGTGCTCGCGGTGCTTTCGGTGGCCGGGGGCTGGGTTGGTGTGCCCCAGGCACTCGGCGGGCATAACGAGATCGAACACTTCCTCGACCCTGTCTTCCAAGCCACCGCATCGCCCGAAAACGCCTTGAACGCGGACGCCGTCTCACATGGTCTCGAGCGTACCCTCGCCCTGGTCTCGGTCCTGACCGCGCTCGCCGGCTGCTTCGTGGCGTACCTCTTCTACTACAGAAAGCCCGGGTCGGCGGGTGCGCTGGCTCGCCGTTTCGGCCCGGTCTATGCGCTCATCGAGAACAAGTTCTACGTGGACGAGATCTACCAGGCTGTCTTCGTCTCAGGTCTGCTGGGCTTCACGCGCGTCTTCCTCTACGGGCTTGGCGACAAGCTCGGCGTCGATGGCTTCGGCAGGTTCGCAGGCTGGGTCGCGATGGACTTCAGCGAGGCTGCACGCAGGATCCAGTCAGGCAACATACGCTCCTACGCAGGCTGGCTCGCACTGGGCGCGGCGGTCGTCATGGCTTTCATGATCTTCGGCTTCGGACATACGGCACTTCTACGCTAGGCCCCTCACCGGGTTAACGGACAGGGACAGTCAGGACACATGAATTTAGATCACTCCATCTTGAGCCTCATCGTCTTCTTCCCTCTGCTGGGAGCGGTGGCGCTGGCGCTGGCGCCGGATAAGGGCAAGACCATGCAGTGGGGCGCGCTGATCGTCACCCTGGTCACCTTCCTGCTGACGCTGCATCTTCCCTCCCACTACGCCTACCGAGCGCCCGTGGGCAGCTTCCAGTTCGTGCAGGACATGCCGTGGATCGCGGCGCCTGCGATCCGCTACCACCTGGGCGTCGATGGGTTGGGCATGTGGCTGGTCGTGCTGACCGGGTTCCTGGCGCCGCTCGGCGTGCTTGCCTCGTGGAACACGATCCACGATCGCCGCAAGACCTTCTACGTGCTCTTCCTGCTCCAGCAGGTGGCGATGCTGGGCATCTTTGTCGCACTCGACCTCTTCCTCTACTACGCGTTCTGGGAGCTTTCGCTGGTTCCGATGACGATCCTGATCGCGACCTTCGGCCGCACCCGCGAGCGTCGCCGCGCCGCCATCAAGTACTTCCTCTATGCCTTCATCCCCTCGGCGCTGCTCCTGGTCGGCATGCTCTGGCTCTACGTCAAGACCGGCACGTTTGACCTGCCGGCGCTGATGAAGCTTGCGCAGACACACCAGATCTCAGCCAATGGCGCAGGCCTTTGGCTCTGCTCGCTCGCCTTCCTGTTCGCCTTCGCCGTGAAGGTGCCGATCTTTCCGCTGCATGGCTGGTTGAAGGATGCGATCGCCGAAGCCCCCACCGCGGCGGTCATGGTGCTTGCCGGCAAGACCGGCCTCTACTCCATCCTGCGCTTCTCCTTCGGCATCTTCCCCGAGCAGTCGCACCGCATCGCCCCGCTCATGGTAGCGCTGGGCGCGCTCGGCATCGTCTACGGCGCGCTGATCGCCATCACGCGCAAGGACATGAAGGAGCTCGCGGCATACTCGACCCTGAGCCACCTTTCCTTCATCACGCTCGGCATCTTTACCTTCACCGTCTCGGGGCTCGATGGCGGGATCTACCAGATCCTGAATCATGGCATCTCGGGCGGTGCGCTCTTCCTGCTGCTCGGCTTCCTTTACGAGCGCTATGGCACCTACGACATGCGCGATCTCGGTGGCCTGGCCGCGCGCCTGCCGTGGATGGTGACACTCTACGTCATCACCACCCTGTCGCTGATCGGGCTGCCCATGCTGAACAGCTTCGTCGGTGAGTTCCTGATTCTGTCAGGGTCGATGCAGACGGGTCATCCTGCGGCCTGGACGGTGATCGCGACGACCGGCGTCATCCTGTCCGCGGGCTACATGCTGGTGATGATCCAGCGCGTCTTCTACGGGCACCTCGGCATCGTCTCCGAAGAAAAGCCCCCGGTCGACCTGGTGGCGCGAGAGCATCTAGCGCTCTGGCCGCTGGTCGCCATGTTCCTGGTCATGGGCCTCGCTTCGCCCTACTGGATGCGTTCGCTCGATGGGAACGCGACCGCCATGGCAACTGTGCCGACGATCAGCGCTCCTGCCGCGCCTGTACGCGCCGAGCGCGAAAGCTACCAGCCGGGCGTCTTCGTTGACCCGATCCTGAAGCAGCAGGTGGATGTAAAGCAAGGCAGGGCAACCAAGATCGTGAAGCCCACGGAAGGCGGGCGCTACTGATGCCGATGAATGCAAATACCCTGGCCCTGCTGCCGGAAGGAATCCTGTGCGTGGCCGGCGTGGCCGTGATGATGCTCGAGCCTGTTCTGCCGTTGAAGGCTTCGCGGAAACCGCTCGGGTGGCTCGCCATCCTTGCGACCCTGCTGGCCGCGGCCGCAAGCTGGTACCAGCTCGGGTTCGGCACCACCATCGCGTTCTCGGGCAATATTCAGGTGGATGCGTTTTCCATCTTCTTCCACCTGCTGATCGCAGGCGTGGTGCTGGTGACGCTGCTTGGCTCACTCGACTACTTCGACGGCTGGACCGGTGAGTCCGATCAGGCCGGCAGAGCAAAGGGCAACTCCGGGCATGCAGGCGAGTACTTCGCGCTGGTGATGTTTGGAGCCGTCGGCATGATGCTGATGACCTCCTCGGTGGAGCTGCTGATGGTCTTCATCGGGCTCGAGATCTCATCCATCTCGACCTACATCCTCGCCGGCTTCCGCAAGGGCAAGGCTGCGGGCGCTGAGTCGTCGATCAAGTACTTCCTGCTCGGGTCCTTCGCCACGGCATTCTTTCTCTACGGCATTGCGCTCGCGTTTGGCGCCACCGGCTCGACCTCGATCGCAGCCATCGCACGTGCGCTCGGCACCACGGACTTCAGCCCGCTCGCCTTCCTTGCGCTCGGCATGATCCTGATCGGCATCGGCTTCAAGGTGTCGGCAGCTCCCTTCCATGTCTGGACGCCGGACGTCTACCAGGGCGCGCCCTCTCCGGTCGTCGGCCTGATGTCGACCGCACCCAAGGCGGCGGCATTCGCCGTTCTGCTCCGGATCACCTTCATCGGCTTTGGCGCGATGCACCAGCGCTGGTCGATCCTGATCTGGATCCTCGCCGCGCTGTCGATGACAATCGGCAACCTGGGAGCGTTGAAGCAGAAGAACGTCAAGCGCATGCTGGCCTACTCTTCGATCGCCCACGCGGGCTACCTGCTGGCCGCCTTCACCGCCTTCCCCGAAGCCGGGATCTCGGCCGCCTGCTTCTATACGGCCGCCTACTCGGCGATGAACGTGGGAGCCTTCGCAGTCGTCACCCAGATCACCGGCTACAGCGAGCACACGCGTACGCTCGACGACTACACCGGCGTGGCGCTGCGCCGGCCGGTGCTCGGTGCGCTGCTCAGCTTCTTCCTGCTGTCGATGATCGGAATCCCCTTCACCGGCGGCTTCTTCGCCAAGTTCTACGCATTCTCCGCGGCGACGGGCGGCGGCCGCACCGGACTTGCCGTCGTCGGCCTGCTCAACTCGGGCGTCGCCTGCTTCTACTACCTGCGGCTGCTGGTCGCGATGTACGCTCGGCACGCCGAGGTCGGCGGCAACGAGCGCTCACGCTTTTCGAAGATCAGCGCCCCGGCAGCCGTCGGTCTTGCTCTTTCGGCCGTCATCACGTTGCTGCTCGGCATTCTCCCGGGGCGTGTGCTGAACCTGACGAACCATGGGGCAGAGGCCCTGCTCGCAGCGCCGGTTGCCGCGGCCGGGCAGGCCCCCGCCGAAGCCACTCACCAGCCCTAAGTCACATCGCGAGCGTTTGGTCTCTACATGAGGAAAGGACCTGCTGCAGAGCGGGTCCTTTTTCTTGCGCTGCTGCCTGATCTGAACTTGATCTTGTGCCAGGTGCAGATTGAACATATCCCCGACACCCTGCATAACTTGCGGCAATTCGCTGCCGTCCCTGGTGAAGCAGAACGCCACCTCGAGTGGCGTCGCCTGTCGACTCGGCTCCAGTGTCGTTTCGAGTGCCATACGTTCAGGTCATCTCTCCTCCGGGGGCGCAGGAGCAGCGGTCTGTGCAGTCGTCGGACAGCGTCTGTAATCGTCAACGGAGGACGAAGCCGCTCGACCTTCGAAGCCTGTCCTTCAGGCCCGCGCGACTCGAACCGTGGGCAGACGCACAACGGCCCCCGCTGCAGAGCGGAGGCCGTCTTGATGCCCTGATCGTTGCGTTGCGATTAGGTGGTGCGCAGGAAGAGCAGCACGAAGGTGAAGAGCGTCAGCGACTCGATAAAGGCGAGTCCGAGGATCAGGAAGAGCTGGATGCCGGGGCGGGCGCCTGGGTTGCGGGCGAGCGCTTCAGAGGCCGACGCGGTGGCGCGACCCTGACCCAGACCGCAGAGACCAGCGGCAATACCCATGCCGATACCGACTGCGAGCGCACGGTAGTCAGGGCCGGCGGGTGCGGCTCCCTGGGCGAGCGCGGGCATCGCGATAAACATCGCGGCCATCACGCTGAAGAAGTACTTCGAGAACTGAAGCATACGAACAACCATGGTGTTGACTCCTTGCCCCCGTCAGATTGATTCGCCGCCAGTGGGTGGTTGATGCTCACCGTGCTGGCACCCTCACGCTAAGCGGCGAGTGTTGCGGCCGGCCGAGAGGGGGCGCCCCGCGGCAGGCGAAAGTGATGACGTCTAGTGGTCGTGCGCGACGGCCAGCGACAGGTAGACCGTAGCCAGGATCATGAACACGTAAGCCTGGATGATCGCGACGCCGAAGTGCAGGCCGAGGAAGATGAGCGGCACACCGATCGGGATGAGCGAAAAGAAGGCGAGGGTGACCATGTCGCCGGCGAACATGTTCGCGTAAAGACGAACGGTGAGCGACAGCACGCGCGCGAAGTGCGAGATGATCTCGATCGGCAGCATCAGCGGGTACAGCCACCAGACCGGCCCAAGGAACTGCTTGATGTAGCTGAAGCCGTTCGAACGGATGCCGTGGTAGTGGTAGTAGATGAAGGTGACGAGCGCAAAGCCTAGCGGCACGACCGGGTTGCCGGTGGGCGACTCAAGTCCCGGGACCAGGCCCATCAGGTTCGCGATCAGGATGAAGAGGAGCAGCACGGTCAGGTACGAGACGAAGCGCTCGTAGCCATGGCCCATGATCGATTCGCTCTGCGCCCCGACGAACTCGTGCGTCATCTCGGCCAGGTGTTGAACGGCCGCCGGCTTCTCGACCGACAGGCTGACGCGGATGATGACGAAGTAGATCAGGAGCGCGAGAAAGACCAGCAGCTCCATGGCGAAGGCGTTGGTGATAGGCGCGCGCGGGTAGGTGGGATGCACGTGCAACGCTGCCAGCAGGCTGTCGACCTGCGGCGCGAAGTGGTTGTTCAAAAAGCGTGTAAAGAGAAGCTGTGTCGGCATAGTCTTTTCTGTGCGTCGTTTCCCGATGCAGTCTAGGTCTGTACATCCTGGCGAGGCTTCGTTTTCTAAACGCTAGCTGGTCCAGCGTTTCATCAGGCGGAGAGCTTCAATCGTGAGTGACAACACACCCAGACCAAGGCCCGCAGCGAGTGCGAAAGCAGTGCCGTGCAGATACTTAAGACTAACATAGAGGACCACGACGGTAAGCCCCAGCCGGGTGAAGAAGCCGAAGAGAACCATCCCCATCGGAGCCGGTTTCCCGACCGGAGATTTGGCCGCGTCCATGCGCTGATTGACCGCCGTCATCAGGCGCAGCCACTCCCACAGCGAAGCCATCGAGATCGCTGCGCCGATCGCTACCAGCAGGCCTGACTGCCAGCCGGCTTTCAGCCAGAAGATCGCCATCGTGACCACGCACAGGATGGCGAGCAGACGGATCGCCGAAAGCATCGTGCTGCGTAGATCGGCATCCGTCATCCCGACCGGGGTCTGCGTGTAGTCGGGTTCGGTCAACTCCTGCTGCTCAGGATCCTGCGGGTCGCTCACCGGTCGTCGCCGCGCTTTCCGATCCGCGACATCTGGGTGAAGATCTGGATGAAGCCGCCGGCCGAACCGAGCAGCATGCCCAGCACAACGATCCACCGGGTATGAAAGTGCTTGTCGAGCAGGTAGCCGACAAGTAGACCGGCGAAGCAGCCTGCAGGCACGGCGAGCGCAAGCTGCAGCATCGACTCGGCCTGGACGAGATTGCCAAGCGCCGGCATCTTCTTCGGACCGGGTACTGAGCTCGGAGTCGGGTTGGGGCGAGGTGCGTCGGGCATGATCTGGTTCCTTCGTCTCGTCCCATTATCGCTTGTGAGACGAGGCTCACGATACTCTGGAGGAACGAGGGCTTAGAGACGTGGCGGATGTGAAGGTGGATCGCGAGTTGAGTGCGGAGTTTGGTTCGGAGTTTGAAGCGCGGCTGTACAGCCAGCGACTCGACAAGCTCAAAGAGATCGGCGCGCTCGGTGAGAAGCAGGGGCTGACGACTGCCGAGGCCACCTACCCGAACAGCTTTCGCGCGTCGGCTACGATCCCCGAGGTGCGCGCGAGGTATATCGACACCCCCACGCCCGCCTCCGCGGAAGAGCTCGAGGCACATCGCGTAGAGGCCACCGTCGCCGGGCGGGTGATGCAGATCCGCGTGCAGGGCAAGGCCGGCTTCGCACAGCTTCAGCAGGGTGGCCTGCGCCTGCAGATCTATGTGCGTAAGGATGAGGTGGGCGAGGACCAGTTCGCCATCTACAAGTTACTCGACCTGGGCGATCATATTGGCGTCGCGGGCTACCTGTTTGTAACTCGCACGGGTGAGACGACCCTCCATGTAACAAAGCTGACCTTTCTCGCGAAGGCCATGCTTGCGCTCCCCGACAAGTACCACGGGCTTGAAGATGTGGAGCTGCGTTACCGCCAGCGCTATGTGGACCTGTTCATGAACACAGGCCAGAGCGCAAAGCAGTCGGAGCATGGCCCGGCGCCGGTGATCGAGGGTGAGAGCGCGGTCGAAGCCGTCGGCCACGAGGGCCCCCCACCGAACGTGCGTGAGGTCTTCGTCAAGCGGGCCGGCGTGTTGCGTGCGCTGCGGACCTTCTTTGATTCCCGCGGCTACCTTGAAGTAGAGACGCCCATGATGCAGTCGATCGCCGGCGGCGCGGCGGCGCGGCCGTTCATGACCCACCACAACGCGCTGGATATCGACCTCTATCTCAGGATCGCTCCGGAGCTTTACCTCAAGCGCCTGGTAGTTGGTGGCATGGACCGAGTCTATGAGATCAATCGCAACTTCCGGAACGAAGGGGTAAGTACCCAGCACAACCCCGAGTTCACGATGCTCGAGTTCTACCAGGCTTATGCGAACTATCACGACCTGATGGATCTTACCGAGGACTTAGTGAAGTTCGTTGCGAACGAGGTCAATGGAACGACGAAGACCAGCTTCAACGGCCACGAGATAGACCTTGCGATTTGGACGAAGCTCTCGATGCGTGAGGCGATCGTCAAGTGGTGGCCCGCCGCGCTTGGCGCCGCACCTTCGACGACGGACTTCGATGATCCGGCAAAGCCGAACGCATGGGTCACCCAGCTTCGGGGAGCCGGGCATCGCATCGAAGGCAAGGCGAACGATCCCGCAGGCAAAACCATCGCAACCGTCTTTGAAGCTCTGGCCGAAGAGCACCTCATCCAGCCGACCATCATCTACGACTTCCCTCTCGCCGTCTCGCCACTGTCAAAGGTCAAGCCCGATGAACCCGACTGGGTCGAACGCTTCGAGTTCTACATCGGCGGCTTCGAGGTCGGCAACGCCTTCTCTGAGCTCAACGACCCTGTCGACCAGCGCCGGCGCTTCGAGATGCAGGTGGCCGAAAAGGAACGGGGCGACGACGAAGCCCACCAGATGGACGAGGACTACGTCCGCGCGCTTGGCTACGGCCTGCCACCGACCGGGGGCGAAGGCATCGGCATCGATCGGCTGACGATGATCCTGACCGGGTCGCGGTCCATCCGCGATGTCATCCTGTTCCCTCTGCTTCGCCCGCAAAAGGCAAAAGACTAAAGCCCAGGCGCGCAACTGTCGCGGGCGGCGTCCCCGTGGTCGGGTGGTCGGGTGGTCGGCATCGCGGCATTGCAATTCGCGCCGGGCTGCCTGCGCTTACCCCTTCTTCTGCTTCTTCATCAGGTTCGCGATCGTTGTCTCGTTCATAGCGGCGATCGTGTCCAGCCGCGCGCGCTGCAGCAACGCATCGGTCGCCTTGTCGCCACTCGTCGGCCACGCCCCGCCCACCGCCGCGAACACGCTGCCGAATCCGATCGCCTTCGGCAAAGCCTTCAGGTGCGCGCCGCCCTGGGGACCCTTGCGCTGCGTGATAAAGCCCGCATGATGCAGCGGAGCAAAGACCCGGCGCACCATCACCGGGCTCGTCTTCAACGCCTTGGCAATATCGGCGGACGTGTGCATCCCCGCCGGCGCCTGCGCCAGAAACGCCAGGACCCTCAGGCTGAGACCGAATCTACCGCTTTGTGCCATGCGTAGCAAGGTAGCACAACAGGGGATGTCCTTTGTCAACCGCAGAAGACGACGTTTCATCTGCTAGCCTTCACAAGTGAAGATTTTGTTTGTTGGTGATATTTTCGGCTCCGCAGGACGCCACATCGTACGCGAGCACCTGCCGCACCTGGTAGAAACCCACGCCGTAGACCTGCTTGTCATCAATGGTGAAAACTCCGCGGGCGGCTTCGGCATCACGCCTTCGATCGCCGAAGAGATCTTCGACCTGGGCGCCCACGTCATCACCACCGGCAACCACATCTGGGATAAACGCGAGATCTTCGAGTACATGACCGTCCCCTCCGACTCGCACGAACGCGGCCGGCGCGTCCTTCGTCCGGCGAACTATGCGGTGACGACCCCGGGCTTCGGCGTCTACGAGGGGACGCTCGAAGACGGGCAGACCTACGCAGTGATGAACCTGCAGGGACGTGTCTTCATGTCCTCCTGCGACGATCCGTTTCGCAAGGCCGATGAGCTGCTTGCGAAGATCACGGCGAAGGTCATCCTGCTTGATCTCCACGCGGAGGCGACCAGCGAGAAGGTAGCCCTCGGCTGGTATCTTGATGGCCGCGTGACCGCCGTGCTGGGCACCCATACGCACATCCCGACGGCAGACCACCGCATCCTGCCTGGCGGCACTGCCTACCAGACCGACGTCGGCATGTCCGGCCCGTACGACTCTGTCATCGGCGTTGAAAAGGAACTTGTGCTGCAGCGCTTCCTCACCGGCATGCCGGGCAAGTTTGAAGCCGCCAAGGGCAATCCGAAGCTCTGCGCCACCCTGATCGAGTGCGACGGAGCGTCTGGCCGGGCCTATGCCATCGAGCGCTTTATGCTCGGAGAGTAGCCCCGTGCATCTCGCCCTGCAGGCCTAGCGCTGACAGCAGGCTATGGCGGTAACGCCGCCTCGGTTCGGCCGCGATCGCGTCCACACCCCACACCGAGTCGTAGGGCAGCGCGTCGATCACCGGGTGCGAGAACAGGAAGCCCTGCATGTGGGTGATACCCAGATCGAGCAGCATGCGGCACTCCTGCTCGGTCTCGATCCCCTCGGCGATCAGCCGCATATCCAGTGCCTTGCAGCAATCCGAGAAGGCGGCGACGATCTTCTGCCTGGTATAGCTGGTATCGATTCCACGTACCAGCGCACGATCCAGCTTCAACACCTCGGGCCGGCACTCGACCAGCGCGGACAGGCCTGAGTAGCCGGCGCCGAAGTCGTCCATCCCGGTCGCGAAGCCCGCCTGCTTGTTCCGCGCAAGCAGCTGTTTGTACTCGGGGATGGGGAGCCTGTGGTCCTCGGTGAACTCGACCAGGATGTCCGCTGCGTCAAGCCCGTAGCGCCGCGCCGCGTCAAGGATGAAGCCCGCGTCAAGCGAATCAGGATGGAGGTCGGGCTGGACGTTGATGCAGAGCGACGCGTTAAGGTCTTTGAGACCCAGCTCGACCGCTCTGCGTACAGCCATCTCCGCGATCCGGCGGTGAAAGGCGCGCAGTGCCGCGGTATTCAGGTGAGCGGTCAGTTGCGGGTAAAGACTGCCGTTCGCTCCCCTTGTCAACGCCTCGTACGCCACGATAGAACGTGCCTTCACATCGACGATCGGCTGAAAAGCGATGACGAACGGCGGCAGGTCGAAGGGACCAGCGCCGCGATATCCAGAAAACGTTCTTCCCATGCCCGCGCACCTCTCGTAACCAACGTCGCTGGTTACTAGGAGTGTTCAAGGTACCGAATCACCGCGCGGGAAACAAGCCAAATCGGTACAACTTTCGTGCCTTTTAGGGAACTTTTTACATGACCGAAAGTTATACGAGGGAACAGTTCTGAAAAAGGAAGAGAGCTGCCACTTGATCGCTGGCAGCTCTCTTCTTTTTATCTACTTCTTCGCGCTTTCCTCATCAGGAAGAGCGCTTATTTATGCCGTGCCGGGGCGCGACGTGCCGGAGCGGCGGCCGCGCGGGTGGCTTCCTCTCCGTCGGACATGGTGATCAGCAGCGGCTTCTGGGTGTAGGAGCTCCATGTACCCGTCAGCGTGATCTTGTCGCCGACTGCCGGGATCTTCTTGAGCGGCGTCTTCATGGTGAAGCTGAAGTCGGCGGTCTTCGACTGCACGGCATCGTCAGAAGCAGCAACCGTGATCGTGTCGGCGGTCGCCGAGATCACGGTCGCATTTGGAACCTTGTCCACCTTGCCCTTCACCGTGGCAAAGACCTTGTCCGCATCCTCGGTCGAACCATTGGCCAGGATGTACTCCTTGTCGCTCAGCGCAAGTGTCGTCAGGTCCGCGGTCTCGGTGACGGTCTTGTGGGCGATGTCAGCGTCCGACGGCGCAGCCTCGACCTTGAAGTCGGCAGGCGGCGTCACGTTGGCCTTGGCCGCAGTCACGACAGTGTCATAGCCATCCGCCTTGCCGTGGTACTTCTTGTAGCAATAGGTGGCAAGCGGCTGGAACTGCGTCTTGAACTGCTCGGGCGCGTAAGAAGCTGCGCGCGTAGCGTAGAAGGTGCAGTTGATGTAGTCAGGCGGGGTCGAGGCATAGTAGGCCTGGCCGAGGAAGTAGGTGTCCTGGAGCGCGGTGCCGGGCTGCTGCGTGGCCGCAGGATCGGAGGCAGCGAGCTCAGACTTGAAGGCCGAGATCGCGCCGGGATAGTCCTTCTTGGCGAGCGCTGCGTTGCCGATCACCGAGTAGAAGGTGGGCATCACCTTCTTCTGCTGCGCGTCGAAGTCCGCCTGCGACATCTTCTCGGGCTTGGTGACGGCGACCGCCTTGGTCGCGTAGCTTGCAGCCTGGTCGAGGCCACTTGCCTTGGCGGCGGGGTCGGTCAGGGCCTGCGCCTGCTGATTGCGGAAGACCACCTCGACGGTGTACGCCTGCAGGTCGTTCGGGTTCAGCTGCAGCACCTGGTCGGCGGTCGAAAGAGCCTTTGCAGGATCGAACTGGCTGTAGTCGACCATCAGGCGCTCGAGCACATCAGCCTTGACTGCGGACTTCGGATACTTAGTCAGGTATGCCTCAAGCGCAGGAGCCTGGGTCTGCGGCGTAGTCTGCTTGTTCACCGCGTTGTCGTAGTCGGTGTACTCGGCGGGATCCATCTGGACCTGACCGC
>CAXTUS010000016.1:0-17379 GCA_964247475.1 uncultured Acidobacteriaceae bacterium | reverse complement strand
GGGGTGCCAGATGCCGGGGTGCCAGATGCAGGAGCCGTCTGGCCCGCAGGCGTCGTTGCCGGCGCCGCCGGGGCAGCCGGCGCAGTGGACGAATCCTGGGCAAAGCCGGTGGCGAAGTGTGGAAGTACCCCGGGGGCAGCCATTAACGCAGAGACCGCTAGAAACGACGAAACTGCCTTCTTCATTCAGAGCTCCTGATGATCTTCGATACCTGAGGATTGGTCTTCGATAACTTGTGTTCTATCAGACTTTGACGTTGCGTGTTCTTGAACTGGATGCTTCCGCCTGGATTAGTTCGCCGGAACCCGTTGGCCACGGCACCCGTACGGTTGGCTTGGATGCTGGTCGACGCGCCCAGGTAGAAGTCGACAATGAGATCATCCTGTCAGCAGGCACCGCTCGATGTTGCCACATCTGCGCCGATGCTGCCGATTATAGAAACGGGGATAGGTCCGTGCAAGCCTCAGGGACAGCTTCCCCACTCGCTCGAACGCGACTTGCGCACACGAAGGATTAAACCCGCAGTTACCTCTAGCCGCGCAGCGCCTTGCATCGGTTCGCGGCCAGGGAACTTTCAACCCCCTCACAGCCGGTCGAGTTCCCTGCTCCTTATCCACAAGATGTAGCGCTTGCACGGTTGATTCGCGCCGGTGCGGTCGCTAGAGTTGAGCGATACCTCCACGTTCTCTGCCGTTCCCATCGAGGATCGCGCGACGTGGCCGTCAGGGAGATGCCGATCACCGATGCTCAAGCTCAAGAAGGTTCAGATACTCGGCTTCAAGTCGTTCTGCGACCGCACCGAGGTGCAGCTTGCCGGCGAGGGCATCGCGGCGATCGTCGGCCCGAACGGCTGCGGCAAGTCGAATATCTCGGATGCCATCACCTGGGTGCTCGGAGAGCAATCGGCCAAAAGCCTGCGCGGCATCAAGATGGAGGACGTGATCTTCGCCGGCACCAGGGACCGCAAGCCGACCGGCATGGCGGAGGTCTCGCTCACCCTGGTCGACCCCGAGGTCTACGACGGGACGGCTGACAACGATCAGGCTCCCGACGTCACCATCGACGCCCGCCACGTGACCGACTGGAACGAGGCGGAGTTCCGCAGGGAGAAGGCCGAAGAGACCGAAGAAGCAGTTGCCGAGGCACAGCCCGGAACCATCCTCAATCCTGAGGATCTGGCCCTCGCCGCGGCAGCCGACGCCGAGGCCGCCGCAGCGCCCGGCAACGTAGTGCTCAAGATCCGGCGGCGCAAGTTCGGCCGGACCCCGGTGCGCGCAGGTGAGCTGACGATCACGCGCCGGCTCTTTCGTTCGGGTGACTCCGAGTACCTGCTGAACGGCAAGATCTGCCGTCTGCGCGACATCCAGGACATCTTCATGGGCACCGGGCTCGGCGGCGAATCCTACGCAATCATCGGCCAGGAGCGCATCGGACAGCTGCTCAGCGCGAAGCCGCAGGATCGCCGGTCGATCATCGAAGAGGCCGCCGGCATTACGCGCTTCAAGACCAAAAAACGGCTCGCTGAGCTGCGGCTTGAGTCCGCGCGGCAGAACCTTGCGCGCGTCAATGACATCTTCGACGAAGTCGTCAAGCAGATGACGACGCTGAAGCGGCAGGCGGCGAAGGCCGAGCGCTACGGCCAGATCCGCGACGAGCTCCGCTCAAAGCTCCGTGTCTCGCTCGCGAGCCGCATCGCGCTGCTCGATGCGGAACAAAAGGCCGCGTCCGAACAGATTCTCGCTTTGACCCTCGAGGTGGATGCCCAGGTCGCGAACATCGCGGCCATGGACGAGGAGCACACCGAGGGCGTGCGCCATGGCTACGCGCTCGACCAGCAGATCCGCGAGCATGCGGCGACCGCGAACCGGGGCGCCATCGATCTCGAGCGCATCGCCGCCCGTACTGCCGCCAACCAGGACCGTGTCGCCGAGCTCGTGATACGGCTTGAAACAGGCGCCGGCGACCTTGAAGCGGCGCGCGCCCAGCTTGCCACGCTTGCCGGGGAGCAGGAGCAGGTGCGCAGCTTTCTGAACTCGGCGAACGCCGAAGCGGGCGACTCGCGCGACCAGGCACAGGCTCGTCAGCAGGCCGCGCAGGCCGCGGTGCGCGAGGTGCAGGTGCGCGAGCAGCAGGCGGAAAGTGCACGGCGCAACGGCATGCAGCTTATGCAGCGCGTCGCTCAGGTGCGCAACGAGGAGGGCCAGGCCGTGGCGGCGCTGGCCGGGCTCGAGCGCGAAAGTGAACGTCTGGTCGCCGAGTCCGCGACCGCGCGCGAGGAGCTCTCGGCGCTTGGCATGCAGCGCGGACAGGTGAAGATGTCGTTTGAAGGCGTCACCGAGCGCTTGAAGCGGCTTGAGATGGAGATCTCGGAGCTTCGCTTGGGCATCGAGCAGGCACGCACCGAGGAGTCGAACTCGAAGCGCCATGGGGACAAGCTGCGCGGTGAGGTAGCCAGCCTGAACGGCCGCCGCGGATCGCTCGAAGGACTCATCCGTGATCACTCCTACTCGACCGACACGGTCAAGAACATCTTCCGTTTCACGGCTAAGAAAAGCATCCCCGGCCAGCAGAGCAGCACCGTAGGAACGCTCGCCGACTTTCTCGAAGTCGATGGCGCCTACGAGCAGGTGGTGGATGAGTTCCTGCGCGAAGAGCTGAACTTCATCGTCGTCAAGGACTGGGAGACCGCGGATGAGGGCATCCGGCTGCTCAAGTCCGACGTCGCCGGCCGCGCGACCTTTCTGGTCGAGCCTGCAACATCGGAACCATGGAAGGCAGGCCGCGCGAGTGCGTCGCAGCCGCAGGGCGAAGGCGTTCGGCCGCTGACCGAGTGCGTCCGCGTGCTGAACGGCTTCGGCCGCTCGCTCGAGGTGCTGCTGCCGAAGCTGCGCGAAGGCTTCGTGACGCCTGACGCCGAAACCGCACGCACGCTTGCGCAGGCGCACCCTGACGGCTACTTCCTGTCACCGACGGGCGAGACGTTCCACGGTCTGACCGTGACCGGCGGCCGACCAAGCTCGGGTGGTCCGCTGGCCTTGAAGCGTGAGCTCAAAGAGGTGGAAACCCGGCTGAAGGCGCTTGAACAGGAGCTTGGCGCCACCGACATGCGCACCGCCGAGCTGCAGCATGAGATGGCCGCACAGAACGCGCAGCTCGAAGGCCGGAACCATGAGCGTCGCGACGCCGAGCGAGAGGCCGCCAACTCCGGCGCCGCGCTGCGCCAGATGGAGTCCGAGTCCGCGCGCATCGAACGTCGGCTGCAGGAGTGGATGCTTGCGACCGACCGCAATCGTGATGCACGCAATCAGAAGGCGGACCTGATCGCGCAGCGCCAGGAGCAGGCCGCGGCGCTTGAAGCCGAGCGCGCGGGCCTTGAGGCGCAGCTCGCCGAGCTTACCGCGGAGGTCACCAACCTGCGTGCGCAGCGCGAAGAGCTGCAGCAGGCCGCGGCCCAGGCAAGCGCTGCGCTCGCCGGACTCGAAGAGCGCCGGCGCAACGCCCAGGCCAACTTCGAACAGACCACGCGCATGTTCAACTCGCAGCAGCAGAGGATCGGCCAGCTTGAGCAGCAGCTTGCCTCGGCCGCCAGCGAGAAGCTGCGCCGCGAAGAAGAGACCGCGTCGCTTGGCCAGCAGCATGAGGCGGCGGCCGAAGCACGCGCGGTCGCCGTGGCCCAGGGTGCAAGGCTGACCGAAGAGGCCGCATCGCTGCGCGAGGTTACGGCCGCGCTCGATCAGAAGCTGCGCAGCGTGCGTGCCGAGGCCGAAGCGGTGCGCGAACGGCGCTCGGGCCTGTCCGCGCGCGTCGCCAAGCTGACGTCGGACATCGAGCATCTTGAAGCCACCTGCATGAACGATCTCGCTGTTCCCGCGGACGACCTGCGGAACGATGCCACCATCGAACGCATCATCGGCGACGACCTCGTCGCGCAGGAGAACGAGGCGCGCGCCCTGAAGCAGAGGCTCGAGTCGATGGGCCCGGTCAACATGATGGCGCTCGAAGAGTACCAGGAGACGACCGAACGGCACGGCTTCCTCGAGGCCCAGCGCAAGGACCTGCTGGATTCGATCGAGAACACGCAGGCCTCGATCAAGGAGATCGACGACGTTTCGCGCATCAAGTTCGACGAGGCGTACAAGATCATCAACGAGAACTTCTCGCTTACCTTCACCAAGCTCTTCGGCGGCGGCCAGGCCTTCATGCGGCTCACCGATCCGGACAACCCGAACTCCGACGCAAGCGGCATCGAGATCGTCGCATCACCGCCCGGCAAAAAGCTGCAGAACATCCTGCTGCTGAGCGGAGGCGAGAAGGCGCTCACCGCGCTGTCGCTGCTGGTCGGCATCTTCCAGTTCCAGCCCGCGCCCTTCTGCATCCTCGACGAGGTGGACGCGCCGCTCGATGAGACCAACGTCGGCCGCTTCGCGAAGATGATCTACGACATGAGCAAGACGACGCAGTTCATCGCGATCACCCACAACAAGCGCACCATGTCGCAGGCGGATGTTATCTACGGCGTTACCATGCAGGAGCCCGGCGTCTCGAAGATCGTCAGCGTGAACCTGGGCCAGGGCAACCGCAGCGGCGATCGCGAACGCCGAGTTGCCTGAGACGGCTTCACGAGGAGCCGAGGCGTAAATGGTCATCGTCTCCCGGTCGGCCCGATTCGGCACTTACCTTGCCACTTAGTTCATTTCAGAACTGCTCGTGCGAGATCCAGTACATTATTTGCTGCGCTTCTGTGCTTCTCCGGTAGTGTCTCTTCAAAGGGCAACTGGCGACAGTCTGGGGGCAACGGTGAGCTATTACCGTGCATTTGTATGCCTTGCTTGCTCCTCGAAGCATGGGGGAATGTGTATAGCAGGCCGCGAGGTTTTACCCAGCGGCTATGGCAGATGGATTCGGCCGGTGAGTGAGCGTGCGGGAGAGGAACTGAGTCGCTCGGAATGTAGCTATCATGACGGTACTTGTCCGGAACTGCTCGATGTAGTTGTAGCTCGCTTTTTAAGACCCAAGCCGCACGATCACCAGACTGAGAATCACCTCATTGATCCTTCTTACAGGTTCACCAAGGCTGGAGAGGTGCTGCTTCTTGAGCTTGAACAGTTGCTTCAAGAGCCAGCATCCTTGTGGACGAACTCAGAGCATACACGCCAGGGAGAGATGAACTGCATCCACGCTAGCGATGTAATTAAACATGATGAATCGCTCTATCTTGTGGAAGGTGCTGACCTTGAGATCGTTGTATCGGCGGGGCGACGAGGGCCCCATGTGATGCATGGGGTTTTTTACCTCAGGCACCACCGTTACAAGCTCAGTGTCACCGATCCACGCGTTCACTTTTATTTTCAGGGGTCGGCCCCGGGCAGTTATCGCTTGCCGGGTACAGACGTATTTTTGTGCGTGAGCCTTACGGATCCCTACCAGTGGGATCATCGATGCCATAAGCTGATTGCAGGTGTCATTCCACAGATGCCGCTGAGGTCGGCTTGATTGCGGTTCAACGTCTACACGATCGGGCACTCTAACCACACCGCTGAGGCGCTCCTCGGACTGCTTCATCGCCACGCGATTCAGTTGATCGTTGACGTTCGATCGTACCCCCGCAGCCAGTACAGTCCTCAGTTTGACCGGCTAAATCTCGTCAGGACGCTTACTCAGTCCGGTATAGAATATGCGTTCCTGGGAGCTGAACTCGGCGCCAGAAGTGATCTTCCCTCCCCCTACGTAGACGGCAAGGTGAGTTACGAGAAGGTTCGGCAGACGGTCGCCTTCGAGTGTGGCATTAAGCGGGTCGAGACAATGGCCGGCAACATCAGGCTTGCCTTGATGTGCGCAGAGAAAGATCCTCTCGACTGCCACCGAACGATCCTGATCGGGCGACATCTGGAACAACGAGGCACCGAGGTTCAACACATTCTCTCCGACGGGCAGCTTGAAACGCATAGAGAAGCGATAACCCGTCTGATGTCAATTCAGCACATCCGCCACGAGGAGTATCACCTCTTTCGCACGGACAACGATCTTCTTGAAGACTCGTACCGCATGCAGGAGACAAAGATCGCTTATGTGCGGAAACATGAGACCGACTCCCCGGCTGCGTGAAAGGACTTCTTGAAGATCTTCACCCTCGGATTCACAAAAAAGTCGGCGCAGACCTTTTTCGACTTATTGCGGCATTCGGGGGCCGCGCGCCTGGTGGATGTCCGTCTCAACAACGTTTCACAACTAGCTGGCTTCGCCAAGCGTGAGGATCTTCGCTTCTTCACGAAATCTCTTTGTCAGGTCGAGTACTTCCACTTGCCGGATCTTGCCCCTACAAAAAGCATGCTTGACGCTTACAAGAAGGCAAAGGGCCAATGGTCGGTCTACGAAGATGCATTCCTGGCGTTGATGAGTGAACGCCAGATCGAACTGAACATCTCTCGCGACCTCATCGAGGGAAGCTGTCTGCTTTGCAGCGAGGAAAAGCCCCATCGATGCCACCGGCGCCTTGTAGCCGAGTATTTGAGGGAGCATTGGGAGGGGATCGAGATCGAACATCTTGGCTGACGGGATTGCGAGACCCGCAACTTATTCAGAGCTGCACCGCATATGCCGTCGCACCCGTAAGAGGGAGAGCGCACCGGTAGCAAGCTCGACATACCAGCAGCGTGATACCGTTTTTTAGATGGCTGCCCTGCTCACCTCCGACCTTGGTTCCCTGCCGCTGCTTGCACGCGGCAAGGTACGCGACATCTATGCCGTCTCTGACGAGCCCGAGTCGGACCTGATCTTCATCGCCACCGATCGCATCTCGGCCTTCGACCACGTGCTCGGCTCCGGCATCCCCGACAAAGGCCGCATCCTCACCCAGATCTCGCTCTTCTGGTTTGAGTTCCTGAAGGACCTCGTCCCCAACCACGTCGTCACCGCGAACGCCGACGACTTCCCGCCGCAGCTGCAGCCCTTCAAAGCTCAGCTGGAAGGACGCACCATGCTCGTCCGGCGGGCCCGGATGTTCCCCGTCGAATGCGTCGCACGCGGCTATCTTTCAGGCTCCGGATGGAAGGACTACCAGGCCACCGGAGCCGTCTGCGGCATCCCGCTGCCGGCCGGTCTGCGCGAGTCAGACAAGCTCCCCGAACCCATCTTCACGCCGGCGGCCAAGATCAACACCGGCGGCCATGATGAGAACATCTCCTTCGATACCGTCATCGCTGCCGTCGGTGCGGAGACCGCGGAAGAGCTGCGCACCCTGACCCTCGCGATCTACGAGAAGGCACGCGCGCATGCCGCCTCGGTCGGCGTCATCCTGGCCGATACCAAGTTTGAGTTCGGCCTGATCGACGGCGTGATCACGTTGGCCGATGAGGTGCTGACGCCCGACTCCAGCCGCTATTGGCCAGCCAATCAATATCAACCCGGAGGCCCGACCCCGAGTTTCGACAAGCAGTACGTGCGCGACTACCTGGAATCGATACAGTGGAACAAGCAGGCGCCCGCGCCCGCGCTTCCCGACGAAGTCGTCACCGGGACCCGGGCCAAGTACATGCAGGCGTTCGAACTGATCACCGGGCGTACCAGCCTCTAACCGGCTCCGGCGAGGAGAGGGGTGCCATCTACATGCAGCTTCCTGCCTTCGCGGCGTCCTTCACCGACTTCGATTACTTCCTGCTGGTCCTCGTGCTGCTCTCTGCCCTGCAGGCGTTCGTCCGCGGCTTCATCAAGGCCGCGCTCTCGCTGGTAGGCTTCGTCGCCGGCGTCCTGATTGCAAGCTGGGAGTACCTCGGCCTGGCACAAAGGCTTGGGGCGTGGATAGAGAACGTCGCCGTGGCAGAGGTGATCGCGTTCCTGCTCATCCTGGTCCTGGTGATCGTGCTGTTCAGCCTGATCGCACAGGTTCTAAGGACGACCGCGAAGGCGATCGGCCTCGGACTGGTCGACCGTCTGCTGGGCGCTGCGTTCGGCGCGGTGCGGGGAATGCTGATCGGTGTGGCGTTCCTGATGGCGCTCAGCGCCTTCGCACCCGCTACGCCGTGGGCTAAAAATTCTCAGCTCGCACCCTATTTCCTTGCCGGGTTTCATGAGGTATCCTTCATCGTGCCGCAGCATTTTCAGGATCAGATTGCAGCCGGAGCAAAGTACATCCTGCATGAAGCTCCCGGGCTCGTGCGGCAGCACCTACCAACGGAACACATGTAAACCATCTGCAGCGCCATTCTCAGATGCAGCCGCAAGTCGTGCTGCCAGGGTGAGGACTATCTTGAAGCGGGAACTCGACGGATTGATCACACAGATGCATAGCGCCGGGGTCTCCTATACCGAGGCCATCCGGCAGTTCAAGCGGCGCTACATCCTGGAGGTTCTGGCCCACCACAAGGGCAACCAGTGCAAGGCCGCGGAAGAGCTTGGCATGCACCGCAACACGCTGAGCCGCACCCTCGCCGAACTTGATCTTGATACGACCCAGATCCGCAACGGCATGCGGCGTCCGGTGATGAGCGAGCGCCCACGCCAGCCGAACCATGCGAACGTCGTCAATCTTCGCTAGGTGGCTGCCTTCGCGGAAGCGTCGGTATACGCCCTGCGGAACAGGGCGTACAGCGCTCCCCTGAAGGACGACGCACGCTGCGCCGCCAAAGGCTATAGACAGCTTCTGACGTCGAGCTTCGTCCAACCAGCAGCCGCATGAACGTCACCCGCACATCAAAACATCACGCATTTCGGGCCCTGCTCTGCTCCCTGACGCTGGTCGCCTGTGCCTCCGCGCAGCAGCAGGAGCCGGCCGCCCCAGCCGCACCGAAGATCAAGGTGTCTGATCGCGAGCGAGCCGAGCAGGCCTACCTGTCGGGCGCCCGCATGCTCGACCGCCAGGACCTGGCCGGGGCGCAGGCAGAGTTCGAACGTGCGACCAAGCTCGATCCCACGCACCGCGACTACGGCCTGGCCTTCGCGCTGACCCGCGAGCATCGCATCGGAGACCTCGTCGAACGCGCGGCCCGGGCTCGCATGACCAACCATCCAGACCAGGCCGAGACGCTGCTCGCCGAAGCCCGCCTAATCGATCCCACGAACGAGCGCGTGCTCGAACACACTGCGGCGACCGCTGCAGCCGCCGGCACCGGGACAGTCCCGTTGCAAACAGCGTCAACGGCGAAGACCAGCTTCCGCCTCAACCCGCAGGTCCTCTACGCCGCGCCCATCGAGATCGCGCCCGACCCGGCCAGGCACAGCCTGCACCTGCGCGGAGACGCCCGGCAGGCGATCGAGCAGGCGGCCACCACCTTCGGCATCCATGCCACCCTCGACGACTCGGTCGCGGCTGAGCCTCTGCCTCCGCTGCGCTTCGATCTCGACGAAACCACTTATGCCGAGGCCATGCCTCCTCTGCTGAAGATGGCCCACCTGTTCGGCGTTGCCGTTGAGCCAAAGACCCTGCTGGTGGCGCGCGACACCCAGGAGAACCGCGCCCGCCTGGAGCGCCAGGTGGAGGAGACGATCTACGTGCCGGGCAGCACGCCCGAGCAGTTGAACGAGCTGACCAACATCGTCAAAAACGTCTTTGACGTCAAGCAGATCGTCATCGGGCAATCGAGCGGCACGCTCGTGGTACGTGCGCCGCGACCGACCCTTTCTGTTCTGAACGAGACGCTGAAGGACCTGATCGACGGCGCCGCCGAGGTGCTGCTCGAGGTCAAGCTGATCAGCGTGGACCGCGCCCGCACGGTGAACACCGGCACCCAGACACCGACCTCGGCCGGAGCCTTCAGCGTGGCCGGCGAGGCACAGTCGATCGTCTCGGCCAACCAGTCGCTGGTATCGGCGCTGATCTCATCAGGCGGTTACGTGCCGACCGGCAACGCGCAGACCGACACCATCTACGAGGCGCTCTACCTGGTGCTGAGCGGCGCCGTGCAGGATGCGAAGGTAAGCGGCCTCATCGCAACCGCGGGTCATGGACTCTCGCTCACCGGCATCTATCTCGGCTCGGGCGCGACCGTCAACCTGAGCCTGAACTCGTCCGACACGCGTGCGCTCGACGACATCAGCGTGCGTGTGGCGGATCGCCAAACCTCCACCCTGCGCGTGGGTCAGCGCTATCCCATCACCACCGCTACCTACTCGAGCGGCGTATCGAGCGCAACCTCCGCCGCGCTCAGCGGCGTCACCGTCAACGGAGTGAGCGCAAGCTCTCTGCTGAACCAGTTCCTCGGCAGCGGCGCCAATCAGACCATCCCGCAGATCCAGTATGAGGACCTCGGCATCACCTTGAAGACCACGCCCACCGTCCTGCGATCGGGCCTGATCGACATGAAGATCGATATGAAGATCGAAGCCCTGACCGGCCTCAGCGCCAACAACATCCCGGTGCTCACCAGCCGTGTCTTCCAGTCTGACCTTACGGTCGCCGACGGCACCAGCGCGGTCATGATCTCGGAGCTGAGCCGCACCGAGTCGGCGAGCATCAGCGGTCTTCCCGGCCTCGCCGACCTTCCCGGCTTTCAACAGACGGCCGCCGATAAGCTTCGTGATGTCGCATCGTCGGATCTGGTGCTGCTGGTCACCCCGCATCTGATCCGGCATCGCGCCGGACTCTATGCAAGCCGCGTCATTCCGTTCAGCACCTCCACACCGCAGGAGTTTTAGACTTGGCCCTGATATGGGTAACCTGCGGCGTGCCGATTCCTCTGCATGTGCCCCGCACACGTTGACCTGCGCCCTCAACAACGTTATAGTTACAGAGGTACGAGCGGGAGTAGCTCAGTGGTAGAGTGCTTCCTTGCCAAGGAAGATGTCGCCGGTTCGACCCCGGTCTCCCGCTCCAACAGAACCCCTTCCAGGGAACGCCCGATCCACAGCTTGCATGTGTCGACACGGTGTTGGCAACCTCGGGGCGCGGTACCCAAGTGGTAAGGGAGAGGTCTGCAAAACCTTTATGCGTCGGTTCGATCCCGACCCGCGCCTCCAAAAACAGCCTCCAGATCTTGCAGCTTCACCCTTGGACCGCCCGTCTCAATTCCTGGTCCTGCCGGGTCCCGCTTGACTTGCCTTTCACCCTGAGCAGGGGTTGAGAAGAGCCTGTGCACTCCAAGGAACGACGATGAAATCCTTTTTCCTTCCACAGAGTCTTCGCCTATTATTCGCCTATGGGCGGTGAACGAGCAGCAACTACCCGGATGCGCGAGCGCGGTCAGATCTGCTGCAACTGCCATGCTCCCCTTCCTCCGGTGATGGGAGAGCGTCGCTGCAAGCGCTGCGAACCGCGGCGGCGAATCTACATGCACTTCCAACTCATGAAGGATGGCTGGCGGGTCTCCTTCCTTGAACCGGACATGGTAACGACCCTGCCAAGAAAGTTCATCTTCCTGGACTCGGCGAAGGTCATGGAACTGGCCATGCGGGGTGGAGCCGACTCGACATCAGCGGACAAGCAGGCGCTTGAGCATGCATTCGCCAACGGGCGAGGCGGGGTCATGTTGAGCCTGTCGGAGGAGCAGTACCGGAAGCTTCACTGAAGCTCTGCAAGCCGTCAACTCACAGCACCTCCAGCCGGATGCCACCTGCGAGCGTCGGGTTGAGCCTGACCGTCACCCCGGATCAGACACTCCGTGCAGCAGACTCCTCCCGGCACCATCCTGCCCTCTCGCCCCCGACCTCTCAAGCACCAGCACATTCCTACATCTCCCCTACCGCAGCCACACTTCATCACGCGGTGGGCTTTACGCAAAACGCAGAGCCTCTTCGGAGCTGTTGCACTTCAGGTGACGAACACTCGTCGACGGGATCACTCCTGCCTGCGAAGCCAAGCAGGCACCGAGGAGCTTGTGTCCAACGTGTGCTCGGTCCCGTCGGGCATGGTAACGGTTGCGGACCTGAACCAGGAGCGACCCGGCTCTGTCTTGTAGTGGAAGAAGAGGACCGTGCCGTCGGCAAACTGCTGGCCCACCAGGAATCGATCCTCATAGCTGTTGCGCAGCAGCGTCTGTCCGCGCTCGTTCGAGATGGTCATCAGGCGCGGTCCTTCGTAGGTGTAGTGGCGCTCGCGACCGGAAGAGTGGATCGCCGAGAGCAGCATTCCGCCGGTGCTGTAGGTGTAAGCGGACCATGCTCCGCGATCGTCCCGCGCCCTCACGATGCGCGCTTGATCGCCGTAATCCAGCCGGATCGAATGGCCCTGCGGAGCCAGGATCCCGGTAAGATTACGCCTCCGGTCGCGAACAAGCCTGAGCTCGTTGCCTGCCGGGTCGCGCAACAGGATGGCCGCTCCCTGGGCCAGGCTGGTCGCGTTGTAAGACTCCGGGAAGCGCATCTCCGACCCATCGGCCAGCCGCAGAGTCCAGCCCTCGCCGTTCCAGCTCTGCGTCGCTTTATAGAAGCGCGAAGAGGTCTCGCTGTGCTGATAGACCGCGTCCGCGTAGCCGGTGCCCTTTGAGACGCGCTCGAAGAACAGCAGGTCCCCGTCCTCAAGCGCCAGCACCTGGTAGGTGTAGGGATTCCGATCTCCCAGCGGAGCGATATCAAACGGATGGTTGCTGTTGTTGCCGAAGGCATGTGAACGGCTTTGCGCGAGCCAGTCGTCAGACCGGTAAGAGCGTGTGAGCAGCGCGGGAAAGACGCCGCCGAGGCTGAGATCGGTCTGGCGCATCACGAAGCTGCCATCGCGCAGGTCCACTTCAACCCGGTCGAGATCGCCTTGCTTCGAAGCTCCTGCCAGACCGAGCGGCATCGCGCAACGGCCCAGCGAGGGCCCGCCCGCGTGCATGCCGTGCATCTTTGCCACCGGATCAAGAGAGGCCAGGCTCGCCGAAACGCAGGGAAAGGTGCCGTCGAGCGTGGGCGGCGGCACCGTGGTGCGCATGTATTCGGCGGTTCTTGCCGCCATGGTATGGACGTCCACGTAGACGTCGGGCTCATAGGTGACCGTGCGTCCAGAGACGAGATCCAGCTTCTTGTGCTGCTTCTCCACCACGACTTCAAAGGCGTTGAAGTGCCACTGGTCGTCTGCCTTGTCCCCGCGCACGTCCAGCGACGCCTCGCCCCGCGGACCGCTCACGAGCAGCTTCAGGTGCGCCTCGCTCCAGCCGGTCTCGTCGCGGGTGACGCCTCCGCCCACGCCGGGCTCAAGCTTCATGGGAAGCCCGATCAGTTGAACGGCCTGAGGATTGCGGCGCAGCTGTTCCAGGGCCGCCGCGGTTGCCGAGGATCGTTCACCTCCCTGCCGGCGAAGAGCTGCCCAGAGAGCCGCAATCAGAAGGACGCCGCACGCGAAGAGCATGACAAGAAGGACGGGCGGGAAGCTCGAAGATAGGCGCATCCAGCGGGTCGGCTGCTCCGGATGCCCGCACAGCGGACATACGCCACCATGGCGACGGGCGTCAGCGAGCGAGACGGCAAGCACCTGGTCAACGGTGGCGTCGATCTGCTCCTGCGACAGGGCTGGCGAGGGTTCTATCCCTGCCGTCGATCCACAACCGGTGCAGCTCATGGTGTATCTCCCGAGATGGTCCATGTGGATTCCGACGTACGGAGCGGACCTGGTCGGTCGAAGAGTACGTCAGCCATCTCAGCCAGCGGAATGCAACTTCAGGGGTCTGCGTCGCCGGGCGGAAGGCGGAGGGATCTCGGGGACCAGGCGAGCGGCTAGGGGCGTTCGTCTTTGCAGTCAGCTTTGGTCTTTTCCGCCGCGAATCGCAGGTTCAAGCCCGAGATTACGAGAAAACGTGCGTTCGGAGCAGCACGTGTAACCGGTAAAACCGGCCAGACCGGTTACGAATAACCTGTAACCGTCATAAAGGCAGCAACGGTTCTTTCACCGGTTACAAGTTCAAGAAGGACGGAGCCTGCGGACTGTCTTCGCGACCCGATCAGAAGTCCGCTTTGTGGCCGGTGATCAAGGAGGGCAATTGACCTAGTTTTTTGCCGGGCTCCGGCCTCATGACACCCGCTGCTCGAGGCCTCAGACTCAAGATCTGACCCGCATGCTGACAACCTGCTTCGACAAGCGTTAGGCTGCCATCGAGGCGGAGCCCTGCGCTCGCCGGCCTCCATCTTGCCCTTGATGGCAAAGTTTATCGAGCAGCAGCAACGAAAGGACTGCCAGGCATGAAGTTCAAGCTTGATTGGAGCCGACGTTCGTTTCTTTCCGCGCTTGGCGCGTTGGGTGGTGCGCTGGTTGCGCCGGCCGGAGCGAAGGCTGCAGCTGATGTTTCGAGCGGCGTGACGCCAGTTGCCGGAGGCACTGCTCCGGCCGCTGGCAGCCCTGCGCCCGCCGCCGGCGGCGTCGATGGCAGCCCGATCGTCCCCATCACCTGGGGGCTCGGATCGACGGGCGATATTTATGCCGAGCTCGGCGTCAAGCCGTTGATCAACATCGTGGGGACGGTGACGGTGATCGGCGGCTCGGTGATGAAGCCCGAGGTGATGGAGCTGATCCGGCGCGGCAACGAACACTTCGTCCTGATCGACGAGCTCGAGGTGGCCGCGGGGAAGTTTATCGCGAAGCTGTGCAAGTCGCCCGCGGGCTACACGGGACTGGTGACCGGCGGCGCAGCGGCCGCGATGGTGGTGGGCTACGCGGGCATGATGACCGAGGACCTCGAAGAACGCATCAGGCTGTGTCCGGACGTCGCCACCTTTCCGCGCAATGAAGTGATTATTCAGAAGAGCCATCGCTATGCCTTTGATCACCAGATCCGCCAGACCGGCGCCAAGCTGGTGGAGGTGGAGACGCGCGAGGAGATGATCGCAGCCATCAATCCGAAGACAGTCGCCATCCACTTCACCAACATCCAGTCCGATCGCGGCAGGGTGTCGGGCCCCGAGACGGTTGCCATCGCCAGGGCGCACAACCTGTGGACGTTCAATGACGCGTCCGCGGATGTGCCTCCTGTCTCGCGCCTGTGGGAGTACCCGGCGGTGGGCTTCGACATGGTGACCTTCTCGGGCGGCAAGGACATCCAGGGTCCGCAGGCTTCGGGCATCCTGATCGGCAAGGAAGAGCTGATCCGCTATGCCCTCTTGAATATGAGCCCGCAGGAGGATCGCATCGGGCGCTGCTGCAAGGTGGGCAAGGAGACGATCTTCGGCCTGCTGAAGGCGCTTGAGATCTTTGTGCACCAAGACTACGACAGGACAGTGCGGATGTATGACGAGCGGGCGCAGCTGATCACGGATGCGATTCAGAAGTTCGGCATCAAGGCTTTGCCGCGCGAGTTCAATCCGCAGGCCCTCGGCAATGTGACGCCGACCTATCGATGGATGGTGCCGGACAGTCTCCGGCTGAGCGGGCACGATGTGATGCTTGCGCTGGCCGAGACGAAGCCGGTGGGCATCGGCAGCATGGGTGCGGGTGCAGGCGGCATGCGCGGGCGGGAGCCGGGCAGGCCTGAGACCACGGTGGATCACACGCCGCCCGGTCCGAAGCCGGCGAACGATACGCCGCCCAGGGTAAAGCCGGCGCGCCAGGATCACGATCCGAAGTCCTTCGGGTTTGCCATGTGGCAGCTGAAGGATGGCGAGGATAAGATCATTGCCGATCGCCTGGTTGAGATTTTCTCGCAGGCGCAGAGAACATAACGAAGATACGCTGCGGCAACCGGCGTCCTACCGGGGAGAGATTGATGGTCGCTGTGCGGCGAACGCGGGTGAGGCTGTTTCTTGCGTTCTGGCTTTTCGTTCTGAGCGGGATCGCGTTTCTGGACCGGACGAATATCTCGATTGCGGGTCTGCAGATTTCGCAGGAGTTTGGCCTGAGCAATCAGCGCCTGGGCTGGATCTTTTCTGCGTTCCTGGTGGGCTATGCCGGCTTCCAGCTGCCGGCGGGCGTGCTGGCTGCGCGCTTCGGCCCGCGCAAGGTGCTGTCACTTGGCGTGCTGTGGTGGGGGATTGCGACGGCCTGCACGGCGTTGCTGCCGTCCGACATTCCGCACGCGCTGATCCTGCTGATCAGCATACGGTTCGTGCTGGGTGCGGGCGAGGCGGTGATCTACCCGGGGGCGAACCAGTTTGTGGCGCGGTGGGTGCCGCAGCAGGAGCGCGGCTTTGTGAATGGCCTGATCTTCGCGGGTGTGGGCGCAGGTTCGGGGCTGACGCCGCCGCTGCTGACGTGGATTATTGTCGAGCATGGGTGGCGATCGGCGTTCTGGTTTTCGGCGGTCGTCGGCTTCATCGGAGGTGCGATCTGGTGGACGCTTTCCCGCGACACGCCGGAGGAGCATCCCGGGGTATCGCGCGCCGAGCTGCAGGAGATTCACGAGGGCATCACGAACGAGGTCGCGGCAAAGGCGTTTCCGGTGGTCGAGGAGCGGAACAGGATCTCGTGGCGGGCTATCTTCACGCGGGTCGACCTGGCGGCGCTGACGACGGGCTACTTCTGCTTCGGCTATATCGCATGGGTCTTCTTCAGCTGGTTCTTTCTGTACATGGCGCAGGTCCGAGGCTTTGATCTGCGGCACAGCGCGCGGTATGCGATGCTTCCCTTTCTTTGCATGACGGTGGCGTCGCTTGCCGGGGGCAGCCTGTCTGACCGGCTGACGAAGCTCTACGGGCTGCGGGTAGGACGCTGCTACCTGGCGGCCGCGGCGCTGTTTCTGACGAGCCTGTTTCTGATCACGGGATCGCAGGTCCGGAGTCCGGCGCTGGCTGGCTTCATCCTGGCCGGGGGCGCGGGTGCGCTGTACCTGTCTTCAAGTTCATTCTGGTCGGTATCGATCGATATCGCGGGGCGCAGCTCTGGCGTGTTCTCTTCGCTGGTGAACATGGGCGGCCAGGTTGGCGGCGCGCTGACCGCCTCGCTGACGCCGTGGATCGCGCAGCGCTTCGGCTGGACGACCTCCTTTGCGGTGGCGGCGACGCTTGCGATTGTAGGCTCGGTGTGCTGGCTGTTTGTGCATCCGGAGCGGGCGCTGCATACGAATCAGGTGCTGCGCGAAGACTAGCCCCTTGCGTCTCGCGGGCAGATGTGATGGCCTAGAGGTACTTGCGGAATACGCTCAAGCTTCTGGTACGGGTTGCGCTGATGATGCTGGGGTCTTCGAGCCCCTGCGTCCGCGCGCAGGTTGCGCCCTTCTCCGATGGCCCGGTGTCAGCCCCTGCGGCGGCTGCGGCGGTCCCGGCATTGTCTCAAGGCGCCTCTGACACAAGGGTGATCACGGGCTGGTCGTTGAACGACGAGCTCGATTCGAATCCCCATCACGAGCCCGAGATAACGCTTGAGCCTGGTCATCCGGATCTGATCATCTTCTTCGACACGCGCGAGACGCAGCAGCGCCGCTATCGGCTGCTGAGCTACGACACGGACTGGACGCTGACTACGGGCCACCTGGCGCACTATCGTCATCTGCCACCGGGCCATTACACGTTTGAGGTGCAGACGGAGGCGCCCGGCGGGGGCTGGGT
>CAXTUS010000015.1:11563-49643 GCA_964247475.1 uncultured Acidobacteriaceae bacterium | reverse complement strand
GCCTCACGAAGGACCCTGCCACCCACATCCCCGCAGGCCTGCAAGAGGATGTGCTGGCCTACTACGCAGACCCGGACGCGCCCATCGTTACACGGAAGAACCCAAAGCAATGGGAGCGTGTGCAGACGGAGCTGGCTCAATTGCAGACCATGCCGACCGTTCCTGAACCCTAGCTTGTGTTTGCAAAATGGGCTTCTCATGTACTTCAGCTACTGCTCCAGGAACAATGCCCCGAGGACCGCGATGATCCGGTTATCCCGACTGACCTCAACCATCCTGCTCGCCGCCAGCCTTTCCCTGCCGGCAAAGCAGCCGTCCCGGCACGCAATGGTCGTGACCATCCAGCACGACGGGTCGGACGCGGGTCTCGCGATCCTGAAGCAGGGCGGCAATGCGGTGGACGCAGCCGTCGCCGCAGGCTTTGCGCTGGCGGTAACTTTGCCAAACGCAGGCAACATCGGTGGCGGTGGCTTCATGCTGCTGCGCGATCATGCCGGGAAGACGCATTTTCTGGACTTCCGCGAACGAGCGCCGCAGGTTGCGACCGCGAACATGTACCTGGACGCGCAGGGTAACGTAATCCCCGGCCTGACCACGCTCGGCTACAAAGCAATCGGTGTGCCAGGTTCGGTCGCCGGGCTCGCTTACGGGCAGAAACACTTCGGCAAGCTGACTCTCGCCCAGGATATGGCGCCTGCCATCAGGCTAGCCACGGAAGGTTACGTGTTGAATGCGGAGGAGGCGAAGTTCCTGCATGCGCCCAAGCTTGAGAAGTTCCCTGAGTCCCGTCGCATCTTCCAACGAGATGGGAACTTCTACGTCGCTGGCGACCGCTTCAAGCAGCCGGAGCTTGCGCGTACGCTGGTTAGGATCTCGGAAGATCCTGATGCCTTCTATCACGGTGCAATCGCCAGGCAGCTTGCAAGCTCCGTCAGGGCGCATGGCGGCCTCCTCACCGAGGCTGATCTCGCGAGCTACCGGGTTGCCGATCGCAAGCCCCTGCTGGGCAGGTTCACGGCGCATGGCAAGGCTTACGACATCATCACGTCTCCTCCACCTTCATCCGGCGGCGTCGTGCTGCTCGAAACCCTCAACATCCTCGCCGGGCTCGATCTTCCGTCCGCCGGCCCGGACCGCAGCGCCGGACAGGTGCACCTGATCGCCGAAGCCTTCCGGCGCGCCTACATGGATCGCGCCGACTATCTCGGCGACCCGGACTTCAACCGCCTGCCCATCGAGGAGATGACCTCAGCAAAGTATGCGGCTGCGCTCAGTGCCACCATCGATCCTCAGCGAGCCACGCCATCATCTGCACTGGTACGACCCCCGGGCTTTCTGCCGGCACCTCCTGCCGCGTCACAAACAGCACATGAATCCGCCCAGACGACCCACCTTTCCATCGTTGATCAGGACGGCAACGCGGTCGCGATGACCTACACCTTGAATGGTCTGTTTGGCTGCGGAGCCACGGCAGAGGGGCTTGGCTTTCTGCTGAACAACGAGATGGACGACTTCTCCGCAAAGCCTGGTTCACCGAATATGTTCGGGCTCATCGAGGGACCAGCGAACACCGTGGCACCGGGGCACAGACCGCTGTCTTCGATGACGCCAACCATCGTGACCACGCATGCCGAGCCGGGCAAGCCAGGCAGGCTTGTACTGCTGCTTGGCTCGCCGGGTGGATCCACCATCATCACCACGGTGACGAACAACCTGATCAGCACGCTGGTCAATGGGCTGACGATCCAGCAGGCGGCCGATGCACCGCGCTTCCACATGCAGTACCTGCCGGATTCGCTCGACGTGGAGAAAGCCTTTCCCGTCGCCACCGTCAAAGCGCTGCGGGCCATGGGCTATAAGGTCACCCGCGCAAACGAGGCGGACGACACCAATCCAGGCGTGTGGGGTGACTCTGAGCTCATCGAGATCGACCCGCGGACCGGCGCGTTGACCGGCGGGCATGACAGCCGGCATACCTTCGGCAGCATAGCGTCCTACTGACGCGCATCAGGACACGCCCCCATCGGCCCTTGTAACCTGATTCCATGCTGCCCGGAATCTCGTCGCTTGCTTTCTACCCGCATCGCCTCACCACGACCCATCTCGATGCACTCGCCGCAACCGGCGCGGATGCGATTGAGATCTTTGCCGCACGCTTCCACTTCGACCACACCGATCGGCAGCAGGTGCGGCAGACCGCTTCCTGGTTCAACTCGAGCGGCGTGCGCCCTTCACTGCATGCCCCGGTCACCGCCGATCGCAGCTTTTCGCGCCACGCCTCACCTTCACTGAACCTGGTCTCAGTGGCGAAGCCGGATCGCATCGCGGCGATGGAGGAGATCAAGCGCGCGCTTGAGACTGCGGAGTTGATTCCCTTTGCGACGTGTGTCCTGCACCTTGGGCTTACCGGCGACCGCTGGTCCGACTACGCGCTCGAACATGCGATGACGGCGACAGAACACCTGAAGGCCTTTGCCGGGCCGCTGCAGGTACGACTGCTGCTCGAAAACCTGCGCAACGAGATCGCCACTCCCTCTCACCTGC
This sequence comes from uncultured Acidobacteriaceae bacterium, assembly GCA_964247475.1. Lineage (GTDB taxonomy): Bacteria > Acidobacteriota > Terriglobia > Terriglobales > Acidobacteriaceae > Edaphobacter. The sequence goes on along the minus strand of CAXTUS010000015.1, from coordinate 47,099 downwards.
TGGAGATCCTGCGGATCGGTCACTTCGATTCAACCGGCATCTGCCTGGACCTGGGCCACGCGCACCTGATGGCCGCGCCGTTGCACGAAACGATTCACCTGCTCAGGGACAGGATCGCCGAGGTGCACCTGCACGACAACCACGGCGCCACCGGCGGACCAGCCTCAGGCGCACCCGATGAGCACCTCTGGCCAGGCAAGGGTACGATCGCCTGGCAGGAGGCGTACGCGTTGCTTGGAACACTGCCGGAGACGACGGCAGGGGTGCTCGAGATCGCGGACACGCAGGTGGATGGGCCAGGGACGGCCACCAGGCTGGGGCGCGAGGCCTTCGAGATGCAGCGGCGCTTTGTGGAACAGCGCAAAGAGTTCTAAGAGGCGACGGCGAGTGCGTCCTCGTCGCGTCCAGCGCCCTGTTCGCTGGGTGAGCCCAGCGGAGTGGCACGCCTCGCGGGGACAGTCCGATGGGCCCGGCGCCGGGACGCACCTGCTGGTGATCTTCTAAACTATTGCTGTGCCCACAACCGCCACCATCGCTACGCTCTCCGCCCATGAAGGCCAGACCGTCACCCTCCAGGGTTGGCTCTACAATCTTCGCGCCTCCGGCAAGCTGCTCTTTCCCATCTTCCGCGACGGCACCGGCACCATCCAGGGCATTGTCCCGAAGGCCGCAGTCTCTGAAGAACTCTTCGAAACCCTGAAGAACCTCACCCTTGAATCGAGCCTGAGAGTCACCGGCAGGGTCCGCGCCGACGCACGCGCTCCTTCGGGCTTCGAGCTTGATGTGGAAGCGCTCGAGGTGCTGCAGCGCGTGCCCGACGAGACCCCATTTCCCATCACGCTCAAGGAACATGGCGTCGACTTCCTGATGGAGCATCGACACCTCTGGATCCGCACCCCGCGCCAGTCGGCGATCCTGCGCGTGCGCGCAACCATCATGCGCGCGGCAGCCGAATACTTTGACGACAACGGCTTCACCCGCACCGATCCGCCCATCCTGACGCCGAACGCGTGCGAAGGGACATCCGAGCTCTTCGAGATGGACTACTTCGGCGATAGCAAGGCCTATCTCACCCAGTCTGGCCAGCTCTACATCGAAGCGACGGCGCTTGCGCTCGGCAAGGTGTACAGCTTCGGGCCGACCTTCCGCGCAGAAAAATCGAAGACGCGCCGTCACCTGACGGAGTTCTGGATGGTGGAGCCGGAGATAGCCTTTGCCGGACTTGAAGACCTGCTGACGCTCGCTGAAAACTACCTCAGCTTCATCGTGGCCGAGGTGCTTCAGAAGCACCAGGCAGACCTGAAGGTCATCGGACGCGACGTTTCCAAGCTTGAAACCATCAAGGCTCCCTTTCCTCGATTCAGCTATGACGACGCACACCAAATGCTGGTCGACGCGCACGCCAAGGGCCTGGTCGAGACCCTGCATAAGGAAGGTGACGACTTCGGCTCGCCCGATGAGACCTACATCTCGTCACAGTTCGACCGTCCGGTCATGGTGCATCGTTACCCCGCGGCCATTAAGGCGTTCTACATGCAGCCCGACCCTGAAGATCCAACCAAGGCGCTGTGTGTTGATGTGCTGGCGCCCGAAGGCTACGGCGAGATCATCGGTGGCTCGCAGCGTGTGGATAGCTACGACCTGCTCAAGCAGCGGATTGAAGATCATGGCCTGCCGCTCGATGCCTTTCAGTGGTATCTCGATCTGCGCAAGTACGGCTCGGTGCCGCACGGCGGCTTCGGCATGGGCATCGAGCGCGTGGTTGCCTGGATCTGCGGCCTTGATCACGTGCGCGAGACGATCCCGTTCGCACGTACCCTGAACCGGATCTATCCATAGCAACGTGCAAGCGCCCTGGCCGGCGGCCACTTGGTCGAGTGGCCATCATCATCGGTCAGGGCTTCGCTGCGCGGAGCAACTCCACCCAGAGCTGGCTCACCTGCAGCTCGAGCTCTGCCAGTGAGCCATTATTCTGAAGCACGAAGTCGCACTGTGGCGCCTTCACTTCGTCGGGAAGCTGTTTTGCCAGTCGCCTGCGCGCCTCCGCCCTAAGAGCTTCGCGATCGCCTGCCCCGGACCTCGCAATGAATCGCGCGGTCTTCTGCTCCTCGTCCGCCGCCACCAGGATCATCCGGTCGAAGCGCGCCCGCCACCCATCTCCGAACTTCGTCTCGAAGATCAGCGCTGACTCGACCACCACGATGGCTCGTGGATCCCGCTCGAAGATCGCCTCGGCAAGCTCGGACTGCCGTGCGATCGTCGCCGGATGAACGATGGCGTTGAGCTCCTCGACCCTGCCCCCGGTGAACGCGAGCCGGGCCAGCTCCCCGCGGTTCAGGCGGCCATCCCGCCCGACGACAACCGAGCCAAACTGCCGGACGATCGAGTCAAACACGTCCGTCCCGGGCTCCATCAGCTGGCGTCCGATCTCGTCCGCAGAGAGTGCATGCGCGCCCAGCCTCGCGAGCATCGCGGCTACGGTCGACTTGCCGCTGCCCAGGCCGCCCGTCAGCCCCACCCGCAAACCTGACGTACGCGTTGCCTGCAACGGCCTAAGCCATCCGCCGCAGCTTCGCGGCCTTCACCGTATTCGACATCAGCATGGCGATCGTCAGCGCGCCCACCCCGCCCGGGACCGGCGTATACGCCGAGCTCGCGCGGAACGCTTCGGGATGCACATCGCCGATCACCACCGAGCCGCGCTTGTCGAAGGTCGCGCGACGTGCCGGATCGTCGCCGAAGAACTCCTTCATCTTGATCTCATCCGTGATGCGGTTGATCCCGACATCGATCACCACGGCACCCTGCTTCACCATATCCTCGGTCACAAAGCCGGGCCGCCCGATCGCCGCCACCAGGATGTCTGCGCCCTGGGTAAAGCTTGCAAGGTCGGGAGTCTTCGAGTGGCACACCGTCACCGTGGCCGATGCATTCAGCAGCAGCATCGCCATCGGCTTACCCACGATGTCGCTGCGGCCGATGACCACCGCCGTCTTGCCGGCCACCGGAAGCTGCCGCCGCTTCAGCATCTCCATGACGCCCGCGGGGGTGCATGGTTGCAGGCCCGGCTGACCGCTCTGCAAACGTCCGACGTTTACCGGGTGGAAGCCATCGACATCCTTTTCAGGCGCGACTGCTTCAAGCAGCCGCTTGGTGTCGACATGCGCAGGCAGCGGAAGCTGGATGAGGATGCCGTCGATCTCGTCACGCGCGTTCAGGTCGGCCACCAGGGCCAGCAGCTCCTCCGTCGTCACAGATTCGGGCGGTGTGATCATCTCGGAGTAAATGCCCAGCTCGCCGCAGGTCTTCACCTTGCTGCGGACGTAGATCTCGCTGGCTGCCACGTTGCCCACCAGGACGACGGCCAGGCCGGGTTTGTAGCCAAGCGCCTGGACCTCTGCGCCCACTTCTGCCTTGATCTCTGCTGCGATCGCGATGCCATCCAGAACAAGCGGTTCACTCATGGCTCTATGGTACTGCGGGTTGAACCGCGGTACTGCGGGCTGAACGCGGTACTGCGGGCTTCAACGTATTCGACATCAGCACACGCGATGCAGCGTCAAAGCCTTTGCTGCTCGCCGGGAGGGAATAACTCACGCTCCTGGCTTATCCTTACTTCATGCTCCTCAGCGAAGCCACGATCGGATTGCTGGCCTGCCCGGTCTGCCACGCCCCGCTTATCCTGGCGGAGGCCTACGTCGACTGCACGCTATGCGGCCGGCGTTATCCGATCGTTGACCAGTTACCGGTGCTGATCGAATCTCGCGCGACGTTCCCCTGCCGGGATGCTGGGGGATCAACTTAAACCGGCGCAACACCGAGCATTTTCTTCCCATGCTGCATCCAATCCGCATGGCAGAGATCGAAAAATTTCCCAGTGACGAACTGAACGCCCTTCGCGACGAGTTACGCCAATCCGGCCTGGACTCCTTCCAGACGGCCGAGCTTCTCTCTGCCTTTCTTGCGCAGCATGGTTATGGCGTCTCGAACGATGACGCGCGGCATGCGGCGTCCCGCATGGAGATCCGAGGATTCGCGCTGCCGCACCTGCAGGAAGAACTGGAAAAGCTTGCATGGGTGATGTAAAGCGTGCACCTTCGTCGTGCGCGCCAGGGGACACGCTGACAGTCGGTCCGTCAGGTTGGCGCCTGCTCCGGTAACCTAGAGGTCATGGTGCCTTTCCGGATGTTTGTGCCTCGCAGGCCGCTTGGGGCTGCAACGATCTCTGCCGTGCTTCTTGCGGGATTGACCCTGGCGGCAGCCGGTCAGGATTCAGGCCAGACACAAAGGCCGCACCCCGCGCCCACCGCCACCTCCCCGCCGAACGCACCATCGACGGGTATGCCCTCCGGCAAGCCGGGCGAGCCAGGGGGCGAGACCAAGGCCGCGAAGAGCAGCACAACCCGAAACTCGGCATCGGGCAGGAAGCCAGGCCTGGGGCCGCTCGAGCCTTCGCCTCCTCCACAAAAAACCTTCTCCCGGCCCCGCATCGGCCTCGCCCTGGGCGGGGGTGCAGCGCTGGCGTTGACCGAGGTCGGCGTCCTCCAGTGGTTCGAAGAGAACCACATCCCGGTCGACGTCATCGCAGGCACTTCCATGGGCTGCATGGTGTCGGCGCTTTACTCCACCGGCCGCTCCCCAGCACAGCTTCAGACCGTGATGAACGACAAGGTCTTCGCCTCGGTCTTTACCTTCTCGAACGCGTACACGTCGCGATCCTACCGGCGGCGCGAAGACGCCCGAGAGTTGCCGAACGGCCTCACAATCGGCCTGAAGCACGGCGTATCCTTTCGCAATGCGCTCCTGACCGACCAGGGGCTGAACGCGTTCCTTGATCGCGAGTTCCTCCGCTACGACGATCAGACCGACTTCAACTCACTCCCGATCCCACTGCGCTGCATGGCAACCGACCTGAACGATGCCGTGCCGGTCACGTTTTCGCGTGGCTCCCTGCCCGATGCCGTGCGTGCGAGTGTCTCGATCCCCGCGGTCTTCAAACCCTTTGAGCTGAACGGCCACGAGTATGTCGACGGCGGCATCCTTGACAACCTCCCCACCCCCGTCGTACACGAGATGCAGGCCGATGTTGTCCTCGCCGTCTCACTGCCTCTTTCGCCGGTCGGCAAGGGCGATCTTGATTCCATCCTCGGCGTCGTTGGACGCACCGCACAGGTCGCCATCGAAGCGTTTGAACGGCAGCAGCGGCAGCTTGCAAACGTCGTCATCACACCCGACATCAGCGGCTTCAGCGCCAACGACTATCTGAAGACGCCGGAGCTTGCGAAGCGCGGCTACGCGGCCGCGGAGGCAAACCGCGCAAAGCTGCTTCCCTATGCGGTGTCGGACGCTGACTGGCAGGCATACCTTGACCACCGCGACGGCCTGCGCCCTAAACCCGCCGCGCCTGTGCTGCGCGTGCGTGTCGTCGCTCCCACCCAGTCTGCCAGCGTCGAGGTCGAGAAGCTGTTTGCACCGCTGGTGAATGCGCCGGTCGACACCGCGAAGATCGAAGCGCTGCTCGACCAGGTCCGCGCGGATGGAGCCTACAACGCGGACTACACCGTGGGCTACGAGACGCCGGAGCAGTTTGCTGCGGAGCAATCCGGCACCGCGCCGCTGCCACACGGGACGGTGCGGGTCCCGGTCGCGTTGAAGACGCCGGTCGCACCCGCCTCCTCGCCCGCCTCCTCGCCCGCCTCCTCAATCGAGAAGCCGCTCGAAAAGATCGAAGAAGTGACAACGCGTGAGGCCGCCACGACCTCGACGCCGCGCGCGCAGGCCGGCGCGCCAGATCCTTCGCCCGTGCATGCCGCGACGCACGACGAACCCGGCGCATCCGGCATGGCTGCCACGCTTCCGGTCAGCGACGCTTCACTCGCCGACGTGGCTCACCGTCCGACCCTGCTGGTGACTGTAACGCCCAAGAAGACGGGACCGCCGTTTCTGCTGCTGGGTGCGAACGTGGAAGCACAGGCCGGCGGGACCACGCGCGCAACAGCCGAAGGCATCTTCACCTACCAGGACTTTCTCAGCTACGGATCCGAGCTGCGCGCACACCTCATGGCCGGCTATACGACTCTGCTCGATGCGGAGTTCTACCATCCGCTCAACTTCCTCGGGGCGGCCGGCAGGCTGGGCGGCCATACCGTCTTTGTCGCGCCCAGCGTGGCATTCCTCCGGCAGCAGTACCCCATCTTTGATCTTGGCACAGGCAGTGGACGTGCCCGCGTCGCAGACCGTCAGCTTCAGACGCTGACCACGGGCGCCGATCTCGGCATCACCAACCAGAGGTCGCAGCAGCTTCGCGCCGGCGTCGACTTCATCCATGCCAGCTGGACGACGGTGATCGGCACCGACTCTGCTCCCGAGCTCTTCGGCCACGCAGCGCGAGCGCACATCACGCTCGATCACGACACGCAGGACCGTGCCCTGGTGGCGCAGTTTGGCATGCGCTACAAACTGACCGCCGCTTACCTGTTTGGGGCCGGCTCCCTTCGCACCTCCACCACGCCATCGCCGAATGCGCCCAGCCTCGACGGCAGGTTCTCCTTCGCACGCCGCTTCAGCGCAACCCATCCGCTCACGGCTATCGATCCACACTCGAACAACGGTCGCGAGATCCTGGTGCTCGGGGCCGAGGGCGGAACCCTGTTCAACCGCAACGTCGCACAGCCCTTCCGCTTCACGCTCGGAGGCCCGCTGCGCCTGTCCGCCTCCACCATCGATCAGTACCGCGGCACGGACTACTTCCTGGTGGAGCCGGCGATCCTGCGCCGGGTGGCACACCTGCCCAGCCCGCTCGGGCAGAGCATCTATCTCGGCGCCGCATACGAGCTCGGTCAGATGCGCGCGCCCGGCCAGCGATCGCTGACCCGGCAGGATATGTTCTTTGGCATCGTGGCGGAGACTCCACTGGGTGTCATCACGCTGGCCCCTGCGATCGGCACCAACGGCGAACGCAAGTTCATCTTTACCCTGGGCAAGCTCTTCTAGGGGATCAAAGCAAAGTGTCCTGATCGCGGACAAGGCGCCGTCCGGTGCAAGGCCGAACGAAGTAAGCGGCGTCAAAAGCAAGCACTTCTGTCTCTCTCCGCTCGCAGGGCATAATCAGTCATGCCGTCTTTGTGGCTTCCCGCTTCGTGGTCCGAACGTCTTGCCGAGCTGCTTGCCCCCTCACCCGAGGCCAAATCAGCACCCCTTCGCCGTGATATCCGCTCGCTTGGCATGCTGCTGGGGCAGGTACTGCGAGAGCAGGCCATGCCCGGCGTCTACGAAGAGGTAGAGGCGCTGCGGCAGTCGGCGATCGGCCGGCGCGAGGGCCCGGGCGACGTCCTGAGCCTGACATCAGGATCCGGGACGGTCGCCTCCGACCCCGCGCGTGCATACCAGCTCGCGCGCGCCTTCTCGTTCTACTTCGAACTCATCAACCTGGCCGAGACCAACCATCGCAAACGCCGGCGCCGCGCACACCAGCTCGAGGCCTCGACAAAGGTACAGCGCGGCAGCCTGCGCGGAACGCTCGCCGCCCTCCGTTGCTCGGGGGCAAGCCTCCAGGAGGCGCTGGACTCCCTGGGCAAAGTCTGCGTGATGCCAGTCTTTACCGCACACCCAACCGAGATCGCCAGGCGCTCCGTCATGTTCAAGCGGCGGCGCATCTCTGACCTGCTGGAGCGGCTGGATTCGATCCCCGTCCCCGGGCCGGAGCTTGAAGCCCTCGAGCAGACGCTCCTGGCCGAGATCACCGCGCTTTGGCAGACCGATGATGTGCGCACCGCGCGTCCAACCGTGCGCGACGAAGTTCGCATGGCGCTCGACTACTACGAGTCGTCGCTGTTTGACACCCTTCCCGTGCTCTACGACGAGGTGCACCTGGCGCTGACCGCGGAGTTCGGCGAAGCTGGAGTACCTGAAGCCGCGGATCTGCCGCTGTTGATCAGCTTCGGCTCATGGATCGGCGGCGATCGCGACGGCAACCCGTTTGTGACGCCAGGCACGACCGTTGACGCGCTGATCATGGCCCGCGACCTGCTCTTCAGCCACTATCTCGAACGGCTGCAGAATGTCTTCGATCAGCTTGGCAGCTCGACCCAGCAGGTGCCTGTGTCGGACGAGCTCAGGGTCCGGCTCGACGAGTATCTCCAGCAGCTGAAGTCATCCGGGCCAGGCTCGCCCGAGCTGCGCATCTTCGAACGTTTTCCGCTTGAAGCGGTACGCCTGCTGATCGCATGCATCATGATGCGGCTGGGCGGCAGCCCTCACCAGAGCGTGCAGCTTGGCGCGCAAAGATCCACCCCCCTGCTCACGAAGTACACCAAAGCATCGGAGCTCCTGCGCGACCTCACAACCATCCGCAGCAGCCTGCAGCAGCATCAAGGCCGGCGGCTGGCTGCGCTTCTGATCGACCCGCTGCTGCTTGAAGTGCGCACCTACGGACTGCACCTGCAGGCGCTTGATGTGCGCCAGCATGCACGTGTACATGCCGCCGCGCTTGAAGAGCTCGGAGCCATTACGCAGAAGGAAGCGGCGGGCTCGCTGATCTCCCCGGCTGCTTTGACCGAGCAGTCCGGAGAAACCCTCACCCTCTTCCGGACACTCGGTGAGTTGAAGCAGCAGTTCCCGCCCGAGTCGTTGCAGCGTTACGTGATCTCCGGCGCAACCAGTGCGGAGGACGTGCTGAATGTCATCCGGCTTGCGCGCATCGGCGGCATCCGGGTCGAGGCCTCTGAAGACGACCCGGGGCTGCAGCCGGTACCGTTGTTCGAGTCGATCGAAGACCTGCAGAACGCGCCTGCGATCTGCCGCCAGCTGTGGGGTTCAGAGGCCTACGCACCGCTGCTGAGGAGCTGGGGGATGGCCCAGGAGGTCATGCTCGGCTACTCCGATTCAAACAAGGATGGCGGCATGTTCACGAGCACGTGGGAGATCTTCAAGGCGCATCGCGCCCTCCACACCGTGGCGCGGGAAAGGGGTGTAAACCTGCGGCTGTTCCATGGGCGCGGAGGCACGGTAGGACGCGGCGGCGGCCCCACCCATCGCGCCATCTTTGCCCAGCCGCTCGACAGCTTCAACGGTGCCCTGCGCCTTACAGAACAGGGCGAGGTCCTGAACTGGAAGTATTCAGACGTCGTACTCGCCGAACGCAATCTGGAGCTGATGATCGCCGCGTCGCTCGACGCACTGGCAAGGCCCGCACTGCAGGCCGCCGGCGGCCGAGACTCGCACCTCACCGGCGTGCTCGAGCCCGCGTGGGAACAGGTGCTGCAGACGCTCTCAGAGACCTCCTACGCCTTCTATCGCAAACACATCGCGGATAACGAAGACACCTTCACCTACTTCGAACAGGCCACTCCTGTAGCGGAGCTTGAACATGCGCGCATCGGCTCGCGGCCTGCCAAACGCAGCGATGCAAGTGCCCAGAAGAAACGCTCCATCGAGGATCTGCGCGCCATTCCGTGGGTCTTCGGCTGGATGCAGTCGCGCCACCTGGTCCCGGCGTGGTTTGGCGTAGGCCATGCGCTCAACGCCTATGTAGACAGCACGCCTGGCGGCCTCGAACAGCTGCAGCAGATCTTCCATTCTTTCCCGCTCTTCATCGACATCGTTCGCAACGTGGAGATGGCGCTCGCCAAGGCCGACTTCGGTATCGCGAAGCTGTATGCCTCGCTGGTTGAAGATGAGGCCCTGCGAACCCGCGTCTTCACGATGCTTGAGGCGGAGTTCGAGCTGACGCGCAGGTTGCTGCTCGCGGTGACCGGGCAGGCGGCACTGCTTGAGAGCAACCCGGTCCTCGAACACTCCATCCGGCTTAGAAATCCTTACGTCGATCCGATGAGCCTTCTGCAGGTGGAGCTGATCCGCAGGAAGCGCGCAGGGGAAGACTCACCCGAGCTGAACCGCGCCATTACCGCCACCATCAACGGGATCGCCTCCGGTCTACGCAACACGGGCTGAAGCACGGCGCAACTCGGGCTGAAGCACGGGGCAACACGGGCTGAAGCACTGCGCAATACGGGCTGAAGCACGGGGCGATACGGGCTGAAGCACGGGGCGATACGGGCTGAAGCAATACCGGGCGTGCCATCCAGGGATCCCGACGCGCTAAGTTCTCGAAAACGCGGCACTTAGAAAAGATCGTTTACACCGCCCTCGCGCTTGCAACGTCTGGCGTGACCGCGAAGCCTGATGCCAAGCTGCTCGATGGGAAAGCTTGGTCTGCCCCGTCCTGTGGGCGGCAGAGATAAGGGCACGAACCCTCGGGCAGCCGTTCGCTGCAGGCTGCCTGCCTCTAGGCCGGGGCGGGCGCTTCTTCTCTGCGGCCCCGTCCCGCCCGCAAGACACCCACGCAGACCATCGTCGGAGCGATCACAAAAACCGAGATCATCGACATACGACGGGAGATGGGTCCGCCCCCAGCCAGACCTGCGGCGCCGTAGAAGCAGAAGAGCACCAGAGCGGTAAGAACTGCGAGCAGCGTACGGCGCGCCCTCGAAGCCTCAGCCAGCCAGCCGTTGACTTCTGGCTCGATGCGCAGCAAGAACCAAGCGAGCACGATCGCGGTAGGAATGCCGAGGACGATCAGCAGCGTCCACGGCGACCAGCCCAGCCCTTTTTCAACCGCAAACATATCCTGGAAAAGGTCGGTGCCGTCGGTGAAGGTGCGCGTCGGAACGTAGTCGATCAGGTTCCCGACGCTTGCAACCGTCAGCCAATAGCCGAACATGCCCCAACCGCGCGAGCCCGTCCGCCGCGCATGATGGTAGAGCCAGCGGCTGAGCGACAGCGTGATCACACCATTGCCTATAACCGGTCCCGCAGCGCTGATGATGGCAGCCTCTACGCCGTGACGCGCGCTGAAAAGCGCGGCATAGTCCACATTCTGGTCCATGCCGAACTGCACCAGCAACACCGTCAGGGTAGGGTGCGCATAGTTCAGCGCGAACGGGTTCGACTTCACCTGCAGCAGCCACGCGGCAAACGAGTGAGCATACTCGTGCGCAAAGAACGCGACCGCATGAGCCGCCCACAGGTCAAGCACAAGCAGTCCGGCAAAGGAAGGCCAGCTCCATACAGGTGCCTTGCCGCGCGCCGTGACAGGGCTCAAGCTACTGCTTCACCTCATCGATGCGCGTGGCCTTGTTGTTGACGAAGGTGACGTTCTTCGGATGTCCCTGGTCGTCGAACGTCACCATGCGGCTGCCCATCTTCTCCCCATGCGGCTCGCTCACCTGGCCAAGCGCCATCTGCGTCTGACGCTCGCTCATACCAAGCTTCGCGGTGTGGGTATCGATGCCGTTCCATATCTCCGGCCCCCAGTAGCTGAAGAGCTTGTGCGGATCGTCGTAGAAGAAGATCTGGTCGGTCGAGAACGTGTAATCCGCCCCCTGCCTGAAGCCCACCGCGGTTGCGTACTCCTTGCTGTCATTTGGCTTCGTGAACACCAGCAGCACCTGCCTGTCGCCGGCCGGGATGCGGAAGGCTGTCTTCGGCGGCGCGACCTGTTCGACGGCATCCTTGACCACAATCGGCTCGGCGCCCAGCAGCACACCCTGGCTATGCGCGAAGTCGACCCGGCCGTTCGCAAAAGGATAGTAGTCCATCTGTCCGCCGGCACTCATCCACAGGGTTTGTCCCTTCAGATCTTTCTCGTCCTTGAGCGACATGGGATGTTCGCTCTTTACGAAGACAAGGTCGTCCGGATCGCTCTTGTAGTCGGCCTTCTTCGGCACAGTGGCATCCTCTTCATGATTGCGGTGGTGGATGTAGAGCAGCTCGCCGCCCACCGCCAGCACCATTACCAATGACCCGAGACCAAGCCACGTCTTCGCACCTGCCACGCACACCCTCCTGAACTTGCAAAAAGCCGGAACTTGCAAAAAGTAGGATGCAGGGATCAGTCGACAGGCTCCGCCCCAGCAAGCTCAGTGTCCGCCTCGCGCAGGCTTTCAGCCGTAAGCTGGTTCGCGTTGCGGAGCGCGGGGAACGCGAAGGCGGAAAGGATGGTGACGGCGACCGATCCGACGCCTCCTACCACCACCGCCGCGACCGCACCCCACCAATGGGCTGTCAAACCGCTTTCAAACTCACCAAATTCATTCGAAGCCCCGATGAAGAGCCAGTTAACCGCACTGACGCGGCCGCGCATCTCGGGCGGCGTGGCAAGCTGCAGGATGCTTGACCGGATGACGACCGACACCATGTCGCTCGCACCCACCAGCAGCAGCGCCACCATGCTCATGAAGAGGCTCCGGCTGAGCCCGAACAGGATAGTAGCCGCACCGAAGATGCCGACCGAGATCAGCATCACCTTGCCCGCGCGACGCTTGATCGGCCGGAAGACCAGCGTCAGCGACACGGCCAGCGCCCCCAGCGAAGGCATCGCGCGCAGCAGCCCGAGACCGGTTGCCCCGGCGTGCAGCACATCATGCGCGAAGATGGGCATCAGCGCCACCGCACCGCCCAGCAGCACAGCGAACAGGTCCAGCGAGATGGAGCCGAGCAGCAGCTTCGTCTCCGCCACATACCTCAGGCCGGCGAGGACAGTCTTCGCGTCGAAGGCCTTCTTCTCGCCCGTGCCCGGCTTCGGCTTGATGCCGGCCACCAGCAGCATAAAGCCCATCAGCATGGCAAGCGTGAACAGGAAGACGATCGGTGCACCGCGCCAGCGTCCCAGCGCGGCGAAGGTCGCGGTGAAGAGCAGACCGCCCACCATGGGGCCAGTCGCATTCGCCGTCTGGTAGATAGTCGCACCCCAGGTAACCGCGTTCACGAAGTCCTCCTTCGGCACCAGCGACGGCAGCATCGCGCTCGCGGCGGGGCCGGAAAAGCAGCGCCCCGTGCCGATCAGGAAGAGTACGCAGTAGATGGGGATGATTGAGGCGATGGGGTGGAGGGCAATCCACAACAGGGCGGCAGTGGCGACCGCCTGCACCGCGTAGCAGCTCAGGATGACGACACGCTTGTCATAGCGGTCTGCGACGTGGCCCGCAGGCAGCATGAAGAAGAGTCCGGGCATGAACAGGGCAAGCCCGGTATAGCCGAGCGACAACGCGGAGTGGGTGAGCTGGTACACCTGCCAGGCGACTGCGACCGACTGTGCCTCGGCGCCAAGAATAACCAGCAGCCTTGCGGTCTGGTAGAGCCGAAAGTCACGGGAACGGAAGGCGCCGGCGCGCTGGGGGGTTGGCGGGGCGTTTCCCGCGATGTCTGCCGGTCCGGCATGATCCTGCGCGGTGCGGCTCGGCGGGGTCTGGTTCTTTGCAGACTGGCTGCCCGGAGTTTGGCCAGTTCCGGTTACCGCGCTTTGGCTCGCCATCACCAGCTATGCTTTCACACTCTCCGGATTCATGTGCGATGGCCGCTTCCTCTACGGCCTGCTGGCCCGCGCGCCTCGTCAATATGGCTCTCTCCGTTCCATCCCAATTAAAGCTCACTCCTTGTGCCTCTCCGCCGGTCATCACTTTCGGGAGCTGCCTGCATCCTAGTCAAAACGACAGGGGAGTCTTGCCGTCTCGAGCGAGCTACCGGGGGAGATCGACGTAACGTGGACCAACCTGATTCATCTCTGCGCAAAGTGCACGTGCCGAAGTCAACCAGGGGGATCTATGGCCGCGGAGAGATGGCGGACAGGGTACGCGCGTTCGACTGGGGCTCGCACCAGCTCGGCCCGATCGACCACTGGTCAGACCTGCTGATGATGTCGATCAACTCCCTACTCTCAGATCCCATGCCCGCGCAGCTCTTCTGGGGCCCGGAGTTCTACGTCTTCTATAACGACGCGGCCATCCCGGTAATGGGTCACAAGCATCCGGCTGCGCTCGGTCAGACCGGGCAGCAGAACTGGGCGGAGGCCTGGAGCACCGTCGGACCTAACCTGGCGGCTGTCTTTGATCAGGGTGCCACCATCGCCGAAACCAACGCCCTGATTCCCGTCATGCGCGGAGGCCGGCTCACCGACGTCTTCTGGACCTACACCTATGTGCCGGTCTACGCGCTCGACGGCTCCGTGGCCGGCGTGCTCGATACCTTTGAAGACACCTCGGCCGCCATCGAACGGGACCTGCTCGCGGAGCGGCTGAACCAGGTGCTCGAAGACACCTCGGAAGCGATCATGACGGTCGATCGAGCCTGGACGATCACCTATATGAATCCGGCAGCGAAGAAGATCTCCTACCCGGTGCAGGACGTCACCGGCAGAAATCTGTGGATTGTCTATCCTGCGCTGCTCAATGCAACCTCACCCTGGGGAGCCCATCTTCGTGCGGCCATGCAGGAGCGGGTTCCAAGAACCTTTGAAGAATTCTATCCAGAGCCCCTGAACGTTTGGCTGTCGATCCAGGTACAGCCCTCGAAGGCCGGCATCACCATCTTCTTCACCGACGTCACCGAGCGGCGACAACAGGAGCTTGAACGCGACAGGCTGTTCAAAGAGCGGCAGCGGTTCTTCACCCTGGTAGAGGCCGCGCAGGACTTTATCGGCATGTGCGACATGCAGGGCAGACCGTTTTACGGGAACCCGGCCGCTTTCCGGCTGCTCGGCTTTGACAGCCTGGACGAATTTGCGGAGGACACCATGGGTCTCTTCTTCGAGGATGACCGCGAAGCAGTCATGCAGGAGATCGTTCCCAGGATCCTGACCCATGGCCACGCCGAGCGCGAGATCCGCTTTCGCCATTTCCGCACCGGAGAGCCGGTGTGGATGAGCTACCAGGCGTTCCTTTTGCGCGATGCAAACGGCAAGCCAGAAGGATTCGCCACGGTAAGCCGTGACCTTTCGCAGCAGAAGCAGGCCGCCACCGCCCTTATCCAGACCGAAAAGCTGGCGGCAGTGGGGCGCCTGGCAAGCTCCATCGCGCACGAGATCAACAATCCCCTGGAGGCAGTGACGAACCTGCTGTATCTGTCGCGAGAGACCACTGGGGTGCCGGCCGAAGTGACAGGCTACCTGGCCATCGCCGAGCAGGAGTTGAAGCGGGTCTCTGCGATCTCAAGCCAGACGCTGCGCTTCCACAAGCAGTCCGCCAAGCCCGTTCCATGCGATATCGAGGACCTGCTCGACAGCGTGCTCTCCATCCAGCGTGCAAGGCTCGCCAACGCCCGTGTAGTCGTCGAAAAACGGCTTCGGGGCAGGCTCGTGGTACCGTGCTTCGACGGCGAGATCCGGCAGGTCTTCAACAACCTGGTCAGCAACGCTGTCGATGCGATGAGCCAGCATGGCGGGCGCCTGCTGATCCGCAATCGCAACTCGACCCAGTGGCGCACAGGCCGGCGCGGGTTGACCATCACCATCGCCGACACCGCCAACGGCATCCCTGAAGACGAAGTCGACAAGATCTTCGAGCCCTTCTTCACCACCAAGGGAATGGCGGGCACCGGCCTGGGCCTTTGGGTGAGCAAGGAGATCGTGACGCGGCATGATGGCGAGTTGCGTCTGCGCACCAGCTCCCGCGCAGGCCGCAGCGGAACCGTCTTCTCCCTCTTTCTGCCGCTTCAAGGGGCGGAGCGGGCCTTCGAGTAACGCTGTTCTCACGTGCTCTGCCGCATCATCGATCGGCCCGGGCAAAGATAAGCCGCAGGCAGCTGCCAGCCGGGCATTAGCATCTCGGCATGAGAGTCTGCCTCATCTGGGCCGCCCTGCTTCATCTCGCGACGCTGCCGCTGCACGCCCAGGCGTCCCACCAACCCGAGATAGAGACGAAGCAAGAGGCCCCGCAGGAGGCCACGCGGGCCACGCGCCGGGAGGCACCCGCGCCCGGCTTCATCACACGCCTCGACGGCACAAAGCTCTCCTTCGCCGAAGCAGACAGCTTCGCCCGCAACACGCTCCATGCCGCGCACGTAACCGGCGCGCAGATTGCCATCCTCGAACATGGCAAGCTGGTCTGGAGCGCCGCCTTCGGCAGGCGCAGGCTTGACCCTCCGTTGCCCATGGAACGAGAGACCACCACCTGGGCAGCCTCGATCACCAAGAGCGTCTTTGCAACGTACTTCATGAGCCTGGCCGAGCGCGGTACCTTCAAGCTCGACACTCCGCTTCAAGCCCAGCTGCCCAGGCCGCTCGATCAGTACGAGGAGTACCGCGACACCGCGGTGGAGCTGGTAAAAGACCCGTCCTGGGCGCGCGTAACCCCGAGGATGCTGCTGTCGCACAGCTCCGGGCTGCAGAACTTCCCCTCGCAGGAGCCGGACAAGAGGTTGCACCTGCACTTCACCCCGGGCACGCGCTTCCTCTACTCCGGCACCGGCATCAACCTGGTGCAGCTGCTGGTGGAACAGAAGCTCGGCAAGCCGCTCGATGTGCTGATCGAAGAGGCCATCTTCGCGCCGCTCGGCATGCGGCGAAGCGGGTTGATCTTCCGGCAGGAGTTTGCGGCGAATGTTTCGGACCGGTTCGATGCGGAGGGCAGCTCTCATGCGAAGACGCAGCGTTTCCCAGCACGCGCTGCAGGTTCGATGACCACCTCAGCGGACGACCTGGCACGCTTCCTGACGGCGCTCTTCGCCGGCAAGGTCATCCAGCCGCAAACCTTCAAGCAGATGCTGACACCTGTGCTCGACATCCGGACGCTGCACCAGTTCCCCCAGTCACCAGAGGAGATGAAGCCGAACCCGGCGGTCTCCGGCGAGGCAGAGCAGGCGGGGCATGCATACGGCATCGGCTGGGGCCTGCTGACCAGGACCAGGTATGGTCCGGCGTTCTTCAAAGAAGGCCACGGGGACGGTGCCGAGAACTACCTGGTGTGCTTCACCCGCAGCCAGTTCTGCATGATCGCGCTGACCAACTCGGACAATGGCGAGCTTGCCTTCTGCAGCCTCTTCGAACACCTGGCAGGCGACACCGTGACGCCATGGGAGTGGGAGGGCTACACCCCCGGCGCAATCAACGCGGCGCGCAACCATCCGTAACCTCTCCCAAGAGTCCAGGCCGGAAAAGGCACGCATGCGGCTCTTATCTGCCGAGGTAGTGCTTGTACTCGGTTTCGACCACACCAGTGTTGCGTGCCAGCGTCAGCTTCGCGTAGTTGTACTGAAACTCGGCCTGGATGACCTGGGTCTGGGCCGTCACCAGCGCCGCCTGGGCGCGAACGACGGGCAGGTTGTCATCCACTCCGGACGTGAAGCGCATCGTGGCATCGGAGAGCGCGTCGGTGGCCAGCTGCACGTTGCTGTGGGCAACCTTCACCAGCTCCTTCGAGGACTGCACGTCGAGCATCGCTGAGCGGATCTGGCCTTCGATCGACTCCCGCGTCGATTCAATCTGTTGATGCAGGGCGCGCGTCTGCGCAACCGCGACTTCCTTCTGACCACGAAATGTGGCCTCTTCAAAGACCGGAATGTTTACCTGTCCCTGGGCAGCGAAGTTGCCATGGTAAGAACCCGTCGTGACACCGATCACACCGTAGTAGCCCCCGAAGCCGATCGTCGGCAGACGCTCGTACTTCACCGCCTTCTGGGTCTCGGTCGCGACCTCCAGCTGCGCCTCGTATCCGCGCAGATCTTTGCGGCGGACGTAGGCGATCTTCAAGGCATCTTCAAGCGACATCTGGTCAAGCTCGGCGAAAGGCACCGTATCGACCAACTCGATCTCCTGCCCGGCCGGCTGGCCCATCTCGCGGTTGATCATGATCTTGTCTTTGGCGACTGCATTCCGTGCACTGATCAGCTGCTGCTGCTCATTCTGCAGCTGGACCTGCGCCCGCAGCACATCGAGGTTGATGCCGACACCCGCATCGCGCGAGGCTTTGGCATGCTCGTAGACGAGTTCATCCTGGCGGACGAGACCCTCCGCGTTGGCAACCTGTGCCTGGTCCGCCAGCGCCCGCAGGTACAGTCCGCCGACCGCAAGCACGACGCCGCCGCGAGAGTTCAGAGTCTGCCAGTTGGTCGCCTCGACTGCTTTGCGCGCGGCCTTGTAAAGGAACAGCGCCGGCAGGGTAAGCGATTGCTGCAGCTGCAGCTGCGCGCTGGTGGTGTTGACCTTCACGATCTCTGCGATCGGGCCAATCGTGTTGCCGTTGAAGACAGCGCCTGACAGGGTGCCAGGCTGAAAGCCCATCGCGGCAAGGTCGATCTCCTGCGCCTGCGAGTAAGCGGTAAAGGTCAGGTTGGGAGCAAGCGCGTTGCCGACCGTCAGTACCTGGCCGTGAACATACTTCTCCTGCTCGCTGCGGAGCTTCAGCTCGGTGTTCTGCCGGAGCGCCGTAGCGATCGCGTCATCAAGCCTCAGCCGCGCCACCCCCGGCTGTTCGCGCTCAACGATAACACCGCCGGTCAGAACAAGCGGCCTGGCCTGGGCGCTCGGGGCGCTCGGCAAAGGCGCCGGCGTGGCTGCAACCTGCGCCCGGGCGCCGTCTACCAGGCACAAGGAGGCACCCGCCATCAACGCCAGTGCACGTAGTCTTTCTGAACTCTTCGAACTTCGGATGGGATTCCTGGGGCGGAACTTGTGCATTTGGTTCGGGTTGATCACTCGTATTAGAGTGCCATGCGGCGGCCCGGGTTGCGAAATGATTGCCGAGGGTCCGCGGAATCATTGGTCTGAAATGACGCACATACACGGCCGTGAACTTCTATGGTTTGCACGGCCGTTCATCCCCAGCATGGGAAACAGCTAAAATAAGAAGGAAAGCTCCGATGCGTCTATCCCCCATGAACCGACTCCGTCTACCCTCCATGAACCTACTCGTCGCCTTCTCCCTCGCCGCCGCCGTTTCACTCGCCGCGCCCGCCGCCCTTGAAGCACAGAATGCGGCGCCCCCCGGCCAGGGCCAGACCTTTCGCGATACCTCCATGCTGAAGCTGCCGGCCGGGCAGAAGGCCGCGATCTTCGACTTCGAAGACCTGGAATGCCCCGCCTGCTCGCACGCCTTCCCCATCACACACCAGGCAGTCGATCACTACAAGATCCCGCTCTACCGGCACGACTACCTGATCCCGGGCCACCAGTGGTCGCGCGATGCCGCCATCACGGCTCGTTACCTGCAGGACAAGGTCTCACCCGAAGCCGGCGAAAAGTTCCGGGCCGACGTCTTCTCGAACCAGATGAGCATCGCGTCCAAGGACGATCTCGACGGCTTCACCCGTAAGTGGTTCCAGGGCCACGGTCAGCAGATGCCCTTCGTCATGGATCCCGCGGGACGCTTCGCCGCAGAGGTGCAGGCCGACGTCACACTCGGCGAGCGGCTGGGCATCCGCAAGACCCCGACGATCATCGTCATTGGGCCAAGCGGCTGGACCGAGGTAGTCGATGTGACCAAGCTTTATACGGTCATCGACGCTGCCCTGGCCGAATCGCCCGCCAAGACCGCCCCAGCCCACCACGCTTCCAAGCGCTCGGGGATGTAAGGCAGTCACTCCCCGGGATGTAAGCCAATCACTGCCCGGGATGTAAGCCAATCACTCCCTGGGATGTAAGCCAACCACCGGTCCAGGATGTAAGCCAAACCTAGCGTCGTCAGCACGAACGGCGATCCCGTGTAGGGCGACAGGGCGCAGCGCGCGCAAGCTGTGGAACCCAGACTCGATTGCTGAGGCAGGCGCTTCGACCGCACCAACCGGTGCGCCTGCTGACTCCTGCAGGAACCATCCGGCGTCAGGACGCGGCTGCACCCGCTTCGATATACTAAAAGCTTGGTCAACAAGCTCATCTTCGCCAATCTTGCTCATCGTCCCCTCCGGACCTTCCTGTCGGTCCTCGCCATCGGCGTCGAGGTCACGATGATCCTCACTCTGGTCGGTGTCTCCTACGGCACGCTCGACGCCAGCGCACGCCGCGCGCGCGGCATCGGCGCCGACGTCTTCGTCCGGCCCCCGGGCAGCTCCGTCATGTCGCTGTCATCGGCGCCGCTCACTGACAAGATCATCCCCATCCTGGGCGCAAAGCCCGGCGTTGCACTCGCCACCGGAACCATGGTTCAGTCTATCGGCGGCTTCGACACCATCCAGGGCGTCGACTTCTCTTCCATCAACCGCATGGCAAGCACCTGGCGCAAGCCGGGCGATAGCGAAAAGGATGGCTTCAAATTCATCGAAGGCACGCCCTTCGAGCGGGACGACGACGTCATCGTCGACGAGTTCTACGCCAAGCAGAAGAAGGTTCATCCCGGCGACCACCTCAAGCTGATCAACCACGACTGGCGGGTCGCCGGCATCTACGAATCCGGCAAGCTGGCGCGCATCCTGGCGCCCATCACCACACTCCAGCGGCTAACCGGCAACGAAGGCAAGATCTCGGCCGTCTACCTGAAGCTCGACGACGCCGGCAAGGCCGATGCCTTCGTCGGCAACCTCCGCAAGGAGCTGAACGGCGGCGATCCCGATCCTAACAAGGGCTACCAGATCTACACCGTCGCAGAGTTCACCTCGCAGCTCAGCCTGAACAACGTCACCATGCTGAAGGACTTCATCTACGTGGTCATCGGCGTTGCCTCGATCGTCGGCTTCATCGTCGTCTTCATGGCGATGTACACCGCGGTGCTCGAACGCACGCGCGAGATCGGCATCCTGAAGGCGGTCGGCGCGGGTCCTGGTTACATCCTGAACATGCTCTTTCGCGAAACCATCATCCTCGCAATCATCGGGACCCTCTTCGGCATCGTCATGACCTATGGCACGCAATGGCTGATGCTGCATGCCGTGCCCGCATCGCTGGTGCAGGAGACAGTCTTCGCCTGGTGGCCCATCGCGGCTGCGATCGCCATCGTGGGTGCGATCGTCGGCACAGTGGTTCCCGCGGTTCGCGCGGTCAAGCAGGACGCCACGGAGGCCCTGAGCTATGAGTAACTTAGAAGCCCACCCGATGCTTGAGCCGCTGCCTGTGAACGTGCCCGGCACACCCATTATCCAGGTGAAGGACCTGCACAAGACCTACCGCGTGGGCGAGGTCGATATCCACGCCCTGAACGGCGTCTCGATCGATGTAGCGCGGGGCGAGTTCCTGTCGATCGTAGGCACCTCGGGCTCCGGCAAGTCGACGCTCTTCAACATCCTCGGCGGCCTCACCCCTCCCACCTCGGGCACAGTCCAGATCAACGCCCGCGACCTGAGCAGGATGTCGGACGCTGACCGCAATGACCTGCGCAAACGTACCGTCGGCTTCGTCTTTCAGAAGTACAACCTGCTGCCAACGCTGACCGCCGAGCAGAACATCCAGATCGTGCGCGACGTGGCCGGCCGGCCGCTCGCTTTCGACGATCACTTCAAGGAAGTCCTCGAGATGCTGGGCATCGCAAGGCGCATGCAGCACAAGCCGCGTGCGCTTTCGGGCGGCGAACAGCAGCGGGTCGCCATCGCCCGCGCGATCGTCAACGGCCCGGCGATCCTGCTGGCGGATGAGCCAACCGGCAACCTCGACAGCAAGAACTCAGACATCGTGCTGAACCTGTTGCGCGACCTGAACAAGCGTCTCGGCCAGACCATCCTGATGATCACTCACAACCCCGAAGCCGCCGCCTACGCCGATCGCACCATCCAGATGCGCGATGGCCAGGTGGTCCGGAGCTAGTCGCCCCCGCCGGCTTCAGGCCGCTTCAACGCGACTGCACCAGCTTCAATCCCTGCCTTGGGTCGGTGACTGAAACCGGTTGCTTGCGCATCAGCAGCAGCGCCTTGTACTCCGGCGTTCCGTAGACCAGGCTAAACGCGGGTTCGCCGTTCATCGTCAGGAAATCAGCATCGTGGCGCTGCCCGGCAAGCCGCATGTAGAAGAGGGTCCGCTCCTTATTCCCTAGCTTGGCGTAGAAGAAGGCAGGCAGCATGGCATCTCCCTTGCTGTTTTCAGCCAGATCTCCAAAGCTCTCGCCCAGCAGCCGCAGCATGGCCTGGCTGCCGTGCGCTTCGAGTTCCGCCTGCGCACGCTCATAGATCTCGGCCGAGGCCAGGTCATCGCGGAGGACTGAGAACCTTTCAAACTGCACCAGGAAGTCCTTGTAGTCCCCAAGCGCGGCATAGCGCTCACCCAGGTAGCGGTGAACCGGAGGGAAGTCGGGGCAGTCCCGTTCAATCTGGAGCAGGTACTCGAGAGCCGAGTTCTGGTTGAGCGCGGCCAGCAGCAATCCCCGGTTCGCGTTGATGGAAGCCGAATCCGGCTGCAAACGCCGCGCTTCGTCAATCTCGCGCAGTCCATCCTCATACCTGCCGGCGGAATAAAGCGACGTGGCGTACCAGTGATGGGTCTGCGGATCGCTCGGACGAAGCTCGAGCGATCTCTTAAACTCGCGCTCAGCCGCCGGGAAGTTCCACAGCCAGTAGTTCAGCAGGAAGGCGTAGGTGCGATGTGCCTCGGGCGAGGTGTCGTCCAGCTCAAGCGCTTGGCCGCTGGCAAGCAGCGCCCGTGGAAAGGCTTCCTGGTCTGTCATGTGCCCGTACTGCCGGAGGAAGATGTAGCTGTCGGCCAGTCCGGCGTAGGCGGCGGCAAAGTGAGGGTCGCGCTGGATTGCCTGGGTGAAGAGTTCGGCTGCCCGGGTGATCGATCCCTCGGTGCGCTGGTTCCACTGGTAGCGCCCGCGCAGGTAGAACTCCCGCGCCTCGGGATCAGAGCTCAGGGACGACGAAGTTTCAAGCCCTTTACCAGTGGATGGAGAGGGCGGCTGGGCAGGCGCCACGTGCTTCTGGCGCACGGCAAAGATGGAGGCGGCGATCAGCGTCACCACCACCGGGGCGATCAAGGTGTAGCGCCGGAAGAGGGGCAGGCGCGCCACCTCATGCGGGCCGGGCGCGCCTGTCTCGAGCAGCGCCGGAGCGGCAGCCGGAGCAGCAGCCGGAGTGGGAACGGAGAAGAGTGCAGCCCCTGGCCTCGCAGGCGTGTCTCCGCCTGGCCCCGAGAGTGCGTTTATAGCGAGGCGCGCAGCTGGCGGTGCGTCGGGCGCAGAGTCATCCCCTAGGTCAGCTTCAGGCTCGAACTTGCTGGCGAAGTTCGAGCCTGCGGTGGATACACGGGGGGATTCGAGGTCTTCCGCGGGCGGCTCAGGCGTAGGCAGCGTGGTGATCTCGACCTCGGGTTCAGCCGTGTCCACCCTTGCCAGCCATACCTCCAGCTCCGCCACATACGCAAAGACGCTGCTGCGGCCGCCGCCCGGTACGCGATGGACAGGCAGTCCACGCGACCCTTCCCAACGCCTCACCGTCCGGACGTCCTTCCCGAAGAACGCCGCGATCTCCTTCCAGGAGTTCAGGCGTTCCATTTTGGGCCCGGAAGAAGAACTATTTTTGGCGGAAGTCCTCAAATGCCCCCTTATGTCCCATCATGCGGGTTGTGCCGGAGCTGCGTTAGCCGCCAGTATAGCTACGTCGAGTGACGTTGCTACCCGATCAATGGGTGGGGGTTACTAAGGTGCACTCCGGGTGCTAGAAGCGCGGCCCATGAGTGAGTCACCAAGTAGCCATGGTCGTCCAGTCACTCCGACCACTGGCCGTGGTCTTCCGCAGGGAGAGCGCCAGGATTTATCCCAGGTTCGCGCCAGGGGGGGCCTAAGCAACGGCTTTGGCTTCCCCTGATTTTTTACCGCAACCGGACCGAGCGGATCTCAACCACAATCTTCCCCGGCGACACCCGCAAACCCGTTCGCAGCTTCGCGGCCTATCGAGAGCCCTCGATCTCACCGAGGATCGCGTCCCAAAGGGAAAGCCTCGCGACGAGCGCCGCCTCGGCCGCCTGGGCCGACTCAGCCCAGCGAGCCTGATCGGACCCGCAGATGTCCTCGATCATGCGCAACGAAAGCGGCCCGTGGTCCTCGCCGTCAACCTCGATGTGCCGCTCGAGGTACCAGAGGAAGGTGTCGAGCGCGCCGGCGTTCTGCTGGTTCAGGTCGCGGACCAGCGAGCGGAACATGTCCGGGATAACGTCCTCACGGCCGAAGGTGAAGGCAGCGGCCAGGGCGTGGAGCTGGCCCGCTTCGATCAGGGAAAAGGTGGCCGTCAGGAAGGCACGGGCGCCGTCAGGAATCTGAGCAGCCCTTACCGCCTGGAGCACCGGCGTTGCGTCCAGGTCGGACAGCAGGTTGTGGATAGCCGTGGTGTTGGCGCCCGCCTGCTGCATGGCTTCAAGGTACAGCTCGAAGTGGCTGATCGGACGCCCCTGGTACACGTCTGATTCCTCGCCGAGGACGATCTCGTTGATGAAGCGGCGGGATGCCGGCAGCCGGGTCGGCAGCCACGGGGAGGAGAAACAGGTGAGCCGCGCCTGCAGCGACTTCAAGAGCGACATAAAGTCCCAGACCGCGAAGACGTGCGATTCCATGAAGAGGCGCAGGTGAGCCTCGGTCCGGATGCTGCGGTAGAGCGGATGGGCCGCCAGGCGCTCGCGCAGGGGGGCAATGCGATCTTCGATGGCCTTGATACTGGTAGCTGGACTGGTAGCTGGAGCAGCCTGGAGCGCGATCTCTGGAGCGGTCATCACCCTTCCATTATCGCGGAGCGGAGGTCAGGCGCCTGGCGGCCAGTTGATAGGATGAAGCTATGACTGCCGTTGAGCTCTCGCCAGAGATCCTGGCCAAGTACCAGCCCGTGATCGGGCTCGAAGTCCACGTCCAGCTCCTGACCGAGACCAAGGCCTTCTGCGGCTGCATGAACAAGTACGGCGGCGAGCCGAACACCCATGTCTGCCCGACCTGCCTCGGCTTGCCGGGCGCCCTGCCGGTGCTGAACCACAAGGCAGTCGAGTTTGCGGTGCTGGCCGCCAAGGCGATCCACTGCGAGATCCGCGAGCGCAGCATCTTCGCGCGCAAAAACTACTTCTACCCGGACAATCCCAAGGGCTACCAGATCTCGCAGTTCGACAAGCCGATCGCCGAGAACGGCTGGCTCGACGTCCCCGAAGGCGATGGGACATCGGGCGCGATGAAGCGCATCGGGATTACCCGTCTGCACATGGAAGAGGACGCGGGCAAGAGCATCCACGACGGCTTCGCCGACTCGGTCTCACGCACCTACATCGACCTGAACCGCTGCGGAACACCGCTGTGCGAGATCGTCTCCGAACCCGATCTCCGCACGCCCGATGAGGTCTTCGAGTACCTCACAAGGCTGAAGGAGATCCTGCTCTACACCGGCGTCAGCGACTGCAACATGGAAGAGGGTTCGCTCCGCTGCGACGCCAACGTCAGCGTCATGCTGAAGGGAGCGCAGCAGTTCGGCACCAAGGCCGAGGTCAAGAACGTCAACTCCTTCCGCTACATCCGCTCGGCCGTCCAGTACGAGATCGAGCGCCAGATCGGGGTGCTCGAAGACGGCGGACGCGTCATCCAGGAGTCGCGCCTGTGGAACAACGCCGAAGGTCGCACCTACTCCATGCGTTCGAAGGAGCAGGCGCACGACTACCGCTACTTCCCCGAGCCCGACCTGCCGGCACTGGTGGTCGGGGAGGCCTGGCAGGCGGAGATCCTGAAGGCCCTTCCAGAGCTGCCCGAAGCCCGCCGTTCACGAATGGTCGCCGAGTACGGCATCTCCGAGCAGGATGCCGCCACCTTCACCAACACGCGCGCCTTCGCCGATCAGTTCGAGGCTGCGGCCAAGCAGGCGAAGTCTCCGCGCCGCGTGGCCTCGCTGCTTACCAGCGAGATCACCATGCGCCTGCGTGCGGCGGAGATGGAGATGGAGGAGTCGCCGATCACCCTCGACGGCCTGGTGCTTGCCGCCGATCTCGTCGAAGCTGGCGAGATTTCAAGCAAGATGCTGAAGCAGATGCTCGACACCGCCTTCGCGAACCAGGAAGACTTCACCGCCGTCTACGAGCGCGACAAGCCGCAGCAGATCTCGGACACGAGCGTGATCGAGAAGCTCATCGAGGACGTCATCGCCGCCAATCGGAAGCAGGTCGAACAGTTCAAGGCCGGCAAGCGCACCGTCGCCGCCTTCTTTGTCGGGCAGGTGATGAAGGCGAGCAAGGGCCAGGCGAATCCCGCGGTTTTGAATGAACTCGTGGTGAAGAAACTCGACGCCGTTTAGAGGGCACCGGTAGCGGAACGGATGAGGTGTAATACGGGCATGCGGGTTCTGCGAGGCGGGTTGGCGGCGGCGTTCGGAGTTGCGATGATGGGGCACGCGATGCCGGCCGGTGACCCGATGCCGCCGGATACGGTCAGGCTTTCAGAGATGATGCAGACGCTCTCCGCCCAGCCCGGCTTCACCGAAGCCTTTCTCAAGCAAGTCCAGGGCGGCGCAAAGAAGGCAGGCGCCGCCCTGCTCACGCCGGAGCTTATCCACCACATGCGCGAGCTCATCCTGGGTAAGGACTGGGGCGGACTCGACCGCTTCCCCGGCTGGACGATGTCCGCCATCAACCCGACAGTGCGGGTTGTCGGCCATGTTGCAGGCAAGGACGTCAAGGTCGAGGAGATCTCGACCGCAGGCGGCGCACCCTCGGCAGCGGGCGAGGCAAGCCGCAAGACAGTTGAAGCCTACATGGATCTCGGCGACTTCAAGCTGGGCGAGCCGGGCAGCGTAGACCTTGATCAAGCCGCCGCGGGGCCGCCCTTCATCCCCGGTGACTACCTTACGCAGCTTGGCAATGGCGTTACCCGCGGCGACGGTCCCAAGCCGGACCTGGCACCGCTCCACGCCGAAAGCACACGGCTCGCAGACGCGTTGAATCGCCTCAGCCTGAACGGTCTTGGCTCCGAAGCCGCGCAGCCTTTCACCGCGAGCTTTGCCGGCAAGACGGTATCGACGCCGCAGGACCTGATCGCGGCGTTGATCGCGAGCGGCCACAAGGTGACTGTCGCGGACGCGCGCTACTTCGCCAACTTCGGGCACCTGCACTGGAAGCCGGCCGGGGCCGGGAGCACCGAGCAGGACGTGATGATGCCCTTCTGGATCAACTCGCAGATCGTCGTTCCCGAGCCGGCCGGAGGCCGCCCGCGCCCCCTGCTCGTGCCCGTCTCGCACGCCGAGTACGAGTGGTTCATCGAGCCCTCTGCCGGCACACATGGACCCCACGTCAAGGCCGCGGTCGCCTTCTACTTCGGCATCGACGGCAAGGCCGAGTTCCGCACCATGGACCAGCTCGACCAGGCATGGGTGATGAACCGCCATGCTCACGAGTACCGCGGCGCCGACGCCGTCGAGGTCACACGCCTGACCGCTGCCTTCATCAACACCTACGCCCACCTGCACGCCGCGCACCCGGCCATCCCCTTCGGCGGCTACTACGGCTTCGGCGTCTGCCAGGATAGCGTCGCTGCCATCGAGATGAAGATGACCGGCAAGGCGACGCTCTTCCCCAACACCGCCGACGCACGCTTCTTCACCGACCCGCGCGATGAAGAGGTTAATCAGCTGATCCGCAGGCTGCCGAAGGATCGCGACGGACGGCCACCCGAAGTCGAGCGGATCTTTGGATCGTTACCGGTCGGGACGAGCGATGCGGAGCTGCGCTCGGTCTCTATCCCCGGTCTGGGCGATGATCTTGTGGCCGTCCACAAGGCCTGGGTCGAAGGCACGCTTGAGCGCGTGGGCGAGCGTCGCCGTCTGCGCAACTGGCTTTACGGCCTGGGCCTGGTGCTGGTGGTCGCACTGGTGTGGAAGATTCAGCGCCGCCGCGCACAGGAGCGTCGTTAGTGGACGACATTCGGAAGTACCAGGCGATGCTCGATCTCGCGATTGAAGAAGCACGCTTCGGGCTGGCCGAAGGAGGCATCCCGATCGGCGCCGCCATGTTCGACGGCGACAACCTTCTGCTCGCCTCCGGACACAACCGCCGCGTGCAGCAGAATGATCCCTCCGCGCATGGCGAAACCGACGCATTCCGCCGGGCGGGCCGCCAGCGCAGCTACCGCGACATCGTCATGGTGACCACGCTTGCGCCCTGCTGGTACTGCTCCGGGCTGATCCGCCAGTTCGGCATCCGTACCCTGGTCGTGGGCGAGAGCCGCACCTTCTCAGGCGGTCTCGAATGGCTGCGTGAACACGGCGTGACCATCATCGATCTGGACTCAGAGGTATGCCGCGGCCTGCTGAACGAGTTCATCGTCAGGCACCCTGCTATCTGGAACGAAGACATCGGCGTGGACTAGAAGCCAGGCTGCTCTCGCGACGTACGAGTAGCCCACGCCTGCCACCCAAGCCCTAGCAGCAGGTAGCCAAGGTAGACATAGGGCAGCCAGTTGTATGGGCTGTCAGGCACCGGGTAGAGCGTGCCCGCAAGCGCCGCCAGAATCGCCAAGGTGGCCGCGATCGAGAGCGCAAGCGTCGCCGTCCGCAGCCGGTGCACATGCTTCAAGAAGATGGGGAGCGCGAGCGCAGCCAGGCCATACGTGGTCAGAAACCCATAGACCGCAAGCGATCCCAGCCAGCCATAGATGTCGAGCCCCGACTCTCCACGCAGTGCGAGCACACAGACCGGCAGCAGCGTTGCAGCGCCGATGGCAATGACCGCCAGGTGCGGGGTCGCATTCTTTCTATGGGTCCGTCCGAGGCCGCCATGGGCGATACCGTTCTGCGCCATCCGCAAGAGCACGCGCGCAGCCGCGGTGATGCATGCCAGCGTACAGGCGAACATGCTTACCATGGCGCCGATGTCGATCACCATGCCGAACGGACCTACTCCAACAAGGTTCGCGAGCACATGGAAGGGTGCTGCGGACTTGCCCAGATCTTCATGCGCCTCGGCCATGCCAAGCGTCTCAAGGTACGCACACAGCACAAAGAAGGCGCCGGTGAAGAAGGCGCTTTGAATGACCGCACGGGGGATGGTCTGCAGCGGATGACGCGCCTCTGCACCAAGGGTGGTCGCGCTTTCGAAGCCGACGAAGCTGAAGATGGCGAGCACTACGCCAAGCCGCACCGAGGATGGCTTCACCCCCGACAGGCTGAGCTGCGCGTAGTCCAGGTGGAAGCCATTCCGCCAGACCAGAAGCGCCAGGATGACGACGATGGCAAGGATCGACACGGCCTCGATCCACAGCATCAGGCGCGCCGACACCTGTACGTCGCGGTATGCGATGAAGGTGGACGAGGCCACGCAGAGAGCCGCCAGCAGTGCGTTCGGCAACTGGTGATGCGTCAGGTTCAGCACAAGTACGTTGGCGTAGTTGATGAAGCCGCCGGTGACCGAGGCGGCGGTCGCGACGTAAGCCATCAGCAGCGCCCAGCCAGCCACGCCCGCGGCGAGCGGCGGCAGCGACGACGTCGCATAGGTGTAGAGCGATCCGGGCGAGCAGGTTTCGCGCGCGAACTTTGCAATGCAGAAGGCGATCAGCAGGATGGCCGAGGCCGCGAAGATGTAGGCAAGCCACGTCCCGTTGCCGGCCATCGCGAAGACCAGCGGCACCGTCATGGCGGGCGTCGCTGTGGGCGCGATGGTCGAGATCGATTGCGCGAGCGTTTCGGCCGGCGACAGGATATTCGCGCGAAGTCCGGAAGGCAGGTCGGCTTCGATCAGCGGATGAAGCGGTTCAGCGACGGCTTGCTCCATCGTGGACTGGCTCCTGCAGAAGAGATTTGTTCCCTGGGGTTGAGCCTTGAGCATAGCCGATTCCGCCGCGGGTGCCGTCAGGAATCAGCGCCGGAGAGCCAACGCGTTCTGCCCTCGAGGGCTCGACATCATGCGCTCTATACACGCGACATTCACATTCGCCCCCTATGCTCACGCGCAGAGGATATGAACGCCATGGCTGCTGAGACCGCCGCACTCAACAAGATGCGCAATGATTACCGGAACGCAGTCGAGGATTGGATCGCTGCCATTCGCAAGGAAGAAAACCTGTCCTCGGTGAATCACAGTGAGGCGGAGATCGACCAGTGGGAGGCCGCCGGTTGCCTTGAAGAAGAGGCCAGAGGCCGCGCCAAGAAGGCTAAAACAGCGTATGAAGACGCGCTGCGCAAGGCCTTCTTCAACTTCTAGCGCGCCTCGTGAGCTGGGGTATGTAGCAGCGATGGTTCAACCCTGACGGCGCAAGCTGCAACCTCTGAGCGCCAGGCAACTGTCTAAGCCGGCTGAGGTGATCGCATGGCAACTGCGAAGAAATCAGCGGCGAAAAGTAGTGAGCGCAAGTACAGTCCGGCAGCTTCGAAGAACGTCGAGACCGAGATGAAGGCGTTCAAAGAGGGCAAGCTGCAGAGCAGCAGCGGGCAGAAGGTGACCAACCCGAAACAGGCCATCGCCATCGGTTTATCCGAGGCGCGTGCAGCCGGCAAGAAGGTTCCACCTCCGCCAGGTCGCAAGTCCGCGGGAAAAAAGGCCGTCGCAAAGAAGTCTTCAGCCAAGCAGGCGGCGGCAGCGAAAGCTCCCGCTAAAAAGCGTGCGGCGAAGAAGTCCACGACCCGCTGATCCGCCTGAACACGCGATCGCCCGGCAGAAGCCCGGGTGGGCTTAGTGGGCCGCGCCTGCCGTCCCTCTTACTTCTTGTCGGATGAAGCACTGGAAGAAGCGGCAGGAGCCGCGGCCGGCGCAGAAGGTGCGGCGGCCGGCGCGGCAGCAGGGGCAGCTGCGCTCCCGGCATCGCCTGAACCGCCTGCGGCCGGGGCTGCTGCGGCACCT
The DNA here is from genome assembly GCA_964247475.1 of uncultured Acidobacteriaceae bacterium. Taxonomy (GTDB): domain Bacteria; phylum Acidobacteriota; class Terriglobia; order Terriglobales; family Acidobacteriaceae; genus Edaphobacter. The sequence goes on along the minus strand of CAXTUS010000015.1, from coordinate 16,630 downwards.
TCGCCGCCGCTCTTTGCCGCGGAGGGCTTGGCCGACCCATACCCGTCCGCATACCAGCCACCGCCCTTCAGCGCAAAGGCGGGTGCGGAGATGACGCGCTTCAGCGTGCCCCCGCAGTACGGGCAGGTGGTGATCTCTGGGTCAGAGAACTTCTGGATCTTCTCCGTGCGCTTATGGCAGGCAGTGCATTCGTACTCGTAAAGCGGCATGATGGTGTCCTGCTGCCAGTTTAGCGGATGGATGCCATGACGGTCAGGAGGTCCATTCGATCCTTGGCAAAGATGCACGTGCGCACTGTGCCTTCCACACAGTAGAATCGCCTGCAGCCGCCCGCCGGCGCCCAAGGAGAACCATTCATGAGCAAGCTCACGCAAAGTGATCGCAGGACGTTCCTGAAGTCAGGAGGCGCCGTTGCCGCCGGGCTGCTTGCTTCGGCCGCTGCACCCGCCCACGCTGTCGATCACGTGCTGCCCGCGCTGCCCTCGAACCCGCGCACCCATGGCGCCATGCCCACGCGCAATCTCGGCAGGACCGGCTACAAGGTCGGCATCTTCTCGCTTGGCGGGCAGGCCACGCTTGAGAAGGCGAACAACTTCGACGCCGCCGTCCTTATCATCGAGCGCGCCCTTGACCTTGGCGTCAACTACATCGACACGTCGTCCATCTACGGCGGCCCCGAGCGCTGGAGCGAGCAGTACGTGGGCAGCGTGATGAAGAAGCGGCGCAACGAGGCCTTTCTGGCTACCAAGACCAAGGAGCGCACGCGCGAAGGCTCGCTGCGCATGATCGAAAGATCGTTGAAGCTGCTGAACACGGATCACGTCGACCTGTGGCAGCTGCATGATGTCGGTCTGCCCGAAGATGTCGACGCCATCTTTGCCAAGGGCGGAGCCATGGAAGCGCTCCTCGAGATGCAGGACCAGAAGGTGGTGCGCTTTCTCGGCGTCACGGGACACTACCGTCCCGAGGCGCTCATCGATGCCTGCAATCGCCATAACTTCGACTGCATCCTGATGTCGTTGAACGCGGCAGACTCGCACATCCACAGCTTCACCGACAAGCTCCTGCCCTTGGCGGTCGAAAAGCAGATGGGGATCATCGGCATGAAAGTTCCCTCGCGCGGCCGCCTGCTTACGGGCTGGACACCGCCCCCGCTCGATGCGCAGCGCCACTCCTGGGAGGGGTCCGCGATCGCGACGCGCAGCGGCGTCATGAGCATGCGCGATGCCATGCACTTCACGCTCACGCACCCGGTCAGCACCGTCATTATCGGCTGCGATACGGTTGCGCAGCTTGAAGAGAACGTGCACATCGCGCGTGAGTTTACACCGCTCTCACACACCCAGATGGCAACCCTGAACGCGGCTGCTGCGCCGGTAGCAGAGCAGTCGCTCTTCTTCCGCTTTACCGACCGCAGCAAAGGATAAGCGCACTTTACCAAGCGCGTGGCAAAGTGCCGGCGATCAAGGAGATCGCTCGATCAGGCCTTGCCAAGCTTGATGATGCGGGCGCTGGCGATCGCCTCTACCTGCTTCAACGCTTCGATCGCGGGCACAAGCGTCTCGCCGCCGGGTACCTCCACCTGGATGATGGCGAGCGCCTGGCCCTCGGGGATGTGGCTCTTGCGCGTGCTGCGGCCGAGTGCAAAGTTGGCGATGTTCACCCCGTGCTCGCCCAGGATGGTGCCGATGCGGCCGACGACACCCGGCACATCGTGGTTGCGGATCGCGATCAGCGTTCCCTGGAGCGGCGCCTCGATGTCGATGCCATCGTAGGTAAGCAGGCGCGGCGACGTGCCATGCAAAACGGTAGCCGACGCGGACGTCTCGCCTTCAGAGCCGTGCAGGGTCAGCTTCAGCACCGACCCCGAGCCGCCCACTGCGAACTCTTTCTTGTCTTCCTGGAGCCGGATGCCGCGTTCCTCCGCGACCGAGGCTGCGTTGATCCGGTTCACTGCGTCCGCTCCATCAAACAGGCCAGCGATCGCGGCGTTGCGGATCAGGTCGGTCTTGCCCTGTGCGATGCGCCCGCTGTAGGTCAGGCTCAGCGTCTCCAGGTGGCCCTGCGCGGCGTGCGACAGGAACTGGCCGAGCCGGCCGGCCATCTCGATGTAGGGTGCGACCTCCAGGTACTCTTCGTGCGTCAGCGAAGGCAGGTTGACGGCGTTCTGCACCACGCCCAGCTTCAGGTAATCGCGCACCTGCCGCGCAAGCTGGATGCCGATCGCCTCCTGCGCCTCGTCGGTCGCGCCCGCGATATGCGGAGACAGGAGCACACCGGGCAGATTGAAGTACACCGAATCCTTCAATGGCTCCTTGTGGAAGACGTCGAGTGCGGCGCCCGCGACCTTGCCCGACCTGAGGCCGTCCGCCAGTGCCGCGTCGACGATCAGCTCGCCCCGCGCGCAGTTTACGATGCGCACTCCGGGCTTCATGATTGCGATCGAATGCGCGTTGATCATGCCCTCGGTCTGTGCGGTAAGCCCGACGTGCAGCGTCAGGTAGTCCGCCGAGTTGAAGACCTGGTCGAGCGAGGTAAGCGTCACGCCGTTCTCGCGTGCGATCACCGGGGCGAGGAAGGGATCGTATGCAATGAGTTCCATGCCGAACGCGGCGGCACGGCGTGCGACCTCAAGCCCGATGCGGCCCAGCCCTACGATGCCCAGCGTTTTACCGCGCAGCTCTGACCCCTGCAGCGACTTCTTGTCCCACGTACCGGCGTGCATGGTGCTGTTGGCGCGCGGAATCGAACGCGCCATCGCGATCATCAGTCCCAACGTGAGCTCGGCGACAGCCACGGCGTTCGCGCCCGGCGTGTTCATTACCACGATGCCGCGATGGGTGGAGGCAGCGGTGTCGATGTTGTCGACGCCCACGCCGGCACGGCCGATGACACGCAGCTTCGGCGCGTGCTCAAGCAGCGCCGCGTCCACCTGCACGGCAGACCGCACGATGAGGGCATCCGCATCCTGAAGCTCATCCGGCAGCGACTTGATCTTGTCGGCCGTGATGCAGTTCCAGCCGGGCTCCTGGTTCAGGATGGCAAGGGTTGCAGGGGAGACTTTTTCGGCCAGAACGATCTTCAAGTAGAACCTCGTAGGGGATTGCCCCGGGATGCTTTTCAAATCGCGAATGCAGGTTTGTCTCTTATTGTAGAGAACGTTAGCGGCCGGACGTTGAGCATGGATGAAGATTGTTGGGCCGACGTAACCGGGAGGCGCCGACCAGATTTACAGCGGCGAAGGGGTCCTGCTCATTCACCAAGCGCCCGCTGATAAAAAGCGGGCAGGCTGCGCGCCAGGGTTTCGGCGTAATCGATGCGGTTGATGCCGAGAGCGCAGGCACGGATCAACTCATCGATCATGGCGGGGCTCAGCGCACGCAGATCGGGCTCTACCTTCAACGGGATCTCAGCTTCGGTAAGCGCCTTTGAAAGTGCGACGCCGCTTTCGTTGAAGAGCGCCTGCTGGATGTAAATGCCGCTGTATTGCTTGACCTGGGCAGCGGGCAGAAGCGCAAGGACGCCGGTCTCGCGAGCTGTCTGCCATGCCGCATCGGGCAGAGAGGACCAGTACCAGCTGAACTTCAGCTTGCTCCCGGGAGGCACGGCCTGATGGTTGCGCAGCTGGCGCAGCAGCCCGATGTTCTGCTCGAGTTCATGGCGCTCGGCGGCGAGCGAACCGAGGTCATCGGGCAGCTCCTTCCGGTTGCCGGCAAGTTCATTCAGGATGTTCTCGCGCGCTTCGTTGCGCTGATGCCGGTGATGCAGCGCTTCCACCGAAGCTTCGAGGCCAAGCGCGATCAGCAGACCGATGGTGATGGTGGCGATGTGGATGAAGAAGTCACGCCAGCTGTGCAGAGGGTGGTGTGGCGCGTGCACTTCCATGCGGGACATCGTAACCCAAGCCTCGCGGCATCAGCCAAAGTTTCCGCACGATCAAAATAGCTGAGTCGATCCTGCACCAGGCGAGTCTGATTTCCAGGAAATGAAGATGCGCCTGCTTGCTGCTGTTTCGATGATCGTGCTGTCCCTCTGCCGGCCGCTTTACAGCCAGCAGATCGAAGCGCCTGTGCCTCAGCCGGGGAGTATCTCGGGGGTGGTGACCGACGCAGATGCGGCGGCGATACCGGGAGCGAAGATCTCGATCGAAGGACCGTCCGCGGCGGAACACAGGACAGCCTCTTCGGACGGGACGGGCGCCTTCCAGATCCTGCATGTGCCAGCAATGGTCCCCTGCCGCGTGACGGTCTCTGCTCCGGGCTTCGGCGTATGGACCTCGCCCGAGCTTACGCTCTCAGCTGGCCAGGATGTCACCCTGTCCGATGTGAAGCTGAACGTTGCGAACGTCGATACCGCGGTGTCGGCAGTGTTTGCCGATGAGCTTGCCATTCTGCAGGTGAAGAACGAAGAGCAGCAGAGGATATTCGGCTTCCTGCCCAACTTCTACACTGTCTACGATCCGACCTTTGTGCCGCTGCCGGCGAAGCTGAAGTACAAGCTCGCCTTCAAAGCTGTGTCCGATCCTGTTAACTTCGCGGGCGTCATGTTTCTTGGCGGTCTCGACCAGGCGAGCGACACGCCGGACTTCCGCCAGGGCACGAAGGGCTATGGGCAGCGGGTGGGCGCACTTTATGCAGACGGGGCCACGGACATCATGATCGGTGGCGCGCTGCTGCCATCGCTGCTGCACCAGGATCCGCGCTACTTTTACCAGGGATACGGGACAAAGAAGGCGCGCGCGGTGCATGCGTTGAAGAGCCCATTCCTGACCAAGGGCGACAACGGGCGCCAGCAGATCAACTACTCGAGCATGGGCGGCGACCTGGCCTCTGGAGCGCTTTCGAACCTCTACTATCCAACCTCAAATCGTGGCGCCGGCCTCTTGTTCGGCAATGCCGCGGTGACGACCGGTGGCCGTATGGTCAACGCCGTCCTGCAGGAGTTCGTGCTCAGCCGGTTCACCTCGAAGGTAAAGCAGTAAGGCTAACGGCCAGGAGCGATCTCCACTACAGGCTCAAATTGCTTACAGGCTCAAATTGCTCTTTTGATCCATGGGCCTGGCCTCAC